>JAUBOH010000579.1:0-3298 GCA_036700145.1 Microcoleus occultus BM001215366
CCCGATTCCAACAGCAACTCGGTTTGAATTTCCCGCCCTAAATGAATGATGCGGCTGACTTTTGCTAATGCAAAACCAGACTCCGGCTTAGTTTTAATTTCCACGTCGTGGGGACGCAAAAACACTACTTCAGAATGAGCTGCTCCATGATTGTGAGCCGTTGTACCGTTGCTGGCGAACAAACCCGCAGAATTCGACAGCACGTTGACTGGCCCAATAAAACTCATCACAAAAGCTGTTGCGGGTTTGTCATAAATTTCAGCAGGAGTGCCAACTTGTTCGATTCTACCTTTGTTCATCACCACAATTTCATCGGCTACTTCCATAGCTTCTTCTTGATCGTGAGTCACAAAAACTGTGGTGATGTTAACTTCTTTGTGAAGGTTGTGCAGCCACGATCGCAATTCTTTGCGGACTTTAGCATCTAATGCTCCGAAAGGTTCATCTAGCAGCAGCACTTTCGGTTGAACTGCTAGAGCTCTGGCTAAGGCCACCCGCTGTCGTTGGCCGCCGGAAAGTTGCGAAGGATAGCGATCGCCCAAACCTTTCAACTGAACTAAATCCAAAAGTTCATCAACCCGCCTGCTAATAGAGTTTTTAGGAACTTTGCGAATTTCCATCGCAAAAGCAATATTTTTCCGAATAGTCATGTGTTTGAACAAAGCGTAATGCTGAAACACAAAACCGATATGCCGTTCCTGCACCGACTGCCGGGTAGCATCCTCGCCGATCAGGTAAATATGACCGCTGTCCGGCGGTTCTAGTCCCGCAATCATCCTCAGCAGAGTCGATTTCCCGGAACCCGAAGGGCCCAACAGCGCGACTAGAGAGCCGCTTTTTATTTCCAAATTCACGTTGTCAATGGCGTGAAAGGAGCCAAAGTGTTTCGATACGTTTTGAACTGTGATGCTCATGACTTTGTGTACCTATTTTAGGAGTTAACAATATTAACTCCGTATATCTGACAGATTTACAGTAGTATAACCTTAAATTAATATTTTGCAAGGCCTGTAACTTTTTGTATCCTAGGTAGAGACCCTCTTGATGGGGACGGCGCTTGAAAGTTGACGAAGCGGCCCCTCAGAGTTAACCCGCTAGCGTTTCCAGATGTGGGATTATCGGTGGCGCGCGATCGTCCGAGAGTAAGCGATGCTGAAATTACGCAGAAACCGGGTTTTTTTCCAAAAAAACTGCACCAAAAGCTTTAATCCCCGTAAAAAACCCGGTTTCTTTGCTGTCGATCGATATTTTACGGCTCCCGACAATTCGCCAGTCCCGGCGATATTGAAGATTTCAGGTACGAATTGCTCAATAGTTAGGTGCGATCGCCCATAATTTAGATCACAATAGTTAATTCAGAAGCCCGCCAGCTTCACTTTTGAGAAACTACCAAGAATAAATTCTAACCAAAACACCACTATGGGAAAACCAACAGGCTTCATCGAATTCTTGCGCGAATTGCCCTCGGAACTCTCACCAGTCGAGAGAGTCCACAACTGGGACGAATTTCACCTCCCAATGGACGAGGACAAACTCCGCAGCCAAGGCGCGCGCTGCATGGACTGCGGCATCCCATTTTGCCACACCGGAAACATGATTAGCGGCATGGCCAGCGGCTGCCCGATCAACAACCTCATCCCCGAATGGAACGACCTAGTATATCGCGGGCTCTGGAAAGAAGCCCTAGACAGACTCCACAAAACTAACAACTTCCCCGAATTCACCGGCCGCGTCTGTCCCGCACCCTGCGAAGGCGCTTGCGTGCTCGGCATCAACAACCCGCCAGTCACGATTAAAAACATCGAAGCCTCGATTATCGACAAAGGCTGGGATGAAGGCTGGATTACCGCCGAACCGCCCGCCAAACGCACCGGCAAAAAAATCGCCGTCATCGGTTCTGGGCCCGCTGGTTTGTCCGCCGCCGCACAACTCAACAAAGCTGGTCATTGGGTAACTGTATACGAAAGAGCCGATCGCCCCGGCGGCCTGCTAATGTATGGCATCCCCAACATGAAGCTAGACAAAGAACAAGTCGTCATGCGCCGCCTCAAAGTCCTCGAAGACGAAGGCGTAAAATTCATCTGCAACACCGAAATCGGGAAAGACTTACCAGCAGAACAACTACTCAAAGAATACGACTCCGTTGTTCTCTGTACCGGCGCCACCAAACCCCGCGACTTGAGCATTGAAGGCCGTGAATTAAAAGGCATCCACTTCGCAATGGACTTCCTCACAGCCAACACCAAAGCAGTTCTCGACAAGAGCACAAACGATAACTTCATCTCCGCAGAAGGCAAAGATATCGCGATTATCGGCGGTGGCGACACCGGCACCGACTGCGTGGGCACCTCCATCCGCCACGGCTGCAAAAGCCTCGTACAGCTTGAAATCCTGCCCAAACCGCCCTCCGAACGCGCCGCCAACAACCCCTGGCCCGAATGGCCAAAAGTCTACCGTCTCGACTACGGCCAAGAAGAAGCCGCCGCCAAATTCGGCGACGACCCCCGCGGCTATCTCACCACGGCGACAAAGTTCGAGGGCGACGAAAACGGCAACGTCAAAGCCGTACACACCGTTGAGGTGGAGTGGGCGAAAAACGAAAAAGGACAGTTCATTCCGAAGCACATCCCCGGTACTGAGAAAGTCTTGCCGGCCCAGCTTGTCTTGCTAGCGATGGGCTTCCTCGGCCCAGAACAGCCTTTGTTGGATGCGATCGGATTGGAACGCGACGCCCGCAGCAATGTCAAAGCCGAGCACGAAAAATATACAACCAGCATTCCGGGAGTTTTCGCGGCTGGTGACTGTCGCCGGGGACAGAGTTTGGTGGTTTGGGCGATTAATGAAGGGCGCGGTGTGGCCCGCGAGTGCGACCTTTATCTGATGGGCGAAACAGATTTGCCTTAAACAAAGACGGTATTTATCTCCAACTTAATTTATCGACAAAGCTACCCATTGCTACTGATTTTTGGGTAGCTTTTCTCGTATCAGGGGGTTATATGAAGTCCGGTTAATTATACCAATCTTAAAAAATTTTGCTACCACGATCGATTTTATATAAATTATCGTTCATGCGCTCTGAACCCGGCCGGACAAGGCGCCGTGACGTTTCCCTACAGACGGTAGCTGATAATTTCACTCTTTAGCACTAATTTTCATAATTGGTATTACTTTTGAAACTTATATGCCCTATACCCGTATAAGTTTCAAAAGTAATTAACCGGACTTGATATTACTTGAAAACCGCTATAGCGGTTCTCAAGCGTGGTGAGGTATGCGTGCGATGCCTATGCCCTATGCC
>JAUBOH010000580.1:0-3296 GCA_036700145.1 Microcoleus occultus BM001215366
ACTGGTTTACTAATTGCTGCTACTGTACCTCATAACATCTGGAAGTGCTGTATAAGGACTCTATCAATAGAGGCTCCGCATCTTTATCACAACCTAGCTCCGTGTAAAGTAGTCCTAATTCGTTGAGCTGATCGGCATAATAAGGATTATTTTCACCGAAAATTTTTTTCGTAATTTCTAAAGCTTGTTTTAAGTATGTTTTAGCTTTGATTTCCTCTCCTTTTAAGCTGTAGAGACTTCCTAGACTTTGGAGGGCAGGGGCTATATCGGGGCAATTTTCTCCCCAATAGCTTTTAAGGCTATCTAAAGATTCTAGTAATAGAAATTCAGCTTCTTTATATTTACCCTGAAGCTTGTACAGCAATCCCAACTCGCCTTTATACACAGCAATTATTGCCGGGTTATTATTTAATAAAGTTTCAGCACGCTCTACAGTCTTCTTAAGTAAAACCTCAGCTTCTCTATAGCGACCCTGATCTTGATACAAAGTTCCCAGAGTATTTAAAACAGTAATTAATACATCAGGTTCTTGATCGCCGGAATTCTCTATAAATGATAGAGCCTTGTAAACCAAATTTTCAGTATTGCTAAAAATAGCTTCTTTTTTATATATACTGTTTTCATCAAAAGTATTTAAAG
Source organism: Microcoleus occultus BM001215366 (assembly GCA_036700145.1). GTDB lineage: Bacteria > Cyanobacteriota > Cyanobacteriia > Cyanobacteriales > Microcoleaceae > Microcoleus. The sequence continues at coordinate 640 of JAUBOH010000580.1, forward strand.
AAGAATTATCGTCGATTGGTGACAGATCCTGTAAGCACTTCTTTAAGAGGCTCTCTGCTACGTTAAGCCGATCTAGAAGACGGTAAATTACCGCAAGTTCGTGTTGAACAGATATTATTAGTGAATGTCGCCTATCATAACGAGTTAGAAAAACCTCTAATACTTTTTTATAGAGTGTTTCTGCTTCACCATAGCGTCCTTGTAATCTGAGAATAGTTGCTAATCGTTTCTGGACACCAGCCACAAAAACATGATTGCCAGGAAAACGAATTTTTACGTTTTCTATAAAAGTCTGACACCAATCCTCAGCTAATGCGTACAATCCCTGATTTATATAAAAAGAGACTAAGATATTGAAATGATAGCCAAACTCTTCATTATTTAGATAGCCGAGCATCTGTTGGGCAACTTCTTCTATATGAGGAATCAGAGGAGAAATTTGCTTAATTTCGTCGTAATTCGGCGAACTTGGCATCTGTTGTACCAGTGCGGCTATAAATGTTACAAACCACATTTTCAGATATTCTACCTCTGGTAGTGCTTCCAGTTTTTGCCGAAAGAACTCTCTGATCAGTTGATGAAACCGATAAATTCCCTCACCGCAACGCTGAAGTAAATTCAATCGAACAAGCTTATTTTTAGCTGCTGTCCCTTCTAGGGAGTTTTCCAATTCTTCCAGTATTTCCTGAGTAATTCCCTGAGATTCTAATGCTTCTTTTATGGCTTTTGCATCTTCTTCACTCACTGCAAGCTGTAATTCATTGGGTTTCCAAGGAATGGGTGCTGGAGCAAACAAACTCAGAAAACAGCCTAACCTCTGCTCAGCATCATTTAGGCGTTCCCAACTCAACTCAAAAGCATCGGCAACTCCTAGTTGAGCTGTCATTGTTGGTTCTGGATTCTTCAAGGCTGGATGTCTTAGACGTTTCTGCTTTAATCGTCGCAACGTTTCTGCTAAAGATAAATCTTCATCTTGTGCCAAATATTGCCCTACTAATTCCAAACCTAAAGGCAAATAACCAAGCCACTTGCATAAATTTCTAGCAACCCAAGGCTCTCGCTTTAGCCTTTCTCGCTCAACTAAAGACTTCAGCAGAGCTAGAGCTGCTTTCGGCTTCAGCACATCTAAATCTAGACGAGCAAGCGGCTTACTAAGCCTTTCCCGCGTTGTAATCAACACTTTGAAGCGAGATTCAGATGGTATATAAGACTTAATTTGCCTGTAATCTGCAACATCATCAATAACAATTAATACCTGACCTTCAGCCCAACGTTGCCAGCATAATTGTACTTGACCAGCTAATGTCAATCCATTGGGTAAGGTGAAGTTTGGAAAATGCGCGATCGCAAACTCGACAATTTGAACTCCGATGTCTCCACGTTTGGAATACAGCCAACAAATACCGCCTTTGTAGGTTTCTGCATGACCTTGAGCATACTGGATCGCGAGTTCAGTTTTGCCAACACCGCCCATACCAGCGATCGCCGCAATTACTACCTGATTGTTTTTTTCCAGAAGTTGGTGCAATTCTGAAAGTTGCTCCGTGCGACCGACAAACTCAACAGCACCACTGCGAGGAGTATTGCTGTGATATCGCAAAGATGCCTGAGATTGGTAATCTACATTGATTGATTCCACAACATCCTCAAAAGTCAACTTTTGAGATCCACTCGTGAAAGGCTGAGAAGCAAACTCTGATTTGCCATATTCCTCTTCTAATTGCTTTCGCAATCTCCCAAAGTTTCCTTTACTTCCTTTGACTCCAAATTTCCTGTAAACTCTACCCATCGTTTTCTTGTAAGCTTCTACATTTTGATACTTCAAAATTTCTAAAGCAATTGTGGGAGGACTTTCTTCAATATTCGGCCGAGCAAAACTTATCAAAAAGGATTCTATTTCAGTAGGTGATAGCGTTTTATCAACAGCTTTACACTTCAGAAAATTATCCCAACCGTTCCAGCAGCTTTCCAATTCCATAGCTCTTTGTATCTGTTAGTACCTTGCCATTGAAATGAGTCTAACGCATTAATCCCCTAAACTGGCAACTCGCTCCCAAAATCTAAAACCCTTGTATAGAAATAGTTTCAGGATCTTGGTGGAATAAAACTTCCACCAATTTTGCGGTTAGTGGAAATAACTGGGGACTGACACCCGCTAGCTAAACGCCTAATCTCGAATTAGTTCAACTCCGTAATTCAAAAGTCAGGTAATCGTTCTATGACAGCCTTTCAACTCAGCCTTTTCCCAAACGAGCCACCCACTCCCCTCGACTCCCTTAACAAAAAGAGAAGGGTAAAACTCCCATCCCAACCAACTGTAATTGAGCAATCCTGCACAACCCATAGATCCGCACAACTGCTGGAGGTATCCACCACAACTCTCTACCGCGCTCGGAAAGAAGGCAAACCTTACCAGAAGGGCGCTTGGACTGCCACCGCTATTGGTGCAAACGCTTGGACAGTCATCTACAACCCCTTTAATTCCCACTAACCCTAATCGGAAATAAAACTCATGCTATACGCCTTTGACTATGACAATTCTTTGTGTTCATTTCCCGAATTCCAAAGCGGAGAAATTATCAACGAGTTAGAAACGATCGCTATCGATATTCTAGAGATGATTTTAGGCGATCGCTTCCGTTACTGTCCCCAAGTTC
>JAUBOH010000581.1:0-3277 GCA_036700145.1 Microcoleus occultus BM001215366
AGATTAAGATGCAAGTCAAAGATATGACAGTTGAGCAACTGCGAGACTTGATTCGACATACCGTTGAACAGTGCTTAGAAGAATATTTGGGCGATGCTGATGCAGGTTTAGAAGTTAAGGAAGAAGTCAAGCTGAAATTGTTAGAGTCAATGAAGCGCAAGCAAGCAGGAGAAAACAGCATCGAAGCTGGGGAAGTTTCTCAAAAACTCGGCATGAAGGCGATCGTACTTTAGGAAGATAAGGCCGATCGCCAGAGCGAAATTTCAGACTATCTGGTATAATCAAGGAGCTAGCTCTAATCATTTTCAATAGCGATGAACTATGAAAACTCAAGAACTTCGCCAGAACCTCAAGCAATCCATAGATCGCTTATCTCCTGAACGGCTGATCGTTGTGGCTGATTTTTTAGCTTATTTAGCAGAACGTGAAAGCAATGAAGCTACGAACGAATTATTAAAAATTCCCGGTTTTATTGAAGCATTTAATAAAGCCCAAAAAGATGTAGCAGCAGGTAAGGTGACGACCGTTGAGCAACTCAAACGAAAATAGTGATGAAAATCTAAAGTTTTATTCAGTCGTTCTTAGCTTTGATGCTCAGGAGTTTTTTGAAGAAGCATCAGCTTCTTTACAACGCAAGCTAGATCGATGTTTTGAAATGTTGAAAACTGACCCTCGCAGTCATCCAAATATTAAGCAACTCAAAGGCGACTTAGCTGGATACTATCGCTATCGCGCTGGAGATTATCGGGTTGTTTATGACATTGATGAGGAGCAAAAGCGGGTGGTTGTCACTGTTATCGCTCATCGTCGTGAAGTGTATTAGGGCGCACTTTAGGAAAGATAAAGGCGATTCCCTACGGGATAGCTGCGCTTCACACATTTCCCTCGCTCCTAAATTGCTATAATAACAGTCAGCCAAAAAATCTTAATGAAGAATCTATGTCTACTTACAGCGCTTTACTGACTCAGGTTCTAAGACTTGCACCAGATGAGCAACTGCGACTCATCTCTGAATTGTTTGCACATATTCGTCAACGAATGATTCTATCACCCAAGCGTAGTATTTTAGAATTAGAAGGCTTGGGTGAGGAAATTTGGCATGGAATTGATGCTCAAGAATATGTGAATCAGGAACGAAATTCATGGAATGGATAGCTCATTTACAGGGAAAAGTCGTCGGATTAGACACCGCGCCTTTGATTTACTTTATGGAGAAAAATCCAAACTATCTAGAGATGATGCGGCTTTTCTTTAGATCGTTTGATCGTGGTGATTTTAGGATAGTCACATCAACAGTAACGCTCGTAGAAGTGCTAGTTCATCCCTTGCGACAGAAAAATACTGCCTTGGCTCAAGAATATCGTGAAATATTGATGAATCAAGAAAGTTTAACTGTTGTTGAATTAACTCCAGATATTGCTGAAACAGCGGCACAACTGAGAGCAACTTACAATTTGCGATCGCCCGATTCTATTCAAATGGCTACAGCTATCCGTGAGGGTGCTTCGTTTTTCTTGACAAATGATGCTCGGTTGCCTTCTTTACCTGGATTAACCGTTTTAGTTTTGGAGCATTTGAGAAGTTGAGGGAGTATTTTTGGATGGGAAGAGAGGGGCGATCGCACTTTAGGAAGAAAAGGGCGATCGCATTTCCCCACTGCTTAACTTCAATCGTGATTGAAAACCAGCCAAAGAGCGTGGATCACTCCGGGAATCCATGTAAAAGCGAATGTGAGCACCAGGTTTATCCAAAACTGAGTGCCAAGCCCAACCGTCAAATATACACCCAGCGGGGGGAAAAAAATCGCAGCGACTACGTGGCTAATCTGAACGGGTCTTTGCTCTTTTGTTTCAATAATACTAACTCCTTTGGATGGCAGAAGCAATGTTTTATAGGAACAACATTTGTCATAGTTTGAAACCATTTCGATAAATGTAGGATCGTCTGAATTGTCAACAACTTGAGATAGGTTTTCTAAAACTGCTTTAGATGCCTCTAATGGAATTTCCTCATAAATTAATTTTATTCCTTTACTTAGATTTTTATAAGCAATAAACTGTTCAGGACTTAAGTTTTTTTCATATTTACCAATTGTCTCTACTATTTCTTCAAGCTTATTTTGGAATATTAATGACTTGTAAGGTTCGCTGAGTTTTCCATAACATTCTTTGACTTTATCTACTAAGCCAAGAAGCCAAAAAAGTAACATGATTTGGCTATCTAGACAAACTACGTCACCTACTTCGGCAGATGCCATAAAAAACATGAAGTAAGTTAAAGCCTCGTTATATGCTTCAATAGCTTTTTGATAAAATTGTACTTGTTGATATTTTTTTGCTTCGATACAATAGTTTGTAGCCTTTTGAAAAGAATCCATTGACCCATATGATATACAATCAATTTCACTAAATATCTTAGCCATGTTTCCATTCCTATTGAATATTTTTTATACACCAAACTCGTATATCGTACCTTGAAGAGATCGATCGCCCAACCTTTAACTTTTCCTGTCAATGTGGGCGATCGCAATTTTTATCATTTCCTTTAACCTAATAAGCTGTCCAACCAACTACTAACTCCTTCATCAACTGGTACACCTTCAGTTCCGTACAGACTTGCTCCGTATTTGTTTTTGCCGTATCTTGCAGTTATTTCTTGGTGTATTCCTCCAACTGTCTTTATAACCTCCCATTCTCCATTTTTTTTGAAATAGTGAGCATGGTCTTTTGAACCTTGATAGTTCCGGTCAATATCTGATTCTTGATTGCCCACTAAAATTTCATCTGCATCTGTAGCTACTTTGTAGTAGAAACCATCACCAGTTGAGCGAACACTATTAGGCCAATTAGGCATATACTTTCTCCTTGTTAAAAATCCATTAAATTTCACTATTTGTATTTAACCGTGATACCGTTCCCACTTCTTCAAGACTTTATCCCACGATTCGCCCTGAGATTGTAACCAAGTGACAGTTGGTTTTCCACACTTGATACATGGATCGCCTTCGCGAGGGTCTTGAGTTCTCTCGCAACTGCCACAGACGTAGTTATCAGCGTTTGGGTCAGCTTGATATGATGCTGCTCTTGGGTAACTCATTTAGCCTTTCCTCTTTGTTTAGAATGTTAACTATAGGATTGGATGTGGCCCGATCGCTCTCAGTGCAACCAACCTCAGCTCAAAGAATCATACAATGACCCCATTTCCCCATCGCCCACCAACTCACGTTAGAAAATGTTATGTAATGTTATCTAAAAAGTTATAAAAAATAAGTTATAAT
>JAUBOH010000582.1:0-3270 GCA_036700145.1 Microcoleus occultus BM001215366
CGCACTTTTGCACAAGAGGTGTTTCAAGCCTCTACCCCCGTTTTAGTTCACTTTTGGGCCCCTTGGTGCGGTTTGTGCCGCGCGATCGACCCGACGCTCACAACATTTGAGGCAGAGTGGGCGGGTAAAGTCAAGCTCCTAGGGGTGAATGCCGATCAATGTTTCAAGTTGGCCAACACTTACCGGCTGACAAGTCTGCCCACGCTGATTTTGTTTGAGGGCGACAAAGTTAGATTTAGATTTGAACAATATCAAGGACGCGAGGAACTCCGGCGTACTCTAGACTTGTGGATGTTAGCTGTTCAGAATTCTCCCAGAATTCAATTGCTGCAACCACAGGAAGCAGTGAACAGGTAACGACTCAAAGGCATTAGGCTCTTGTTTAGAAAGCATTCGGCTTTGATGTAGAAGGCATTTAGAATTCCCGATTTGTCGATCGACCGCCCGACACCCAAATAAATATCGCAGTCCTAGGCTCACAGGACTGCAATATTTTTCAACCTATCTGCGGGCATAGATTTAAGGCAGGGTATCGTCTTTCTCAGGTAAATTAAGTGATGCTGGGAATAGGGAATAGGGCATAGGGCATAGGTGCTTGCTTTTGATAGGAAATTTCCAATTGCGATCGCTCGTGCCTCGTCACGCTTGAAAACCGGTATGCAGAAAAAATACCGATCGCTTCTCAAACACTGTCGATCGGCAATTTTTAAGTATTGGAGCGAGTATTTTTGCCCACTAGCGCAGGCTTGTGTCACAATTGTTTACAGTTTTGGCAATATCTAGTAGAAACTTTAAACTACCTATCAGTCATGGAACCGCTTTATCAATACGCTTGGCTGATTCCAGTCCTGCCGCTGGCAGGCGCAATGTTAGTAGGTCTAGGCTTAATTACATTTAATCAAGCCACCAACAAACTCCGACAAGCGAATGCGATTTTAATCGTTTCCACGCTCGGAGGGTCAATGGTACTCTCTTTCGCATTGCTGTGGAGTCAATTACAGGGCCACCTTCCCTACACCCGCACTATTCAGTGGGCTTCTGCTGGCGACTTCTCGCTGAATATGGGCTACGTCATCGACCCCCTAACATCGGTCATGCTGGCGATCGTCACTACGGTCGCCTTTTTGGTAATGATTTACACCGACGGCTACATGGCACACGATGACGGGTACGTGCGTTTTTACGCCTACCTGAGCATCTTCAGCGCGTCGATGTTAGGTCTAGTAGTCAGCCCGAACATCGTTCAGATTTACATTTTCTGGGAACTCGTAGGTATGTGTTCGTACCTGCTAGTCGGATTTTGGTACGATCGCAAACCCGCTGCTGACGCTTGCCAAAAAGCCTTCGTCACCAACCGCGTCGGCGACTTCGGCCTGCTGCTAGGTATCCTCGGCATTTACTGGGCCACCGGCAGCTTTGAATTTGACGTAATGGGCGAGCGATTGCACTCCCTAGTCGAATCCGGTGCTCTGAGCGCCACCTTAGCGACAATCTTCGGAGTCCTGATATTTCTGGGCCCAGCCGCCAAATCTGCTCAGTTCCCCCTCCACGTCTGGCTCCCAGACGCAATGGAAGGCCCCACACCGATTTCCGCTCTAATCCACGCCGCGACAATGGTAGCCGCCGGCGTCTTCCTGATCGCTCGGATGTACCCAGTCTTTGAAGGGTTGCCAGTCGTCATGAATTTGATCGCCTGCACGGGCTGTTTTACAGCATTTATGGGTGCTTCGATCGCAATTACCCAAAATGACATCAAAAAAGGTCTCGCCTACTCCACCATCTCCCAATTGGGCTACATGGTAATGGCAATGGGCGTCGGTGCTTATAGCGCCGGACTGTTCCATTTGATGACCCACGCTTACTTCAAAGCAATGCTGTTCCTGTGTTCCGGTTCAGTCATTCACAGCATGGAAGATGTCGTCGGCCACAATCCTGCACTCGCTCAAGACATGAGAGTCATGGGTGGCTTACGGAAATATATGCCGATTACCGCAACTTGCTTTTTGATCGGCAATTTAGCAATCTGCGGCATTCCGCCCTTTGCTGGTTTCTGGTCAAAAGACGAAATCCTCGCCCAAGCTTTCCAGGCTAATCCCGCTCTGTGGGCTGTGAGCTGGCTGACTGCGGGGATGACTGCGTTTTATATGTTTCGGATGTATTTCAGCACCTTTGAGGGCGAATTCCGGGGCAATGACAGCGCCATCAAACAGCAACTTCTGCAACCGGGTTTGGTTTTCGGCCCCGGAGCGATGAATGTCAAGGAATTGGCCACAACTGGCGACAGTCACGAGGAACATGACCATTTCCCTCACGAATCTCCTCTGACAATGGCTTTGCCGTTAGTGTTGCTGGCAGTACCTTCTGTGTTTATTGGTTTTGTCGGTACGCCCTTTGCCAATTATTTCGAGCAGTTTATCCATGCACCAGGGGAGTCTCTGGAAGAAGTATTGGAACACGCCGCCGAGTTCGATTTGACGGAATTTCTCATCATGGGTGGGAGCTCTGTAGGTATTGCTTTGTTGGGCATTACTTTGGCTTCGCTGATGTATTTGAGCCGGAAAATTGACGCAAGTGCGATCGCCCAAAAAATCAAACCGCTTTACGAATTCTCCCTCAACAAATGGTATCTCGACGATATCAACGAAGTTCTCTTCGTCAAAGGCAGTCGCCGTTTAGCGCGACAAGTCATGGAAGTTGATTTGCGAGTCGTCGATGGTGTGGTTAATCTGACAGGTTTCCTCGCCCTGGTAACAGGCGAAGCCTTGAAATACATTGAAAACGGTCGCGCTCAATTTTACGCCCTGATTGTGTTTGTCGCAGTGCTGGGTTTTGCGATCGTTTCTGGAGTCAGTTAGAAACATTTCTTTCTGCTATTAATCTGCGTTCATCTGCGTCCATCCATTGTCATCTGCGGTTGCAAAATTCTCTTTTTTATAACCGCAGATAGAGGCAGATAAACGCAGATGAACGCAGATGATATCAATTACCAGTTACCCATTACCATTCCGAATTACCAAAAAGTGTAAAGAAAGTATAAAATTTAGCCCAAAAGCGCCAAAATGTGTTTAAACCTAATAGTTGATGGCCTATTTTAAAATGCAATGGATACAGCTAACTTTCCCTGGTTAACTACAACAATCCTGTTTCCCGTTGCTGCGGCTTTGCTGATTCCTTTGATTCCCGATAAGGATGGCAAGACGGTGCGGTGGTATGCTTTGATTGTCGGTTTGATTGATTTTGCTCTGCTTGTTTACGCTTTTTACACTCAGT
>JAUBOH010000583.1:0-3262 GCA_036700145.1 Microcoleus occultus BM001215366
CCCCCCTTAATAAGGGGGGGACAAGAGCATTCTTTCGTCCCCCTTCTTAAGGGGGATTTAGGGGGATATCCGGGTTTGTGCAAAGTTTGAAAACACGCCCTAGCCCCCCTGATTCAAGGGGGACAAGAATATTCTCTCTCGACTACAAGCGACATTGATATGAGATATGAGAATTGTTAAGAAATACAAGCCGAATTGTAAATTTTTTCCTGTTACGTAACAGGTAAGGATATCTTGGAAAGGTGACGTTAAAAACCAGGTTAGTATGTCTGCAAAACCCAAGATTATAGTTCTCGATGACGATCCGACAGGTTCTCAAACCGTCCACAGTTGCTTGCTGCTGACGCGTTGGGACGAAGAAACCCTGCGTTTGGGACTGCGGGACAAGTCCCCGATTTTTTTCATATTGACAAATACTCGATCGCTAACTCCCGAAAAAGCAGCCTCCGTCACCCGCGAAGTGTGCCAAAATCTCAAAAGGGCGATCGCGATCGAAGAAATCGAAGACTTCCTAATAGTTAGCCGTTCCGATTCTACCCTGCGCGGCCATTATCCCATCGAAACCGATGTCATCGCTGAAGAACTCGGCCCCTTCGACGCCCATTTTCTAATTCCCGCCTTTTTTGAAGGAGGCAGAATTACCCGCAACAGCGTCCACTACCTAATGGTTAACAGCGTCGCCACGCCAGTTCACGAAACCGAATATGCCAAAGATTCAGTCTTCGGCTACAGTCACAGTTACCTGCCAGACTACGTAGAAGAAAAAACAAAAGGTCGTATCCACCCTGATACTGTCGATCGGATTTTACTCGCAGACATTCGCTACGGAAGTTTAGACCGGCTGATGGAGATGACAGACAACCAATGTGCAGTTGTTGACGGCGAAAGTCAAGCCGATTTAGACTCATTCGCCAAACACATTCTCGATGCAGTCAGTCGAGGCCAAAAGTTTTTATTCCGCAGCGGGGCGAGTATTTTAACATCCTTAGCGAACCTCGGCCACCAGCCAGTAGCAGCCGACCAAATGGCAAAATACGTGAGGGACGGAAAACCGGGTGCAGTCATAGTTGGTTCCCACGTTAAAAAAACTACTGAACAATTGGAACGCTTGTTAAAAGAACCAAATACAGTTAGCATTGAAATAGATGTATCTCACTTGCTAGAAGACTCGCCAGAGTACCGCACCCAAATCCTCGATGAAACTCTCGAAAAAGTCCGCACTGCTCATACCGATGGCAAAACGCCTGTAATTTATACCAGCCGCCAGGAACTGCAATTTGAGAATGCCCAACAGCGGTTAGAATTTGGAGCCGCTGTTTCTGCTTTATTGATGGATGTAGTGCGGGGATTGCCGGCGGATATCGGATTTTTAATTAGCAAAGGCGGCATTACTTCTAATGATGTTTTGAGTACCGGTTTGTCCCTCAAAAGTGTCCGGCAAATCGGTCAAATTATCGCCGGTTGTTCCGTGGTAAAAACCGAAGCCGACCATCCTCTGTTTCCTAATTTGCCAGTGGTTTTGTTTCCGGGAAATGTGGGAGACAGCCATGCTTTAGCTACGGTTTACAAGCGGTTGAGCAAGTAGTCTGGCTAGTTAAATTGTAGATTAACGCAGATGAATGTAGTTCTAGTCAGTGGGAACTATGTTCATCTGCGGTTGGTCGTGAGGCACTCGACCCCAACTAAGCTAAAAAACCTCTTTTTTACTTCTTTCTTGCCAACACCGCCCAAATATGGTATTCTAATGAGCCTGTTTCTAAATAAGACCGATCGCCCCTCACCAGTCGCTCTTACAAAAATCAAATTTAGAAAAAAAATTCAGGTAGAACTCTACATATAGGGCTAAAAGTCCCAGATCTACTGCTATCAGTAGCGTTTTCAGCTTGTGTCAGCCTAAATTGAGAAATTAAGTATAAATTTTCACATAGTAATTTTTAGTTGAAAGGATTAACATATAAGGGTGACAGAACATTATCATCCACTAAACTCATTAAAAGGCGGCCATTGGTTCAAGCTGATCTGTGGGGCCAGCTTTCAACACCTGCCGGCAGTTCGGAATCTCACATTGGCTTACACCTTGGCAGGTGCTGACTGTATCGATGTCGCGGCAGATCCCGCCGCCGTCGCAGCAGCGAAAGAAGCCCTGCAAGTTGCCAGCGAAATACAGGCTCAAACTCAAAACCGCAGGTTTGGCGGGCAAGGGTTGCCGCTGCTGATGGTGAGTTTAAACGATGGGGAAGACCCGCATTTTCGCAAGGCCGAATTCAACCCAGCCGATTGTCCGGCGGACTGCTGGCGGCCGTGCGAAAAAATATGTCCAGCCGAAGCAATAGTTTTTGAGAGTGCTGGCAGTGGTTTTTCCGGGGTGATAGACCAGCAGTGCTATGGCTGCGGTCGCTGTCTGCCGGTTTGTCCGAGCCAACTGATTTATACTCGTTCTTACGTGTCTGCTCCAGGCGCGATCGCACCTTTAATCTTGCAATCCGGTGCGGACGCCCTAGAAATCCACACGCAAGTAGGCAGAGAGGCAGATTTTGCGCGGCTTTGGTCGAGCATAATTCCCTGGGTCGGCGAACTCAAGGTAATCGCAATTAGTTGCCCCGATGGAGACGGTTTGATTGATTATTTGCGGACACTCTATCAAATAATTTCCCCCCTTCCTTGTCCCCTAATTTGGCAAACCGACGGTAGGCCGATGAGTGGAGATATCGGAACAGGAACTACTAGAGCCGCTGTCAAACTCGGTCAAAAAGTTTTGGCGGCCGGCTTACCCGGATACGTGCAACTTGCAGGTGGCACTAATGCTCGCACTGTCAGCAAACTTAAAGCCTCTGGACTGATGAGAGAGTATCGGAAAAATTTATCAATTCCTGATACCCCGCACATTGCAGGTATAGCTTATGGCAGCTATGCCCGCGTTCTGCTGTCGCCAATTTTAGAACAACTAGAAACCGTGCAAATCGATCGAGCATTGGCAATTCCTGCGACAGCTTTGCCGGCAACAGCCGGAGTTCAAATACCTCGGCACACTCAGCTCGAAGCCGTTCCAGAACTGCTTTGGGAGGCCGTGAGTTTAGCTCGTTCTCTTGTTTCCCAGCTCAAAGAATTTTAGTCCGAAGAGAATTGGGAATTGGGAATTGGGAATTGGGCATTGGCCAAACAGGGAATTGGGAATTGGGAATTGGGAATTGGGAATTGGGCATTGGTACTAATGACTAATAACTAATGACTAATAACTAATGACTAATAACTAATGACTAAT
>JAUBOH010000584.1:0-3260 GCA_036700145.1 Microcoleus occultus BM001215366
AGGACTAAAGTCCTCACTACGAACCTATTTTATTAGGCCTTCCAATCAACAAAACGGGCGTAAATATAAGCAATGATTTCTCCTGTGACAGTCCGAAAACCTTCGCTGGATTTCCACCATTCCTGTGGGTTGTAATCTTGCGGTTCGGCAGCTATGATTCCGACTTTAATGTCTGGATGCAGCACTTCTTTAAAAACAATCCAACTTCGGCGGGCGTGAGTTCCAATAGAATAAAGATTGATTGAATCCACTTTTATGGCGGAAGCAGCCAGCCAATCTCGAAGGGCGATCGCCGAAGCAGCAGTGCGGTGTTTGACAACACTCGGTGCTGGTACGGCGATTACTTTGTCCCGATCAAATCCTAGCGCAATACAGGTCGCAGCGGTTAGTTCGGCATAGTTTTTATATTCAGCGAGATAGTAGCCTTTACCTACCGGAAGTCCTGTTGCGATCAATTGGCGGTATCCGCCTTTTTTGAATTCGGCGATCGCACTTTCTACTGCATAATCCGGCAACCACCCTTCGACTACTAATATATCAGCTTTAATCGGCGATGTCACCGCCAGAAATGGATGGATATTTGCGATTATTAATGTCATTGAAATTATCAACCCGATGATTGCAATTACCCAACCTTCCCGAGTAACTGCCCAGATTTCTCTACGGCGGATTAGACGAATTCTCATTTTAACTTTTCTTAATTAAAACTTGTTTGTAGGGTGCGCACTGCGCACCTTACCGCTAGTAATAGTGTTGCATTTTTTGCTTTCAAGAGTGTTATTTGTTTTTCAAATATTCAAAAACGCTTTTATCGCCGATATCTTGGGGGATTGCTTGAAAAAACTTCCGCACGGCAAAGATGATAAACAAGGCTGCCCAAAATGCCAGCAAAAGTTGTTCGTTTTCCGGCGACAAAAACCCAAAAATATGTCCTAAAATCAAGAGGGGAACACCGGGAGTCAAAAACTTAGTTTCTAGGCGGTTGAAGCAGAAAGCTTCTTTAAAAAAAATGCCATTTAAAGCGGCAAAAGTAAACCCAATTCCCCACAACGTGGCTGGATGTTCGTACACTGCTAAAGCTAGAGGTTGGCTGCTTTGTACGGCGACAAACAGTGCTGCTGCGCCGCCGATCGCCCAAAACACCTGTAGTGTTCGGTGTAGTGCAATCATGTAAATGTGAATAGTTGCCAAACTGACGCCTAAAGCTATCCAGAAACAAGCAAAAACAGGCGTTACAGCTTGGATGGCAATTGGGTTGTCGCCGCTTTGCAACACCAGAGTAGCGCCGATCGCCAAACACAGCGCCGCCACCCCCAATCCGGCGCGGTAGATCAGCACTCCAGTGCGATCGCTTTGAGTAATCGTAAATTCGCCAAATTGGCCTTGATAGACTTCCGATTCATCAGGCGATTTCAGTAGTTGCATCATAGTTTCCTCCTATCTATCAAACACGAATGTACTTATGCCAAGATATACTTTATTGATAAACCGATACAGCGAGACCGAGCGATGCCTAAATTTGACAAGCCTAAACTTAACCAGCCTAAAGTTAACAAGTCTAAAGTTAACAAGTCTAAATTGGACGATCGCCCAAATCAAAGCAAATCCTTTCCTTCTGAAGCCCAACTTCCTGCCGTTGTGCTAGATGAAACCATTGTAGCAGGCAGAAGACCGAAACCGCTAAACGACTTCCAGCGCCTGCTGACGGAAATACCCGAATTAAGATCCGGGTTCGATCCTGAAATGTTTGCCCATCTCCAGGAAACTATCCCATTTAATATCAAGCAATTTGAAAGTAAAATTCGGCAGATTTTAGGCTCTAAAAATATTGATACCACCCTTGAAAATTTCATCAAATATCTCGACTACATCAAGCAAAATATTCAATTGCCGTGCTGCGTTACGGGCGTAGAAGAGTTTGAATGGGAAGAAGAATATACAATGGGTTCGGGCAGCAAAAAAGAATATGCAAAGCTCAAAAAAACTCAACCTTCTCATACTGATACCTTCAAAATTCATCGGTTGGATGATTTATTTATTGAGGAAGACCGCATATTTGTCGAAGTGAGCCGCCTCAGCGATCGCCAAAAATTTATCTTGCCTTTAGCAGATTTTGAATCAGTTGATGTAACCTCCCACAACCAGCAGTTATTAGATGATTATTATCTGTGGTTTTGCAATTTTTAAAAAAGTGTTGGAAGAGAAGAAGATGGGGAGATCGGCAGATTGGGGGAGATGGGAAGAGTGGGAAAATTTTTCCTTCTTCCTTCTTCCCTCTTGTAACTGAAAACTGTCAACTGTCAACTGCCGGCCCGCTCGCGTAGTCGAAGGGTCAACTGTCAACTCTTCCTTCTTAATTAAATTGAAGCAGCAAAGTGCGATCGCGAAACCAAAGCCAAAGCTTCAACCAAACTGCGAACAGCAGCAATCATCGCCACTTCGCTGTTAAGTTGGCTCACAGCAGAACCGACGCCAACACCCGCAGCGCCGGCTCCAATAGCGAGCGGTGCGGTGACGCTGGAGATGCCGGAAGCGCAGAGTACGGGGACTTGTACGGCGCGGGAAATTTCAAAGGCAGCGGCCAAAGTAGGCGCTGCTTTTTCAATCAATCCCAAAGTGCCGGCGTGAATTGGTTGGGCGCTGGTGCCGCCTTCGGTTTGGATGATGTTAGCGCCAGCTTTAACTAATTCTGTTGCTAACTGCACCTGTTTGTCGAGTGTCAAAATGTGGGGAACTGTTACAGAAAGAGTGATATTCGGAAATAGCGATCGAGCTTGGCGAGTCAACTCCAAAACTTCCTCCGCTTCAAAGCGACGGCCCATTGCGTAGAAAGCATCAAAGTTACCAATTTCAATCAAATCAGCGCCAGCTTCTACAGCAGCCACAAACTTTTCTGGTTCCACAGCCGAGACACAAATTGGCAAATTTGTCAACTGTTTTGCCATCAATACCAAATCGCGATCGCAAGCAATATCGACAAATGTTGCACCGCCGAGATCCGCTGCTTTGACGACAGCCGCAACGTTGGCTGCATCAAAATTATTCAAACCGCTGATAATTTTCAGGGCGCGGCCTTGCTCAAATGCGCGCTGCAATTTAGGAGTTACACTCATCGTTAGCCTTCCAACTTAAAAAAATTCTTAGACTCATTTTGACACGAATTAGAACAATTTTTAATTTTTAATTCTTAATTTTTATTAGACTGATACCAATTTAATGGGTCGTTGCACATATCTCGATCCCCCTAAATCCCCCTTAAG
>JAUBOH010000585.1:0-3258 GCA_036700145.1 Microcoleus occultus BM001215366
CAGTGCCGTTTCCATACCATTGATTAATTGTAGGGAAACGGCACTGCCGTGTCCTGATTGTGAGTAATATTAATAATGCCGATACTACCGGATTTGATGTAACTATAGCCCGATTAATTGTAGGGAAACGGCAGTGCCGTTTCCTGGCTGTGGGTAGGGTGCAACTATCAGCACTCTACAGATATAGTTTGCGCTTCCAGAACAACAGTTAACAGTCAACAGTCAACAGTTAACATTCAATCAAACTCTTTGACTGCTTGCAAATAGTCGATCGCCGCATCTATCCTCGAAGAATACTTGAAAGCAAACTGATCGAACCAATATCTCTCATCGGAATCCTTATCCAACTTTTTCAGCCAAACCTGAGCTTGCCTAACTTTCTGTCTGTGCGTTTGTACGTCCAACTGCGATACCGCGACTTTTGCGGATGGCTGCTGTTCCAGTGAAACCGCTTCCTGAGTTTTATTTGGCGCTTCGTACTCAGCCTTCAGCGGTTTCAGTACAGCCACTTCCCGGTCTTTATTTTGCGCTTCATACTCAGCCTTAATTTCAGCTAAATCCTTGTCCGCAGGAGCATACAAATTTAAATCCGCTCTTTTAAATGCTTCATTTGACCGTAATACTGCTGGCGGTAAAGGCGCTTGAGCTTCTTGCACCGCAGGCTGATTTTTCAACTCAGCATTTTTTTGAGATGCTTGATATTCTGCCTTAAGTTCAGCTAACAGGCGATCGATCGATTCCATAATTTAAACCCTCTTAAAAAATGCTGCTGGGCTAACTGGCACAAATACGATCGCGCGAATTTCGCCCACCGCCTCAATCTGTGATTGCATTCAGCAATACTTCGGTCAGGGTCATTCCTTCAATATCATCCATCGTGACAGTATCAACGATATCGAATTTAGCCCCAGCGCTTTGCAATTCGTCATCCAATATTTTGAGAAACTTAGTAGCTTCCGGCGCATTTCCTACTTGAATGAAAGAAATCGCCAACTCTTCATCTCGATCGAGCTTCCGCGAAGCTTCTATAATTGTTTTCATCACTTCTTTGCGATCGTCCGGTTCGCCGTCCGTCACCACTAATATTGTTTCTCCATTTTGCTTGGTCTTACCGGATGCTTTGCGCTGAAAATAACTGTTCAGAGCGTCTTGCAGAACACCAGCCAAATTTGTAGTTCCAGAAGGTTCGTTTTCTTGGAAAATTTGCACGACTTTAGCTGATGTTACGTTGTCGTAGCGCTTGAAACGACCGGAAAACACATAAACAGTCATCCCATCCGGGTCTAGTTCTTCGCATTTGTTCGCCAGGGCGATCGTCGATTCTTGCATCAGCGCCCACCGACTTTTACCGCCCGTCTGGTCTTTGGTGTACATACTGCCGCTTTTGTCAATAATGATGGTATAATCGCGGTTTTGAAGCATCAGATTTTTCCGGTTAATTGAGTTTTTTCAAAAAAGAGTAAAACCAGCGAGCAGAAGCTGTTGAGCTTTGGTTGCTCGCTGCGTTTTTTTAGTCGATCGGCGATCGCAAATACCGGAATTTAAGCTGCAACTAAAGCATCTTTAAGCGGCTTCCAGGTAAAAGCCCGATCGCCCCCCATCTCCACTGCTATTTTAACTCGCGGTTCCAACGTCGGCAAAACAGTCAAATACTCAACCTCCTGACTCGACAAAATCTGCCCTTCAATAATCCACAGCACCAGTCCTTTTGCTTTCGGCGGCAAATTGTCTAATTGAGTTTTCAACATCGGCGGCACGTAGTACGTATAACCCACAGCCCCTTCATTGCCAGTAGTTTTTTTGCCCAAATGTGGCGGCCGCACCCCGTGAACCCCCGTCAAATACATCGCCAAATCGCCCAAACCCCGCGCCGTAATGGTGTACGCACCGTAGCCCGCAGCCCTGAGCCTGCGCAGGTAGCGCCCCTCAAATCCCCCTTCTAAAGGAACGTACAAGGCCAGCGACCCCGACTTTTCCAAATCCCGAATCATATCCGAACCCGTCGTAATCAGTCCCATAAATTTGTGTTGCGTGGTGCGTTAAGTTTGGTCGATCGCCCGTTAGCGAAGCCCTCAAAGAGGATCGCAGGCGAACTGCAGCTATTATAAATCCTCAAGCTGAGGCGAAATATTATCCTCGCGGCCTTGACAAACGGCAAACACTTCATGTACTATTGTGAATTGTCGCCGTAAAGGATACTGAGTAGCTTGCCGCTCAAGTCCTGGCACAAAAAAGCAAGACCGGGGCAAAACTCGGAGATCGAACAGGTGAAAAACCGCGAATCTCAACCCTTGCAAGACTTCCACAAGCTCGCTCCCAAATTTAAAACTCAAATTTTAAACACCGAGGAAGGCTGTTGGTTGATAACAGTTAATTGCAGGAACACTGAAATAAATGTTTCTGCACAAGAGCAAGCGGATTGACGTAACTTTCGCAATCCGAAACCTCTTGCGTAAATAAAAGGAAAAAAATCCGTGTCTGTAGGCATCCTTGGTACGAAACTAGGCATGACTCAAGTGTTTGACGCTGAAGGGAGAGCAATCCCCGTCACCGTCATACAAGCAGGGCCTTGTACAGTAACTCAAATTAAAACCAAACCAACTGACGGTTACAGTGCCGTTCAAGTTGGATACAGCGAAGTCAAACCAAAGGCTCTCAACAAGCCAGAATTGGGACACCTTGCCAAGTCGGGGGCGAATCCGTTGCGCCACTTGCACGAATACCGCTTGGAAGACACCAGTTCATTTGAATTAGGCCAACAACTAAACGCTGATACTTTTACACCGGGACAAATAGTAGATGTCACGGGTACAAGCATCGGTAAAGGTTTTGCAGGCTTTCAAAAGCGCCACAACTTCAAACGGGGCCCCATGTCTCACGGTTCCAAAAATCACCGCGAGCCCGGATCGATCGGACCTGGAACTACTCCCGGTCGTGTTTATCCCGGGAAAAAAATGGCAGGACGTATGGGCAACGTTCAAGTAACCGTCCGCAAGCTAACAATTGTCCGGGTGGATACAGAGCAGAATCTGTTGCTCATTAAGGGAGCAGTTCCCGGCAAAGCTGGCGCCTTAGTCAATGTTGTGCCTGAGAAAAAAGTTGGGTGGTAGTCATTAGTCAGCAGTCATTAGTCATGAGTCATTAGTTATTAGTTATTAGCAGCAGAACGCAAATAACAATCGACAACAGACAACAGACAACTAACAACAGACAACTAACAACTAACAACAACATACAAAGGACAAAAGATATGGTTAA
>JAUBOH010000586.1:0-3246 GCA_036700145.1 Microcoleus occultus BM001215366
TGGAGAAATATTGCTGAATGGCTTGAGGATGCTGGATATAAAACTAAGCCACCTGTTAAATTCCCTATTCAAGACGGTTTATCTGAAAATAGTAAAGTTAACATAACTAATATAATTTGTGATAATAATCAAATAACAATTGATGTTTTCCTACAAATAACTGTACCGCTACCCTCAAAAATCTTAATAGAAAATCTAGACATCAACGATAACAATGCTAACTAAAATTTAGCCGCTATTCAACTGATTGGTAGGGTGAAGCGACTAAAATCAGGAAGCGCGATCGCACATCTTTCGCTGGGGGTCAGAAACCGGGTTTCTGGCAAAGACTTTGCATCTAAACCTAGATTTTTCGGTCAGAAACCCGGTTTCTCTAAGGTGATTGAGAATGCTACTAGATTTAAGTTCGATCGTACTTCTATTGTGCTACGATTCAATCAGAGCGTCAGTAACTAAAAAAAATGGCAACAATTACCCTTCAAATTCCCGACGAACTGGCTCAACGTCTAAAACCTTTGCAAAATCGATTGCCAGAATTGCTTTGGCAACTTCTAGAACCCACTAAAAAGCCCACAACTACCGAGCCGGAAATCAACAGTCATAGTGGCGATATTCCCGCAGTTTATCAAGAAGTTCTTGATTTTTTGATAAAGAGTCCAATTCCACAAGACATTGTTAATTTCAAGGTTTCACAACAGGCTCAGACACGCCTCCAAATTTTGCTTGACAAAAACCGCGAATCGACCCTAAATCAAATGGAAATAGCAGAATTAGATGTTTACGAGCAGCTAGAAGATCTGATAATTTTACTAAAAGCAAGAGCTTATTCAGAGATTTGATAATGGATTTGCTCAATACTATTTTAGATTTTGGCGATCGATTATGACCATCAAAGAACAACTTCTCCAAACCATTGAAACACTGCCTGATGAGTTGCTCGCAGAAACCCTGAAATTCGTCCAAACGCTTCAGCATCCCATTCACAAAACTCCAGGATTTTGTGGCGGTGCAGCGCGAATTCGCGATACCCGCATTCCCGTCTGGACGATTGTTGCTTATCAACAACAGGGCGCAACTGAAACCGAACTTCTCTATAATTATCCAGGACTCACCCTTCAAGATTTGCAAGCGGTGACGAACTATTACCAAAGCAACCGAGAAGAAATCGAGCTGTGGCTTGCTGAAAATGAGTAACTAAAAATGCTTAAGTTTTACTCAAATGAAAACTTCCCGATCGCAATGGTCGATTTACTGCGATCGCACGGTTATGATGTTTTGACATCCTATGAAGCCGGACAAGCCAATCAAAAGATTCCAGATGATGAAGTCTTGATGTACGCAACAAATGCAGGGCGCGCAGTCATTACAGAAAATCGTCAAGATTTCATCAATCTCCACTCTACAACCTCAAATCACGCAGGAATTATAATTTGTAAAGCCGATCGAGATTATGCAGGTAAAGTGCAGGTACTCCACGACTTTTTTACCCAAGATATACAGCCGATGGATAATCGTCTGCTTCGAGTGATGAAACAAAATCTTAAAGGTAGCCAACAGACATTTATACTTCAGGAATACCCAAAGTCTTCTTAAAAATAATCGTGACTTTAACTGCTGATGAGATTCCACCGCGATCGGATAACGATACTGTATAGTTCTAATTCCCGTCGTCGCAGTCGATCGATCGCGACTAAAGCCAAAGAAACCGGGTTTCTCTGAAAAATATTTGCTTTCTCAACGAGATATCTACGAAGAAACCCGGTTTCTAGCCTCGACGCGCGTCACCCCTGTTTATATAAACTGGATTAACATATTCTCAAACCAGCCCGTGAAGCGCAGCCATGCCTAGGGAATCAGCCTTTTCTTAGATAACTCAAGACGTGATGCGATCGCATCACCAATCACAAATAACAAACAATTAATACCTATTAACTCAAAACGGAATTATTGTCAACAGTGTTTTTGCTTAAATATCGAAGTTTAAATAAAACTTGCTAGCTTAGATGTAGGCTCGATCGCACTCACTATCAACGTATTTGAAAATACTAAGTTAATTAAAGATTTTATGAAGGTGACGCATAAGTCTTTACATTGGCGATCGCAATTTTGTTATTCTATTAACAAGTTTCACTCGATCGCCTGAATTTTTGTACCATAGTCCTACCACCTAAACAGAACGGCAGTTTCCACCATGAGAATTTTAGTCACAGGCGGTGCAGGTTTCCTCGGTTCCCACCTAATCGATCGCCTAATGGCCCAAGGACACGAGGTAGTCTGCCTAGATAACTTTTACACCGGGACTAAACGCAATATCCTCAAATGGCTCGACAACCCGTATTTTGAGCTGATCCGCCACGACATCACCGAACCGATTCGGTTAGAAGTAGATCAGATTTACCATCTGGCCTGTCCCGCTTCCCCTGTACACTATCAGTACAACCCTGTCAAGACAATTAAAACAAATGTCATCGGCACGATGAATATGTTGGGATTGGCTAAACGGGTGAAAGCAAGATTCTTTTTAGCTTCCACTTCCGAAGTGTACGGAGATCCTGACGTACATCCCCAAACAGAAGATTATCGGGGCAACGTTAATTGTATCGGAATTCGGAGCTGTTATGACGAAGGCAAACGAGTGGCTGAAACTCTATCTTTTGACTACCACCGGCAAAATGGGGTAGACATTCGAGTTGTCAGAATTTTCAATACCTACGGCCCGAGAATGCTAGAAAACGACGGCCGAGTTGTGAGCAATTTTATTGCTCAAGCTTTACGAAATGAACCGCTGACAGTATATGGCGACGGTTCTCAAACCCGGAGTTTCTGCTACGTTTCCGATTTAGTGGAAGGATTTATTCGCTTGATGAATTGTGACCAAATCGGGCCCATGAATTTGGGAAATCCCGGCGAATACACTATCTTGGAATTAGCCCAGAAAATTCAAAACATGATTAATCCAGGGGCGGAAATTATCTTTAAGCCGCTCCCGCAAGACGATCCAAAACAGCGACAACCGGATATTACTCGTGCTAAAACTTGGTTGGGGTGGGAGCCGACTGTTCCGCTGGATCGAGGTTTAGAGTTGACTATCAAAGATTTTCGCGATCGCATCGAGGGAAATAAACAATAGATACTGAGAGACGGGGACAGTGGGACAGTGGGACAGTGGGACAGTGGGGGATGGAAAAAATATTCCCAATTCCCAATTCCCAATTCCCAATTCCCAATTCCCAATTCCCAATTCCC
>JAUBOH010000587.1:0-3245 GCA_036700145.1 Microcoleus occultus BM001215366
CCCCCTTACCAAGGGGGGGTTGGGGGGGTTCTACCGGCAACGCAGCCAGGGGAATCTGATGCAAAAACAAATGCGGAATCACAATCAATTCCTCAATCCCATCCAAACAATTACCAATCAACTCATCAACTTTCAACCGCTGCGACAACTGATCCAAAAACTCACCCATCCCCTGTTGCCAAACTTTCCGATCCTTCAAATAAGGCGACAACCAACTCTCATCAATCCACTTCTGAAAACTTACCCAACCCTCACCCTGACAAGTGTGAATCTGCGGCGCTTTATCCTTGTAAATCACAAAAACATGAGTGTCATCATCCGTCGTATAAAAACAGAGAATCGCCGTCTGCGAATTATCAATCAACTGCTGCATCGCCGCAAACTGCATCGGATCTACTTGAACTTGTCCGGCTAAAACTGGATCTAAACGGCGGATATTTTCCCAGATTTGCTGTTTCTGGGCTTCCAATTCTTGAATCTTCTCCGTGTAAGCAGAGAAACCTGCCCGACTCCGCGACGAACTCCCCACACTGGCTAATCCCTTATTCCCCTCCGATGGATTGCGAAGTTGTTCGACTTCTGCGTCAATTTCTCGCTGCTTGGCTTCAAATTCCTGCAAATATTTTTGGACTGCGGGGGGAATTTCGCCGCTAGCATACAAGTCATTGCTGTGCATTAAATCCACTAACCGCTGAGCACGGGTTCTGTCGCAATATTCGATGGCTTTTTCCAGTTGGTTGTTGTTGACAGCAGCTTGAATTGCCTTTTCGTAAACATCGATGGAGTCTGCTATCATCTGTTGGCGGATATCGTCGGAAGTTGCCCAACTCCTGCTTTTTTCTACTGCTTGAATTGCTTTGTCGAATCCTTCTAGGGCGATGTCCCAAAAACCAGCAGTGAAAGCGGTATTGCCGAGGTTTGTACCTGATTGCAAGCAGTCTAAAGGGAAAGCAGTAGGAGTGCAAATTTCTAAGGCTAAGCGATAACGGGCGATCGCCTCTTCTATATTCGCCGCCCTGACTCCTTCTATTCTGTCACGATAGGCATTCGCCAAATTATTTTGAGTCATTGCCCATTTTTCGGGATAATCCTTCCGCTTATAGACTTCTGAGGCTGCGGTACAACGGGCGATCGCAAGTTCAAGATTCTCGGCTCTGACTCCTGCTATTCTGTCACCATAGGTAGTCCCCAAATTGTTTTGAGTCATTGCCCATTGTTCGGGATAATCCTTGCGGGTATAGACTTCTAAGGCTGCGGTATAACAGGCGATCGCTTCTTCTATATTCTCGGCACTGACTCCTGCTATTCTGTTATGATAGGCATTTCCCAAATTGTTTTGAGTCGTTGCCCAATCTTCGGGATAATTCTCGCGCTTACGGATTTCTAAGGCAGCCTTATAACATTCGATTGCCTGTTCAATATTCGGCGCTCTGACTCCTTCTATTCTGTCACTATAGGCAAGACCCAAATTGTTTTGAGTCATCGCCCATTGTTCGGGATAATTATCGTGATTGTAGACTTCTAAGGCAGCAGTATAACGGGCGATCGCCTGTTCAATATTCGCCGCCCTGACTCCTTCTATTCTGTTACTATAGGCATTCGCCAAATTGTTTTGAGTCATTGCCCATTGTTCGGGATAATTCTCGCGGGTACGGACTTTTAAGGCATTAGTATAACAGGCAAGCGCCTGTTCAATATTCGCCGCTCTAACTCCTGCTATTCTGTAACTATAGATAATCCCCAAATTGTTTTGAGTTGTTGCCCAATCTTCGGGATAAACCTCGCGCTTGTAGACTTCTAAGGCTGCGGTATAACAAGCAATACCTATTTCTAAATTCCACGCTCGCCGCCCCAGAGGAAACTGCTGAATTAAGTTGCCAAAATTCCCAATATCTATTGCGAATGATGCAGCTTGTTTTGAGGTAACTTCTGTGAATGTGGATGTTGCCCAAGCTTGTAAGAATTGAGCAAATTTCAAATCCAATTTATCGAAGTTTCGTTGTAAAATAGGATAAACAACTTGAGGATTCACGTCACTGTCTGACGTTGCTTGCAATACCTCCATCAAGAAAGATAAATACTCTTCAGGAGTTGCCGTACTGCTAACAGAATTTGCCAAATGTGCCGCTAGACTTTGCAACCAAGCTGCATTCGAGTCGCCCTCTGCCGCCATATTCTCCGCTACCATTTCCATGACTCGCACAAAATCGGCATCAACTAACTCTCGATGGGCGTTGAGAATATCATCTTCTTCACCGTTAGGGCACTCAAGCAGGGCTTGAATCAGTTCGAGATAGGGGGCGAGGCGTTGTTCGTCCATTGGAGTTTACCTTGTATTCTGTGTATATATATTTATCGCCAATTTGGGGGGAAATTATGCAGATTCCCGGAAAAATGTTTTCAGCAATTACCCACCTTGTCTCAGAAACCGGGTTTCTTGAGAGATTTCTCGTCACTCAACTAAAAAACTCGTAGAAACCCGGTTTCTCGCCACCCACCGACTCCCAGAAACCGGGTTTCTTTCAATATTTATCGTCATTCAACTAAAAAACTCGTAGTAGGGTATATGGTAGGGTGCGTCGCTGTGAGACTTTCGATTTTGTTTCGAGATTGTTGATAGCGACGCACCCTACGGTATCTAGGATGATCTTCTATTAACCCTGCTACCAGAATGGAAGTATCGAATAAAACATTCATTATTAAATAAATTTCTCCATTCTTTCGGCGCGCATATCGTCAATAATTGTATTCCAATTCATCATTCTTTCAGTTTGGCTTAATGCTGCTTTGACGACTAAGACTCCACCAACATAATGAACCAAAGCTTCTTCACCGATATTATCTGGTTCGATGTTGCCAGTTTCATCGGATGGCGAAGCTACTTCTTGGTTTCTCCGCTGCCATAACAGAAAATCAGCAAACTTGAAGATTTCTTGCAGTTCTCTTTCAGAAAAGTTTTTCAGTTGGTCAACAATTTTTTCTTGGATAGACATCATGGCTATTTTTTCCTTGCTTGACACAATAGCTAAATTTAGTTTAACACGAAGTAGGAGCGTCCTTATAAGCAATACAAGCCAAAACATCTTCTCGTTCAATTCCCGGATATTCCTCAAGCAATTCTTCCAAAGTCATGCCGCTAGCGAGAAAGTCAAGAATCAGAGAAACCCAAATGCGATGGCCGCGAATACAAGGTTTGCCAAAGCAGATATTCGAGTCGATTGAAATGCGAGACAGTAAATTATTTT
>JAUBOH010000588.1:0-3198 GCA_036700145.1 Microcoleus occultus BM001215366
GTAGTGAGGACTTTAGTCCTTCAAAAATCTGAGGACTTTAGTCCTCACTACAAACACCTTGACTGCGGCTAATTGACCGAACATGATATTAATTTGTTGGTTGTTAGTTGTTAGTTGTTGGTTTTAATAACCAATAACCAATAACTAACAACCAATAACCAATTATTCAGCAGCAGTACCGAGAATTTCTGCGATCGCCCGTCGCTCTTCTCCCTGTACAGTTGGTAAAACTTGGCGAGCATCAGTAATCAGCCAATCGAGAGCCGCCGCTTGCAAATCGATCGCCGCCCCGGTTTTGTCAACGCAGTAGCGCCCGAACACCAGTTTGTCAACCAACCGCACCTCCGGGCCCAAACGGGAATACTCAAAAATCACGCTGTTTTCCACAGTCGCCCCGCTACACACCCAACAATTCGGGCCAATCATTGTCGGCCCGACAATTTTTGCTCCATCCTCAATGATGGTCATCCCGCCAATATAAACAGGCCCAGTAATATCAACCTTATCCCAGTTCACAGCTACATTCAAACCAGCATGAACACCGGGGCGCACTTCAATTCCCGGAATCGAAACATTTTTAACTTCTCCCAAAAGTACACTTTGAATTGCCCGCCAATAGTCAGGAACTTTGCCAATATCTACCCACTCAAAGTCCATGCTAATCCCGTAAAAAGGCGCGCCTGCTGCTACTAGCGCCGGGAATAACTGCGAACCGATATCGTACTCCGTATCAGAGGGAATATATTTGAATATTTCCGGTTCAAAAATGTAAATACCGGTGTTGATGTCGGTACTCAGAGCTTCTTCTACAGAAGGTTTTTCTTGAAATGCTTTAATTCTGCCAGACTCGTCAGTAACTACGACACCATAACTGGAAACCTCTTCCCGGGGAACTGATTTCATTACAATAGTAGCGATCGCCCCTTTTTCCCGGTGCCACTTCAAAGCAGCAGTCAAGTCCAAGTCAATTAAAGCATCGCCGCACAGCACCACAAAAGTATCATCAAAAAACGGCGAAAAGTCCTGAATCCGCCTCATACCACCAGCCGAACCGACGGCTTCTCCAATCATTTTTCCATCTTCATCAATCCGCCCTTCAAAAGAATAGGCAATTTGTACCCCAAACTTTTGACCGTCTCGGAAGTAGTTTTCAATCACGTCTGCCAGGTGGGAAACATTGACCATGATCTGGTCAAATCCGTGCTGACGTAGCAATTCAACCAAAAACTCCATCACTGGCTTTTGCAGGATAGGAATCATTGGTTTGGGTATCGTGTGAGTAATGGGACGGACGCGAGTGCCTTTACCTGCCGCCAGAATCATCGCTTTCATTATTAACTTCCTCAACCCTCTGTAATTGATATCAACTCAACAATTAGATGCTAGCGGTTGCGACCTTTATCGATCGCAGCAAAATCCTGACCTATTTATAGGCGACATCGTACCAGGCTATCAATCATTTATGCCCTATTTGCTAGAAACCAAAAACCAGAAACCGGCAATCAGCAAGAACTTCGCACTCCCACTGTCCGCATTCCAGACTCAGCAGCATTCTGCTGCTGAGTCTGGAATATTAACCGACGCAGTGGCACACTCATTAGTTTCGCCAGAAAACGTAAGCCTGTAAGCTTAAAGCGCCCGGATTTTGAGGTCTTGATAAAACTCCTCTTGAAGCAACTCTACTTTAGACTGAGCCGACAGCAGCAACAACGCCCAAAAAATACCTACGCGGTCATGATTTGGCAAGTTAACTTCCGCACTCGATACCGGGAGTTCTGGGTCAACAGAGGAGTGTAAATCCTTATGATGCCAAAGTTCCAGCAGTTGTTCCAAGTCGAGCCAACCCTCGTCAATTTCCGAGCCCCGTTCCGCCAGAAGTCGATCGAGCTCGCTAGCAGTTTCCACCAAATTTTCTTGGTGAGCTAGCTCAAAGATAGCCTGAGCCGCTTGCGATCGCATTTTTGAAGTAGGGCGCCGCCGGGGAGCCACTGTCTGCTCCATTGCTGCTTTCATGAGCTGCAACTGCTCGATTAGTTCTGGGAGAGTCACCGGGCGTTTTTGTGGCAGTTGAGCTACACCGCGACGACGCAATTGCCGCTCCAGATGCTGCGGCAAATGTCGCCCGCCTGAGTGCTCTGCGTCTTCTAGCGTCGCCTCGTCGGATTCGGGATTCGCGGGGGGTTCGCAGAGGACAATACTTTCTGCTTTGAGCAACACCAGCATTGAAGCGTACAAAAACGCTTGGCCCGAGTGGGACAAATCGGAGAAATCCTTACTCGGATCGGCATCGCAGGCGTTGGTCAGCTTGCTCAAACATCGATCGAACACTTCAATTACCTTAACGTCCCAAGGATCGATTTCTCCCCGTTCTGCTAAGTCAATTAAAATTGCGATCCCCTCAGAAATCGTTTCTAAACCATCTTGGTCTCTGGAAACGGTCATTCGATTTTAGATTTTATAGAAGGAAGAAGGAAGAAGGAAGAAGGAAGAAGGAAGAATGGAAGAAGGAAGAAGGAAGAAGGAAGAGGGAAGAATGGAAATGCAATTCCGGGCAATGGTTTTAGCAATTAAGAATGTCCTTACCGTCGGGCGCGGTTGTTATAATTGGCTGTCATTTCAGCAGTTTTACTCGGCCGGTGCTGTTTCTAAACTTGTCAGTTCTGCACTTTCTAACAAAGGTTGTTTTGCTTCTACTTCTGCTTTATAGCGTTCGATATCTTGTTCTAATTCCTGAATCCGCTGCTGTTTTTCGCGAACTTGGCGAATTTCTTGGCGGGACGCGAGAGTTCGCTGCATTCTCGACCACAAACTGAACAGCCACGCTAAAACGGCTCCCAATCCGGTCGCCACAATTAGTTCTACGCATAGCGGAGCTTTAATTTGGACGCCTTTGATAACTTGAATCGCGGTCGGCTCTGTATTTTCGATGCTGAATAATACTAGAGCCAAGCAAATCAGAAAGATGAAGAAGAAATTTAGCGATCGCATTTTTCAGTTCCTAATTCTTAATTCCGGTTAAGCAAATTATTTGCCATTTGTCAACTGTTTTTTAGCAGATGCTCCCAGTTTTTTGGATAATATCAAATCTGGTTAATCAACCATACAGCAGATTCCACATTTATGAAGTACACCCGCCTATCCTGAGCTTCCCCGTAGGGACACGGCACTGCCGTGTCCCTACACTTCACAAACCTGGAA
>JAUBOH010000589.1:0-3181 GCA_036700145.1 Microcoleus occultus BM001215366
CGGCAATGCCGTTTCCCTACCGTGATTATTTTGGGGTAGGGAAACGGCACTGCCGTCTCCTCGCTTGTCATGTATGAGTGTTACCGGAATTGATATCAGGATTTTGTGTTTTCTGTAAAGTCGATCGGCTTCCACGGTATTTGCACGCAAAATAACTGCTCCATAAGCTACATAGTATTTAACCAGCGCTCGGAGATGCAGCGAAGTTTTTTGGTAAAAAATTCGGTTTCTGGATAAGTTATTGTCGTCCGTGCTTGGGCAAAAGTATACTCATCAAAAAAAATCATTGTCTTCATAATTCCCTCATTTTTTTTAGATACTGTTTATTTCAGGGTCTTGAGTTGAAGGTACGCACGAGCGAAGCTATCAAAGGACGCGCGTGCGGGCCCGTTGCGGTAGGGAATCGCACTCTCAGCAGTATCCCGCTGCCAAAGAACAAACCTGTTGTCAGGGGAGTTTGGGTCAGTGACGGTACTTTCGATTAATTGGTGCGACAGCACGACCAACCTGGATCAGTCAGGAATTAGGCACTGATAACAGGCGAAGCCAAGTCTGAATAATTTATTTAAAAAGTGTGGAGATTTTTCAAATGTCAGATCAGCTATCTTGTAAAGGTAACATTCATATTTTGTGCTATTACGCAAATGTTACCAACCAAATTCAAGTAGTTCGGATTGGGAACATTCCTAATTGGTACTTTGAAAGAGTAGTGTTCCCGGGACAGCGACTGATGTTTGAATCTGCGGCAGAAGCAGTTTTAGAAATTCACACAGGCGCGGTGGCAAGTGCTATTTTATCGGACAAGATTCCCTGCTACGTGCTGCGGGTTATAGAAGAGGTAAGTTCCGAGTTCGAGCTGGTTATTCCCGAAAAACGATGTGCGGTGTTAACCCGCTAAGACTCAGGAGAAATCAGACGCGATCGAGAAGGGCAACAAAAATATTAGTTAAGTAGTGTTCGGGGACGCGAAAAATGCAGAAAAATCTTGTCAATATCACCTTGGCCGTAGTCACAGAAGAAGTAGAAATTATCTTGGAGTCTTATCCCAAGCATCCCTACCAACAAGCTTTTTCGCCGTCTGGCTTCTTGCGGCAGGATTTAATTGGTTACGTGCTGAGCCGAGTTCCTAATAGATATACTGCGATCGACTCCGAGTCTGTGCCGAACCAAAGAGTACAGTTTCGCTGTTCTTCAGAGCAGTTGCTCCACATTGAAAATTTGATTCATACTGGCATTCGCGACGTGCTGCACAGCTATGAGAAGATAGATTATCGCCTTCGGGAACACATTAAATCCGGTTCGAGAGTTGCTAGTTGGTAAGGAATAGTTTGTAGTAAGTGAGGGAGATGCCGAGATCCTCGGCACTCTCGTTGGTTGGGCCCGAGAGCTAGAATTGTGCCATTTGCTCGATCGTTCAAGACTTTTGGTAATCGCCGCAGCCGTCGCACGGGCCATTAGGGTTGACAGCACAGCGCAGAATTTCCGATCGAGCATTAAAGTGGCAGCTAGCATCTCCGATCACCCAGATACCACTGACAAAGGTTCTTTCCGTCTGCGGTGCGGCTGATTGCACGTACAGGGCTATTTTTTGCAGTTGGTAGCGACCGGATTTGAGTTGATAGCGCTGGTGGCGTTCCAAGACAGCGTAGGTTTGTCCTTCTAAATCGAGATAGTTCCCCGGTTGCGGCGTCCAATCCAGCCGAATGCTACCTAAAAATTGGCGGGGGTGAGAGAGAATCACCTCTACGGGTAAGATGTTTTGTTCCATGCGGCGGTGTGGCGATCGAGTACATAATGATGGTATCGCACTCTCCGTGTTTGTAGTGAGGACTTCAGTCCTCTAATTTTGATAAGGACTAAAGTCCTCACTACAAACCTTTAAAATCATTTTCGCCAATCAAAAATCCCAAAAATATGCCATTCCTTCCATGATTCCCCAAGCGCAAGCAGAGCCAGCTAAATAATGATTTTCCGTGCCATATTCGCGATGCCATTCTAAGAGTTCTGACAGAGCATTAGCGACGATTACTCCCCGCACATCCTGTTCAAACATACTGATATCATTGCCAGAATCGCCGCAAACTAATGTTGCTTCCGATGGAATTTGCAGGCGCTTTTTTAAATAAGTAAGGGCATTGCCTTTGTTGCTAGTTTGCGGTAAAATATCTAGGTCGCGATTGCTGCTAAAAATGATTTGAGCTGCCAGTCCCGATGCAGTTAACTTGTGCTGCAATGCCTTGATAGTCGAGCTGTTTTCTGCTGCTGGTTCCAGACAATAACTGATTTTCCAA
This sequence comes from Microcoleus occultus BM001215366, assembly GCA_036700145.1. Lineage (GTDB taxonomy): Bacteria > Cyanobacteriota > Cyanobacteriia > Cyanobacteriales > Microcoleaceae > Microcoleus. The sequence goes on from JAUBOH010000589.1 coordinate 2,292, forward strand.
GGATTTTGTTCTTTGAGGGATTGGGGTTTAAGCTGGGGAAATTGCTGAGCTAAAGAGGCGATCGCCATTTTATCCCAGTCTTGAGAAAGATATTGGGCCCAATCTAAATCGAGGGTTCCGTCTTGGTAAATTTCGCTACCTACACCTGCGATCGAATAGTCAGGTACTAGCAGTTGCTTTTGGGCAATTAGTTCGCAAGTTGAAGCATGAGAACGCCCGGTAGCGTAAACCAAACAAATTTGCGATCGCACAGGTTGCAAGCGCTGGTTTAAAACTAAAGTTGCTGCATCATCTCCGACTAGGGTGTTGTCTAAATCTGTAACTAATAAAAACTTCATTTTGGGAATTAGTCAGGAGTCAGTAGTCATCAGTCATTAGTGATTGGGAATCGATGCTTCCTAAAATAATTTTAACTCTTTCTAAGAATTTGTTAAACAAAACACATTTATAAGCAATCTTATCGGTTAACATTTGCCAAATTTAATTTTAAACAAGCGGTGTGAGTGTTATGGTGAAGAATTCAAGCTCCGTTAAAGCTTTTTGGCTGTCTTTCTTGATTTCTGGTGCGGGGGTGCTTTTGGAGCCGATCGCGGCAACAGCTCAAATTCAGGATACCTCAACTCCAGAAGTTGCGCTAGAAGGTAGTGCCGTCCCGGAGGCAAACCCAGACTCGGCGCCTGCAGCAGTTAAGATTGAGATACCGCAGTTAGCGGCGATAACCGCAGAGACTAACTCGGCAGTCGATCGAACTTTACCCGAAACTGATACAGCAACAGTCGATCGAACTTTACCCGAAACTGATACAGCAACAGTCGATCGCCCTTTACCCGAAACTGATACAGCAGCAACAGCCCCACAAATAACGGGGGCAATTCGCGAATTGCCCCCAC
>JAUBOH010000590.1:0-3181 GCA_036700145.1 Microcoleus occultus BM001215366
TTCGAGGCATGAGAATTCGGGTCAGCGATATTTTAGAAATGTTGGCAGAAAATGTTATTGTCACTGAAATTTTAGAAGACTTCCCCGATTTGGAACCTGAAGACATCCAAGCCTGCTTGCTGTTTGCTGCACGACGCACTGATTTTACTCGGTTGACAGCATGAATATTTGGATTGATGCTCAGTTACCTCCTACCCTAGCATTATCCTACGGCACCAAAATACCAGCAATTGCCTTGTTGAGTGCCGCATAACCTTCTGAGTTAATATGCAGAAAGTCTCGACTGTATTTTGAGTCAACAATCCCCTGGGAATTCGCCAATACCTGACTGCTATCAAACACAATTACCCGATCGCCCGCCAGTGTTTTGATATAATCGTTTACGTCATTAAGGGCGATCGCTACATCGTCAGACCAAAACGGCTGTCGTGCGATCGGCAACTTTCCTAACGGAAATATAGTTGTTACCACAACCTTAGCTCCCGTGTCAATAGATTTTCGCACAATTTGCCCAATATTTGTCTGACAATTTCGGATAATCGCCTCTTTTTGTTCTGGAAACAGAGGGATTGCCTTAAGGTCATTGACACCAACTTGAATCACAATTATCTTAGGCTTCAGCGAAGCTACGTGCTGCTGAAAACGTCCCAGCACCTGCGCCGTAGTCTGGCCACCTATGCCGCGATTAATAATAGTTGCATTTTTGATTGTATCTGGTACTGGCCAACTCTCGGCCCGTGAATCGCCATAAAAAACAATGACAGGTTTTTGTGTTTTTTCTGCTGAATTGGGATAGGAGTTGAGGCCAAGTGGGTCAAGTGCCGTAGAATTTAATAACAGGTAATACTTTTGCCATTGTTGGTAGAGAAAGACATTCAATCCTGCTGACGCCAGCAAAGCCAAAGAAAGCGCTAGAAATGCTATTTTTTTCGGTAGATTCATTCGTTCATATTTTGCTTGCCTGGGTTTGCGTTAAAACACTTTTTTGATGATTCTGAAAGGGTTTCAGGCTTCGAGCGTGACTCATCTCGGTTTGCTTTTAAGCACTTTTTTGTTTGCTGTGCAAGGGTTTCAGAATTTGAGAGGGACTTATCTGGATTTGCTTTTAAGCACTTTTAGGCCCAAAAAGGGAGATAGCGAGCATAGCGGGTAGAGGTTGATTCGGATTCGTCAGCCTTGATCCAGCCATCTTCTTTGGTAGATCCTATAATCTGAGAAACGATTACTGCCTTCGACTCGCTTAGACGGAACCGCTCCCGTAGGGTTTGGTTAGACATAGGTTGATTAGTGACATACCGCAGGCAGCAATGCTGATAGCAGGCTCGAATTCGGTCTGTTTTGCTCATATCTGCAAAATCCTGATGGGCAAACAGCATGGCTGTGGTGCGTGTCTCACCTACTCGAAAATCTGGTGCGGGTAGTTGAAATATCTCTGCTGCGCTTACAACTTTGTCAATACCACTGCCTTTTTCTTCACATATACGGAAACGTCGCATTACATCGGCGAGTTGTTCGTTGCGGGAGCGATATTCATCAATAAATCGCTCTACCTTAATGGGCGGGATGCCAGGATTAGATATCTCGATGCGATCGCTATACATCTCGATCATTACTGAAGCGCCCGTAGCTAAAAAATCTTGATGTACCAATGCATTAGCAATCAGTTCCCGTAGTGCTTGTTCTGGGAACATCTTCACTTCTTCGCGCATAACTTCCTCGATAAAGCGATTTTGTGGTGCTGCTGAGTGGACAAAATCTACCAACCATTTAAAGCAAACTGCATATCCCCGGTTTTCCGTTTTGTCATCGCGGGTTTGCAACTTATTAATACCTTCATAGATCACGACACGGGGTGCTTTGCGAGCCAATGCAGGGGAAAAGGCATCCAATTTTTTTGCCAACAGGATGGCGGCTAGGTTGGTGATTGTCCAACCCTGTGCTGTTTGTTTGATTAAATATTGGCTTTCCAATCTTTCAAGGACAGCATCGCGGCTAGTCGGATAGGGAACTTCTAGCAGTTCAAAGTATGTTTGAGTATCTAGTAGGGCAATTACATCGTCAGGGCTAGCGTTACATCGGGCGGCTTGGGAAAACCAATCTTGTTGGTCTTCAGCAAAAATATTCTTGAGTACATCTTGCGTCATCGGCACCAAATCTTCTCCCGCTCTCATCAGGTAGGCTCCCTCATAGTCTAATGCACGACCTACAGGACGGGTTGGCACTTCAAACACTAGCACTCGACCATCAGGATGCTGCAATTCTGTAGCGTCTACCCGAAATCTCAGTTTCTCAACTATATATGCCTTAATCCTGTTTAAATCCTTTGCTGTTGACCAAGCTAGGGAACCTACTACTTGGCGAGGTTGCTTATCGGTAACGCCCAAAACAATATAACCGCCTCCTTCATTCGCCAGCGCTACACAATATTTCAGCAGCTTATTTGAATCAAACTGTTGTTTGGCTTCTTTGAATTCCAGCCGTTCTGTCTCTGCGGGTGCAAGCAGCCATTTTTCAAGGGTTTCAAGCGTAATCATGTAGCAATTCTCTCCTTAGCGGCTTTTGTTTTCTCGTTGGCGGTGTCTGCGGTGAGTTCGCCAGTGAAGGCTTTTTGCAGGATGGATTGTTTGAGTTTTTTTAAGACTGCGAGTTTTTGGCGGTAGATGGTTTCCAGGCGTTGGGTTTCAAAGGATAATTCTTCTAATTGACAAGTAATTATTTTTTGTGTTTTCACATCAGGACATGGAAATCTTTGATTCGCAAATGTACCAAGGTTAATATTAATACATTCATTTACGTTATTAATTGCGATCGCCCAACCATCCAAGAAACCGGGTTTCTGCGAGAATTTACGCATCCTCACCGAGATTGTAGGAAGAAACCCGGTTTCTGAGCCCCACGCCGTCTATCAAATCCGATTATTTTCCCACACCAGCCGGCTGCTGGCGGTTTCGCACTTCCAGAAAAATCAACAAAGCATTAACATCAGCCGGATTCACCCCACCAATTCTCGATGCTTGGCCAATAGTCAGCGGCCTCACCTTAGTCAACTTTTCCCGCGACTCCTTCGAGAGAGTTGTAATTGCCATATAATCCAAATCCCCCGGCAATTGTCGGCGTTCATGTCTCACAATTTCATCAATTTGATTTTGCTGTTTTTGCAGATATCCAGAATATTTGATAT
>JAUBOH010000591.1:0-3176 GCA_036700145.1 Microcoleus occultus BM001215366
CCGTGTCCCTACGATTAATCATGGTAGGGACACGGCACTGCCGTGTCCTCTATATCATTCCGGCGCAGCCGGAATTGATATCAGTCCCTACAGACAACGCAAACCCAGAATTATCACATCTCTTTCAACGCCGTCAAGTTCGGCGACTTGCGGCAGATATCCCCACCGCTGAAAGCCAAATTTCTCGAACAATCTTAAACTCGGCTGATTGTGTGCAAAAATTATGCCCATGAGTGTTTTAAGCTGCAATTCTGGGCTTCGCACAATTGCCGATTGCAATAATTTTTGTCCGATTCCGCAGCGTTGGCGATCGGGCGCGACGTAGATGCTAACTTCTGCTGTATGCTGATAGGCGGCGCGTCCGTAGAAAAGCTGAAAACTCAGCCAGCCAACGATCTTTTGTTCTGATTCGATTACCCAAATCGGCCAGGAATTGGGGGAGTGTGCTCTGTACCACGCGAGGCGGCTTTCGACTGAGACTGGTTTTAAATCTGCTGTTGCCATTCTCCCTGGTATTGCTGCGTTGTATATTTGGACAATTGCGGGTAAATCGCTTTCTACTGCATCGCGGATTTTCATGGTTTGGAAGAAGGAAGAAGGAAGAAGGAAGAAAATTTGTTTGTAGTAAGGACTTTAGTCCAGATTGACTCAAACCCAGAGGGTGCACTCTCCGTGCTCACTACCAACTTAAAATATGTTATGGTAATTTTATTTGTTTGCAGTCAGTCTTTGATATTTTGAGGACTGAAGTCCTCACTACAAACGTGATTTTTACTGCACTTTGTACAGTTCCATAATATCGCTAACGGCCATCCGCGAATTTGCTCCCAAAGTCAGCGGCGATGTGTGTCCTCGCTGCAAGTGTTCTGCGGCCGCACAGCCGATCATTGCTGCGTTGTCCGTGCAATATTTTAATGGGGGAAACAATACTCGCAAGTTGTGTTTGGCTGCTGCTGCTTGCAAGTGTTTTCGCAATCCGCTGTTTGCTGCTACTCCGCCACCGACTACAATAGTGGTAAGCCCGAAATTTAAGGCGCAGTCGATCGATCTTTTTGTTAAACCCTTAGCTACTGTTTCCTGAAAACTGGCCGCAATATCATTAATTGTAGAGGCAGACAAGATGCCTTCGCCGCCGGCATTAATATCTTGTTTTTTCAGTTTCTGCACTAATTGCAAAACTGCTGTTTTCAACCCGCTAAAACTGCTGTCGTAGGGATGATATCCGCCACCGGGCAGCGAAATTCTGCCTTCAGGTAGGGGGTATGCTTGGGGATTGCCAAGGGCGGCTAATTTGTCCATCAGTGGCCCGCCTGGATATCCTAGCTGCAACAGTCTCGCGACTTTATCAAAAGCTTCGCCGGCCGCATCGTCGCGCGTTTGTCCTACTGTTTCGTAAACGCCGCAATCTTTGACGTAAATTAAGCTGGTGTGTCCCCCGGAAACTAACAAGCACAAAAACGGCGGCTGCAAGTCGGGTTCGGTAAGGTAAGAAGCGTAGATGTGCCCTTCGAGGTGGTGGACACCTAAAAAGGGTTTTTGGTGGACTATTGCCAAGGTTTTCGCTGCTGTCAGCCCGACTAACAATGCACCTACTAAACCGGGGGCACAAGTCGCTGCAATGCCGTCAATTTGTGACCAACTGAGGTTGGCTTCAGACAGACACTGGGCGATTACCTGATTTAACATTTCTAGGTGACTCCGCGAAGCTACTTCTGGAACTACTCCGCCGTACTGTTCGTGGATCTTAATTTGTGATGCTACAACATTGCTGCAAACTTGACGATTCTTAACAATCGCTGCTGCTGTTTCGTCACAACTTGTTTCGATCGCGAAAATGGTTGCCATTAACTGGTAATTTAATTTGATAGGTTAGCTATTGCTATTGCTAGCTTAACTAATTCGGCGCAAGTCCCCCGCTATACTTGTACTCAGGTTATGGCGATCGGGAGCATCTGCCCCCGAAGCACAGGGCTTGCCTATCATCGGATGCAAGGAAGTAATATCCTCGCGGTATTGCTAGCTCGGCACTAACCTGTGAAACGCGAATCCCTGATTCTATTCGGCTTTGCCACATCCGCGATCGATACTTTACACGGTCAAGAAATGCGGTAATCTGGATTCGCGATCGGCAAGTTGAAATGCTTGTAAAAAAACTTATTGTTTTGTAACAAAAGGAAACAATTTCATGCGACGATTGTTTGCTGCAATTTTAGTGGTTAGTCTGTGGTTCAGTTTTGCTCCCTTTGCTTCGGCTTACAATTTAGTGCCGTGCAAGGACTCTCCCGCATTCAAGGAACTGGCTAAAAATGCGCGTTCTACCAATGGCGACCCGGCATCTGCGAAGGCCAGATTCGATCGCTATTCTCAAGCTTTGTGCGGCCCGGAAGGATACCCGCACTTAATCGTAGACGGCAACTTGAGCAAAGCAGGAGACTTTTTGATTCCTAGCATACTGTTCTTGTATATGGCTGGTTGGATTGGTTGGGTAGGCCGCTCTTACCTGCAAGTTACCAAAAAATCAGCAACTCCAGAGGAAAAAGAGATTATTATCGACGTTCCTTTGGCAATCAAATGTATGCTGAGCGGCGTTTTATGGCCTCTGGCAGCTCTCACATCAATCACCAGCGGTGAAATGTTTGCCAAGGACGACGAAATTACTGTTTCCCCCCGCTAAAATTGGGAAACTCAGCAGCGCTAACAGCTAACAGTTAATCAATTAACTGCCAATTAGCAATTAGCGCAAGACCGATCGGCAATTACCAACTGTCTCGAATTTTCAGGAGCAGAATTCATGCAATATTTTGTCAAGTTTCTTTCGACCGCACCAGTATTAGCTATCCTTTGGCTCTCTATTCAAGGCGCGGCTTTAATTGAATTTAACCGCTTTTTCCCAGACCTGCTTTTCCATCCGATGCCTTAAGATTTGAGCGAAATTAGGTCGCAAAATCTACGGCCCAAAAGTTGAGAGTTTTGAGTTTTGAGTTTTGAGTTAAAGGTTAATTTAAAACTCAAACATCAAAACTCTCAAACTATAGCCTTTGTCTCAGTAACAGTGCGGTGCGAATAGGGCATAGGGCATAGGGCATAGGGCATAGGGCATTGGTACTAAGAACCAATAACCAATGACTAATGACTAATGACTAATGACTAATGACTAATGACTAATGACTAATGAC
>JAUBOH010000592.1:0-3171 GCA_036700145.1 Microcoleus occultus BM001215366
GGCCCCATGCCCCATGCCCCATGCCCCATGCCCGATTATCCTTCATTCTTGGGCTTTGCTGAAGGCTTGAGTTCGTCGGCTTTAAAAACAACTTCTTTGGGGACTCCAAGCTCTCCGAGTTGTTGGGCTTGTCCGTTATTGACAGCAATCATTACCCCGCCGGCGTTACCAGCTACAACTACCAATTTGCGATCGGCCTTCCAGGTGCGTACAGTCCCGGTAGGCAAAGTTCCTTCAAACTCTGTTTTGCCATCGGCTTCAATCTGCATCCAGGATTCGGCCTTAAAAGTGATGCTCACCATCACTGGTTTATTACCAGATTTATCTAAATTTTGACCGGTTCTTGCTGCTTCCAAAGCGGCGTAACTATCCGGTTTCTGATTTTTTGAGGCGCTTGATGCCTCAGCAACTAAACGGGCTTGTTCTTGCTCGATCGCTAGTTTTTTGGCTCCCGCACCGTTTTTTGCTGTCACAGAAGGGTTCATCAACTGAGATAAGCCATTGACCGAACAGATAATTAGAAATGTGTAAAAGAGGTACAGGTGCACCGGCCGCAACTGAGGCCCATCCTGCCAGGATAGCTTGGTTGCCGCTCGCGGCGGCGGTTCGATCTGGAAAAAGTCAGCAAACAGAGCTCCGTCCAAACCCATTGCTTCGGCGTACCGCTTGATCAAACCCTGAGTGTAGACGGGTTCCGGGAGTTGGTCGAGTTGACCGTCCTCGATGGCTTGCAGCAGATTCCGCCGAATCATTGTTACCACGGCTACTTTGTCCAAAGAAATCGACTGCTGTTCGCGGTACTGGCGCAGTTGAGCCCCTATTTCCGCTAGCTTCTGAGCTGGTTCTGGTTCTTGGGAGTGCAGTTTCTTCTTAGTTGTGTTGAAGAATAAAAACAATAAATTCTTTGTCATATGCTGTGCTCCTGGGGATTTACTGGCACGCTTATTGATGTTAGGTTGACTAGATTCCATAAAAAAATAATTTCCGAATCTTCTAGGGGTCGGTAGCAGCCCGGTGGCAATATTGGCGAACCGGGCCGCTGCAATTGAATCGGGCCGATGGCTGTGCGGTGCAGGCGCACCACGGGATATCCCAACTGTTCGGCGGTTCGCCGAATTTGTCGGTTTCTCCCTTCTGATAGAATGACTTCTAACAGAGTTTGGTCGATCGCGCGATCGAGAATTCTAACTTTCGCGGGCAAAGTTTTTCGGCCGGACAAGATGATGCCCTGACGCCACGCTTGCAGTATGGGTTCCGGGGGATCGCCGAACACCCAAACCTGATAAGTTTTGGCGATCGAGTGACGCGGATGGGTCAAACAAAATGTCAGCTTACCATCATTGGTCAGCAACAGGGCACCGGTAGAATCTGCATCTAAGCGTCCTACGGGGTGGATGCCTTGACCCGAGCGCAGTTGGGGCGGCAGCAAGTCGAGAACTTTCGATCGGGCTCTCGGATCGTTGCAAGTAGAAACTACGCCTGTCGGTTTGTTGAGCAACAGATAGACCTCTGCGGGTCTATCGGCTGGTTTCACTGGGATTCCATCGACTTCGATCAGATCGCGATCGGGATTCGCTTTTTGTCCTAAACGAACAATATTGCCATTAACTCGGACTCGTCCAGCTACAATCATCTGTTCTGCAAGACGGCGAGAGGCAATTCCCCACTGGGCCAGGATTTTTTGTAGCCTTTGATCAGACATGACGGGAATGTGGAAACCCCCAACAAAAAGCGGTGGGGGAGGAAACACGACACGGTTAATTGATTAACCGATGCTACCAATGCTCAATTCCTGGTTAGGAATAAATTAGAATGCCGACAAATCATTACAGGGCGCCCCGCAAGAGCGCAGATTGTCCTCATGGCATTACCCTGAATGTTGTGCAAAAACTACGAGGAAAAGACTTGCGGCAGTCACAGGTCTGCACCGTTGGTTTGCTGCTGATTTGAGAGGTGTGGGTCTGACCCGACCATAAACCAACACTACCATAAATCCCGTACAGTCGGTTAAATTTATACGCTCGATCGCGAAATTTACCAGGGGATCGTACAACTCGCTTTCCTCGCCCAGAGATCCCGAGGGGGAAAGGGTGAGAATTTTTCTGATTCAGGCGTTGCTGATTCCAGATTTCTGCTTGCTTTTGTAGTGAATTAGAAGTTGCGCTCATCAACCCGGTTTATGATAAAAATCAGAATATCTGTGAAGAAACCGGGTTGGGGAGAGGGGATGCGCGAGGCGCGAGTTAAATTTCTGTGCTTGAATATTAAGGTTTAGATTCTGAAATTGTTTATGACTGTCGATCGCAACTCTCTTCTATTTGACAATGGATCTGGCGCTGATGGCTCTGGTGAGACTGCTAATTTAGGCTCCGAGCGCGGGACACCGCCGCCACCTCAAGGCAGCCGGATCGCGAGCGCGGTGCTGTCTCCGGCGGTGCAGTTGTGGCTGCGATCGCAAGTTCAGCAGGTTGACGAGTTGAAGGTGAAAATTGAGGGGAGCGATCGACAAATCTTCAGCGGTACGATCCCCAAAGTAACGGCTGCCGCTCGCGGTGCTGTGTATAAAGGATTACACCTAACTGAAGTTGCCCTAGAGGGCTGCGGCATTCGCATCAACCTCGGTCAAGCTCTCAAAGGCAAACCGCTGCGCCTTCTTGAATCTGTTCCCGTGGCAGGCGTTTTGAGGCTTAGCCAAGCGGATTTGAATGCGTCGCTGAAAGCGCCTTTGCTGGCTGATGCTTTGAGCGAATTTTTGCTGCCCCTGCTGCCGATCGCCGATCGGGAACCGTCGCTAAAGTTGCAAAATTCCCAGATCGCAATTGAGGCGGGTTTATTGACGCTAAGGGCGACAATTTTGCGCGCTGGCGGTACACAAATTCCTGTTGTATTGCGGACTGGTTTGCGGATAGCTAGCGGTCGCGAATTGATGTTTGAAAATCCCGAAATCGAAGTTTCAAAAGAGTTAGATCGGAATATTTTAAATAGTTTTAAAATTGATTTCGGGCCGGAAGTGGAGATTGAGGAATTAATTCTGAATCCGGGGGAGATAGTTTGTCGGGGTGGAATTAGGGTTTTGCCTTAATTAGTTGACTGTTGGTTGTTGGCTTTTAACTGTTATATCAATTCCGGTTGCACTCAGACATGATAGAGGAGACGGCAGTGCCGTGTCCC
>JAUBOH010000593.1:0-3170 GCA_036700145.1 Microcoleus occultus BM001215366
CCGTTTCCCTACAATCGATCGCGGTAGGGAAACGGCACTGCCGTGTCCTGATTTCGGGTTATATTCATTCCGATGCAACCGGAATTAATATAACAACTTACAAATAACAACTAACAAATAACAAAACGATCGCCCTTTTTTTCAAAAGAGCGATCGCTTTGTTTATTTATCAAGTACCCGCTGCCAAAAGCAGGCTACTAACATCACATCTCAAGGCTAAAAAACCTTGCTCTACCTCATTCTAGAAATCTTGCGGTAACAAAGAACTTAAACGCTCCAATAACGGATCGGACTCCCGATAGGGAGCAACCTCAGCATCAGAAACTTCACGGTCGTCGGTCACAGACTCAGACTCGATCGAGTCAGGCTCTACTACTTTTGAAACTCGGGCAAAAGAAACTTTAGCAAAGTTACTGTCAACACTCCCCTGCAACCGATCCAACTGCGCGCCCAGTTGACTCAGGTGATGTTCCAGTCCCTCCAAACGGCTTAATTCCTCAGCAGAAACATTGCGATCGAACTCCGCAAATTTAAGCGCAAGTTCAGCAATACGCTGTTCCAAGCGCTGAGAGCTATCTGTAGAGCTAGCAGACTCAGATACAGACAAAAACTGCCACAAAGCTTGCTTGCAGAGATTGCTGAAAGTCTGATACTTCGTAAAAGCCAACTCTTTTTCAATAGCGGCCAGCAAAGTTTGATCCGCAGCATCTTCCGTAAACGCCACCGAGAAATTCGCCTTATTTTTTGCCCACAGTGCCATAGGGTTCAAGCCTTAATGCGTTACTTAATAGTGGCTAACTGAGCCTCAGCATAAATAAACTGTCCCAAAGCATTAGCTTTCCGAGAAGGCTGAGCCAAGTGAGCCTTAAGATTGGCGTCTTTAAGCAAGGGTTGCAGCACCTCCCAGAAAAACTCGCCGCCGCCGCCAGTCAGAACCACATCCGTCACCCGTTCTGGCAGCCACTGCACCAAACGTTCGGACAGTTCGTTAGCGAAAGCCTCCCGCAAATCCTTAATAATCGGATCTAAATTAGTCGGCTTAGTCGCTCCTCTCGGACGGTATAAACGCTGGCCTTCCGGCTTGTTCACCGCTTCGAGTAAAGACAGAGATTGAGGGTCTGCCCCCGGAATTTTTGAGGCAACTTGTTCGTAGAATTTGTTCATGGCGAAGGAATCGCTCTTAGAAGCCGCCCGGGCGAACCGGAAACGATCGACCATTAGCAAATCAGTAGTTTGGTGTCCGATATCGACAACAGCCACCGACAGTTCGGGCAATTCGGGAGAAAACTCCTTGTTATCTTGAGCCTCGCACCAAATCAGGCTGCCGAATCCTTCCGGCATCACCCAAACGTGGCTGATGTTAATCTCGACGCGCTCGCCCCGATAGACTACAACATGGGGAGAGCGCAGTTGGCTGATAATCTCTTCCTTTTCTTTCTCAAACTGATCCTGCGAATAAAAAGGCAAACCCAGCACTACGGCCATTTCGCCTTTCATCTGGAAATATCCAGCACAGGAAAAAACCTTGACCAAAGCATCAACTACTTTCGACTGGTCTGCGCCGCCGAGATTAGCGCCAAAGTCGGCAGCCAGTTGGCCGATCGCGTACCCTTTGCCCTGGTGCTCCAGCCACATATCCAACAGAGGGTCTGTTGCTTTCGACTCAAAGCTGCCGCCCCGCACCTTTTCCACGGGCATAGCAGCCACGTTGGCAGGGATGAAAACAACGCTATTTGGGTTGCGACTCACGCAAGCTTTGGTTGCAGTACGACCCAAATCAGCACTAATAATCGATTTGTGAGAAGCGATCTTAGTCTGCTGCGTCAGCATAGCCGAATTAGGAACAAGCTGTCTAGTTGTCATTGAAATGTGTTACCTCACTGAGCCTCACCATTATCATGCCTTATCCCTTGACACTGCCGCGCTTAAAGACAGTGGGTTTTGAGGCGATTCTTCTAACTCTACCTAGATCGGTATTGAAATCAGCACCAAACATTATATTCGGGACGATCGCCAAACATGGATTTTAGATTTTAGATTAAAGAGGCGACAATAGCGGCCGCGATCCAGGGGCTTGTACCCTGGATGGTTTTGGTCGAGGAGTATTCTCGATCGATCGCGGCAATACGACCCTGTTGCCTGAGAGTGCATTGTTAAGTTAAATTTAGTTAAGATTCTGAGTGTAAACTTTTATCGGACTTCTCCGACACCGCCAGCTTACCCGATCTGTCCCCAATTCAAGGCATCCCCATTTATGAAAATTTCTTGGCGAACTATACTACTTTGGACTTTACCCGCCTTAGTCATCGGCTTTTTCTTGTGGCAGGGAGCCTTTGCGCCATCCCCCGCCGAAATGAGCAAGAACACCGCTAGCACCCGCCTGAGCTACGGTAGATTCTTAGATTACTTAAACGCCGATCGAGTCACCAGCGTTGACCTTTACGACGGCGGCAGGACGGCGATTATCCTAGCAGTCGATCCGGAACTAGACAATCACGAACAGCGGTGGCGAGTGGATTTACCGTCCAATGCCCCGGAACTAATTTCTCGACTCAGAGACTCCAAAATCAGCTTCGACACGCACCCCCTGCGTAACGACGGCGCTGTCTGGGGAGTGTTAGGCAATCTAGTATTTCCCCTGCTGTTAGTAGGAGGGCTGTTTTTCCTCTTCCGGCGCGGTGGCGGCAACGTTCCCGGCGGCCCCGGCCAAGCCATGAATTTTGGCAAGTCTAAAGCTCGCTTTCAAATGGAAGCTAAAACAGGCGTACTGTTTGACGATGTAGCAGGCGTTGAAGAAGCCAAAGAAGAACTTCAAGAAGTCGTGACATTCCTCAAAAAGCCAGAACGCTTCACCGCGATCGGAGCAAAGATTCCCAAAGGCGTGCTGCTAGTGGGCCCTCCCGGAACCGGTAAAACTTTGTTGGCAAAAGCGATCGCAGGCGAAGCCGGCGTGCCTTTCTTCAGCATCTCCGGTTCGGAATTTGTAGAAATGTTCGTCGGTGTCGGCGCTTCCCGCGTCCGCGACTTGTTCAAAAAAGCTAAAGAAAATGCTCCTTGCATCATCTTTATTGATGAAATCGATGCAGTGGGTCGCCAGCGCGGCGCCGGTATCGGTGGCGGTAACGACGAACGGGAACAAACCCTGAACCAGTTGCTGACCGAAATGGACG
>JAUBOH010000594.1:0-3159 GCA_036700145.1 Microcoleus occultus BM001215366
AACTCATTAGTCCTCCTCGCTGTGGACTTGAGCTTTGAGGCAGGGGTTTCAACCCCTGCCGGACTTCGGAGTGGTACAATATTTAGTGGTCAATCAGAATATTGTTTAGATACAATTGTTTTTTTGAATGTTAAATCAATAAATCATGAACATCAAAACTTCTAAATCAGGCAATTGGATGATTCGGGTAACAGTCAGCGCGATCGCCTCCTGTGCACTTTTCTCACCTCAAGCAACATTCGCTCAAGCCAGCGGTTTAACTAATTCCCCCCAACCCCTGCAAGACTTTCAAACTCAAGACAATACCGACCCTTTTTCCGGCCGCAGCAGCGGAAGTGGCATATTTGATTTAATTCACCGATCCCGATTGGGAAACGGCCGCAGCATGGAAGAATTTAATACCGAACAGCGCCAAAATTTGAACGATGCGGCCGCCGAATTTCGGAACAAACAGCGCCAAATACTAGAAAAACAAGCAGAACCTACACCAGGGGCGATCGCACCTACAGAAATTACCGCCCCTGTCCCTTAAATTACGGTTTGTAGTAAGGACTTTAGTCCTAATTAACTGGTTTGTAGTAAGGACTTTAGTCCGAATTGACTAAATTTATCCGATATGAAAAACTGAAGTCCGAACGATAGAACCTTGAAGAAGGACTGAAGTCCGAACGATCGAACCTTTGTGCTTAATCCCGTTCCAACCACGCCCGCATTTTACCCGGATTCAGCAAACCGCAAGGATCGACCAACTCTTTAAACTGCAACTGTTCCAGATTAACACTCTTCATCCCTCCATCTTCCAAGATAAAAGTATGAGGATTAGCAATCAGCGCGCCTTGGTCTTCGTGATAGCGAATAATTTCATTTAGCCGCGATTCCGTAGTGTAGCGGACTATTTGCAAAGCAGCGGCGATCGCCCTCCCGTTCATCCGCAAAAACTCCAAGTGCATCATCACCTCATCCCCATAATAATTGTACAGTTCCTCAACTAATTTCAAACCTTTACCTGCGGGAAAAAGCGTCTGCAAATAAGTCAGAGACGGGTCAGCGCTGCGGGCGTGCAGAGTTGTATGATTCCAAGTATATTCAGCAATAGCCGCACCTTTGCTCGCTTCTTGCGCGCTTTTTTGATAGCAAATTGTGCCGCCATATTCGATCGCCAAATCTTGCAGCGGTTCCAGACAAGATTCTGCTACCATTAACAAAGCGCAGTGCTTCCCTTCAGGAATCGCCTCGCGGAAAGCAGCAAAATAAGCAGGAATCGGCCAAGCACAAACACAAATTAGTTTTTTGATAATTCCATCACCATCCCCCAAAGCTTGACCGAACTTTGCCGATGTCATAAAATCGTCAAAAGCGACAATGATTTCCGCCCAAGGATAAGCAGGGGCGAGGGGAATTTCTAACTCAGTAATAATGCCATTTGTGCCGTAAGCGTGATTGACTTTTTGCACTTCATCGCCGCGCAATTCGATGACGCGGGGCTCGTCTTCCATTGTAACTACTCGCACCGCATGAAGATTTCCGCGATCGCGCAACTGGCCGTAAGTTATCGAACCAATTCCCCCGCTACCGCCGCCGATAAATCCGCCAATCGTTGCGGTGCGGTAGGTTGACGGAACCATCCGCAATTCCCAACCAATTTCTCGCGCTCCTTTGTCAAAAACCGACATTTTCACCCCCGGTTCTACGCAAGCTAAACCCGGTTTGATCCAGCGGATATTGTTCATTTTAGTGGTATCTAAAATAACGCCGCCATTCAGGGGAATGCACTGTCCGTAATTGCCAGTTCCCGCACCTCTGACAGTCAGCGGAATCTTGGATTTGACGCAGGCCGCCGCTACTCGCAAAACTTCCGTTTCGCTGGCGGGACGAACTACTAAATCTCCTATTTTATCACTTAAGATAGGTTGCAAAACAGGACTGAAGTGATAATAGTCTTGAGATAGCTTGACAACTTGCGCGCGATCGCGAATTATTTCGATTCCCGACAGTTCCGAACAAAAAGCATCCCAGTCAATACTTTCAATCGCAGTTGCAATCATTTTATTTCCTCAATCCTGACAGTATTATATATTTTCTCTCTTTCGGACTCAGTAACATAAAATACTAACTGCAATCTTTATTTGGACGGTAAGGTGCTGAGGTTGCACCCTACATAGTAGGACTGCTTTTTTCAATTAACAAATCCCCCAAACACCGCCATACCGTAGTATTTCCAAGGAACTGCAACAGTCTTAAATCCAGATTTTGTCAGCATTTCCAAATGGGCAGAAAGTGTAGCTAGGCGATCGGGATTAGAATACCCGAAAGAGACACTCGTCCCCACATTTGCCCGAATTTGCGCTAAAGTTTCCCCCTGACTTAGCGCCCAATCTTCTCGCGCCGCTTGATAAATATCTTTCATTCCTGCTGATTCTGCCAAAAGAGGGTCAGCATTCCAAAAACAGCCACCAGCATTTAAACTTTCGCGAATCCGTTGAAATAATTTCAGCTTCATCTCATCCTCAAGATGATGAATTGCCAGAGATGAAATGCAAGCATTGAATTTATCACCCAAGCCTGAAAAATTTGGATTATTCGCCCATTCTCCAAAATCCAATTCTATGCCAGTCCACCGGGCTGCGTATCCGGCTGACTCTATTTTGGCGCGGGCAAAATCAAGCATTCGCGGCGAGTAATCGACAGCAACTATTTCCGCAGATGGGTAACGTTCGAGAACTTTTAAAGTCAGTTCTCCGGTACCGCAGCCGAGTTCTAAAATGGAGTTGTTGGCGCTAGCAATGCAGCCGACTAATACATCCAGCATTTCGTCATATTTCGGTAAAAGTCGCCGAATGCCGCTATCAAAATCGGCAGTATTGACGAAAACTTCTCCCGGAAAAATTTCGTGGCGCGCAGGTGAGACAGTAGATTCAGAATTCACGATCGCCAACCGTAGACTACAATTGCTATCCTAACCGAGATAGAGCAAAAATCCGCGCGAGTAGGAACACTCCAAAAGCCTTTCGTCGTGTCAACTTAACGTACAACCCATAGTCCGGCAGGGACTGAAGTCCCTGCCTCAAAGCAAAAGTCCTCTTAAGAGGACTGAAAAAAAAAATTTTTAAACTCATTAGTCCTCCTCGCTGTGGACTTTAGCTAAAAGCCCCGTGGACT
>JAUBOH010000595.1:0-3156 GCA_036700145.1 Microcoleus occultus BM001215366
CCCTATGCCCTATGCCCTATGCCCTATGCCCTATGCCCTATGCCCTATGCCCTATTTAATCTTTAATTTTCAGAGTGGCCCCCAAAGCTTGAGACACCCAAACTTCAAAAGAGCGCACCGGATATTTCCGCACCGCATACGCAGCATCAACCATTGGCTCGACTAAAATAGTAAACATACCCAAACGATTGCCGGCCAAAACATCAGTAAACAGCCGATCGCCCACCATCGCCACCTGTTCCACCGGCAAATTCATCGCATCAACAGCTTTTCGCAACTTGCGGCGCGACGGTTTAGCAGCACCAGTGATGTAAGGTAGATTCAAAGACTCAGCAATCCGACCGATCCGAGTCTGACTTAAATTATTGCTCGCCAACCACAGAGATACCACCGGTTTAATTTCTTCCACCCATAGGCTGAGTTCCTCTGAAGCATTCATTGCTGTAATGGGAACGAGAGTTTCGTCCACATCCAACACTAATCCTTTAATATGATTTTTTTGAAGAATATCAACCGTTAAATTTACGATCGAATTGCCGAGAACTAAGTCTGGCTGTAGTAGTTTGCCCCAAGTCATAACGATTTTAGATTTTAGATTTTAGATTATGGAATTGAGAAATAAGAAATTGGAGGTTAAACATGGAAAAAGTCAAAAGTCAAAACAGAATTATGCTTGCTTTTGCTTTGTAATAGCGTCGATCTTTGCATCGGAATCATATTTTTCCGAAGGCGGCGATCGCCGCCCAGAGCGATCGCTTTCCCGGTATAATTCCGATGTCACCGAATTCGATCTAACTTTTGACTTTTTACTTGTGTATTAGTCATTGCCAATCTATTGACCCGATCGCACTTTTTGGTCAATTTGAGCGACAGCAGCATCGTGTTCTGCCTGAGTGCGGCTGAAAATGTGAGTGCCGTCGTACCGAGCCATAAAATACAGATATTCTGTATTTTCAGGAGCCAGAGTCGCTTCCAGACTGGCGATTCCCGGAGCCGCGATCGGAGTTGGCGGCAGCCCTACATTCATATAAGTATTGTAGGGAGAAGGCGTTTCCACCTGCTTAAAAGTCAGAGGTTTCTCCTTGGTTTGCCTGATACCGAGAGCGTATTCAACGGTCGGGTCAGAACCCAACTTCATGCCCTTATTCAAGCGGCTAGTAAACACCCCAGCAATGCGATTGCGCTCGGAAGCAACCACAGCCTCTTTTTCCACAATACTCGCCAGCGTCACCCACTCTTTCAAAGAAAGCTGAGTATTCTTCTGATTTTTTTGATAGACCGGCAAAGCTATCTTCTCGAAACGGCCGAGCATTTGCTTGATGACAGCGGACGGGCTAACTGCATCGCCGTCTAGCTGATAAGTATCCGGGTACAAAAACCCTTCCAAATGAGGTAAACCGCTCGGCAGCCAAGGGTACTGAGCGTAGGGAACTTGACTCGCCGCTGCCATAAAATCCTTAGCCGGGAAGAAACCTTGCGCTTCAAAATAAGCGCTCATTTGTTGCAGCGACCACCCTTCAGGAATCGTGAAACTCTGCTGTACGACTTCACCTTTCCAAATTTTTTCAGCCACCGCACTCAGAGGCTGAGTCGGGGATAGTTGGTAAGTTCCTGCTTTAAACCCTCCGTCGCGGTTTTGCAGCGTCAGCCAGCGGGCCCACATATTCCATGCTCCTGCCGATCGAATCAAGCCAGCAGCCTCCAAATCCCGCCCGATTTTTTGACTGGAAGTACCGGGGGGAATTTGGAGGGCCACAGCAGCATCCTCTCCCGGTGCAGTTGACGTTTCAGCGATTTTAGGCGGCGCCGAAGCCCAGCTCCACCAAGCCCAGCCCTGAATGGCGCAAACTCCCCAAATTGCAGGCAGCAACGCTAGATAAAACAACCATTTTGAGACTTGCGGAGTACCTTTTCGGCTTTCGCGCGCGCTGTTTTTTGTCAGTTGTTGTTTATTCATAGTCCGTTGTCCTCGATAAGCGGCGGTTAACTAACGACTAATGACTGATGAAGAGCTATTGATGACCGAAAAGTTACGGATACAAGCCCTTTAAAAGACCCAATTCAACAGCCAGAACCCACAGGGCAGAAGGCGCTATCTCGAAAAAGTTCGATCGGGCGAGCAGTTTACTTTTTGATTAAATAGTAAAATATTCTGCTTTTTGCCCTGTGGGTCTTCTTCCTGCAATCAATATCTAATCAAGCTCGTCAAAGAACTGGTCTTCCAGCATGGGCAACATCGGTTCCAGCCTTTGGAACTCTTCTTCCGACAGCAATTCCGGCTTGCCGTCATCATTCATTCGAGCCAAGATAAAGAACGGGTCCAGAGGCGTATAAATAGCATATTCCTGTTCTTCGTGGTAGAAGCTAGTCAGCCACATCAGCTCCTCAAACTCCGACTCCTGATCTGGATCGGCATCGGGCGCCAAATCCTCGTCGGGAAATTCCGGCAATTCGCCAACAACTGTCAGCGTCACCGCCGTGCGCCGGAGCGTCAGGTTCTGCTCTTGCAGGACAACTCTAGCGGTATCAAAAATTTTGTCAATTTCGGTCTCGTCTTCTACAGGAATTGCTGCTTCGTCGGTCTCGTCTCCGTGCCAAGTAAAAATTTCTACGGGCGAGTCGATCGGCAGCAGCAAAGCGTATTCTTGACCTTCTAGGTTTATAGAATATTCTATGTTGCAAGTGAGCGATCGCCCAACTTCATCCGTCAGGGTGACGGACACTTCGTTGGAATTGCCATTCTCTTTGCGGTATGGGGATGAGGACATCGCGTGTATCTTAATTTTCCGTCAATAATTCACGAACGTTTGCTTGACAATTGGGAATTTTCGTGGCGATATTCTGGCGTCGCGGGCGACAATCGCCAGTCCACAAGCTTAAACCGCGAGACTCCCGGCATTTTCCACAGGCGAGGAGTGCAGCGTTTAAATCTCAGTCGAGTCCGAGCGCGACACTGAGGACAAATCACAATTTTGTGCTTCTTCAGTATCGAGGGTACTGCGGAATTTTCTCCAGTGTGTCAACAGTTACAGGTGTGCTTCGCAAACTTGCACAACTAGGATATCACGTCGTTGTTAAGCTACTACGCCGATCGAATGCTAATGGGGCATGGGGCATGGGGCATGGGGCATGGGGCATGGGGCATGGGGCATGGGG
>JAUBOH010000596.1:0-3149 GCA_036700145.1 Microcoleus occultus BM001215366
GAATCTGAAATTGCGATCGCAACTGAAACTCGCCGGAGAATCAGCTTCTAAAGCACTGTTAAAGAGTTGACCTGTGGTAGGGGCGGTGCCAAGAGTGCCCGCCCCGATAATTGATAGTTGTCAATTATCCACTGTTAAAAGCTTGAACAAAAATCCCTAGATTCCCAATAATTTATGACGCTAATAGGTAAGCGGTAATAATCAACAGTTAACTGTATTCCCATTACCCATATAGGAGTTTTTTATGTTAAAAAAAACCAAACTAGCCAATGAGTTTTAGCCACTTTGCCGACTGGTGCAGGCATATTGACAGTCTTTCAGAAGGAGCAAAGCACACTGTTGAAGTGTTGTTAAAAAAGGCTGGCACTGATGACGCTGAAGCAGCGGAGCAGATACTTTCAAGCATGACAGAATTGGATCTCACGGAGAATCAAATTACCGACATCAGCTCCCTAGGGTCGTTCACCAATCTGACAGAACTGAATCTCAACCGCAATGAAATTACCGACATCAGCTCTCTCGCCTCGCTCACCAATCTGAAAATACTGTCTCTCTTGGGCAATCAAATTACCGACATCAGCTCTCTCGCCTCGCTCACCAATCTGACAAGACTGTATTCCTTTGACAATGAAATTACCGACATTAGCTCCCTCGCCTCGCTCACCAATCTGACCACACTGTGTCTCTTGGGCAGTCAAATTACCGACATTAGCTCCCTCGCCTCGCTCACTAATCTGACAAGACTGTATCTCTGTGGCAATCAAATTGCCGACATCAGCTCTCTCGCGTCGCTCACCAATCTGACAACACTGCATCTGTTCAACAATAAAATTACCGACATCAGCTCTCTCGCGTCGCTCATCAATCTGACAACACTGTATCTCGACAACAATCAAATTACTGACATCAGTTCCCTCGCCTCGCTCACCAATTTGATAACGCTGCATCTCCACTACAATGGAATTAGCGAGATCAGTTCCCTCGCCTCGCTCACCAATCTGAAAGAACTGTATCTCGACAGCAATCAAATTACCGACATCAGCGCCTTGCGATCGCTCACCAATCTGACAACGCTGCATCTCCACTACAATCGAATTACCGACATTAGCTCCCTCGCCTCGCTCACCAATTTAACAACACTGTATCTCAACTGGAATAATCAAATTACCGACATCAGCGCCTTGCGCGAGCTCACCAATCTGACAATACTGTATCTCTGCTGGAACGATCGAATTACCGACATCAGCGCCTTGCGCGAGTTCACCAATCTGACAGAACTGTATATGGGCAACGTTCGAGTTACCGACATCAGCTTCCTCGCGTCGCTCACCAATCTGACAACACTCGATCTCAGCAGCAATGACATTACCGACATCAGCTCTCTCGCCTCGCTCACCAATCTGACAACACTAAATCTCAGCAGCAATCAAATTACCGACATCAGCTCTCTCAAATCGCTCACCAATCTGACAGAACTGAATCTCAACCACAATCAAATTGCCGACATCAGCGCCTTGCGCGAGCTCACCAATCTGACAATACTGTATGTGGGCAGCGATCGAGTTACCGACATCAGCTCCTTGTGCAAGCTCACCAATCTGACAACACTGTATCTGTTCAGCGATCGAATTACCGACATCAGTTTCCTGGGCTCGCTCACCAATCTGAGAGAACTGAAGCTGGCAAACAATCGAATTACCAACATCAGTTTCCTCGCCTCGCTCACCAATCTGACAGAATTGCATCTGGTCAACAATGGAATTACTGACATCAGTGCCTTGCGCGAGCTCACCAATCTGACCGAACTGCATCTGGTCAACAATCAAATTACTGACATCAGTGCCTTGCGCGAACTCACCAATCTGACAAAACTATATTTCGATATTCAAATTACCGATATTAGCGTGTTCGGCGAACTCACACAGAAACTTCTGACTCTCTCGACTAATCCAATTGATGCTGAAAAAGCCACAGCAGCAGTTAAAGTTGCCTATGCGGCGATTGGTCTAGAAGAACCTGAAATTATTATTTGTAGCAGTCCCCGCGACGCTTTTCTCCAAATCTTCAACTTCCTAAAAAGCGATAGTTCAGAAAACTCCTCAAACGCATGGAACTGGAATCGATCGGGGAAAAAGCTAAACTGGAAAGCGATGTGCTCATCGATTGTGAGACAATTTGCAAGTCCGGGGGTGTGGAAGTATGAACTCGATCGCATCACGATCGAGTCCGAAGCAGACAGCACACTGATTTGGCTAATGAGGGAATTTGCTGATGAATATGCGCGATCGGAACCAACGATGGGGGATGTTTGTCCCGATCGCGTGTTAGAACTGATATCCCCTGGAAGCCCCACAGTTTTGTTTAAAGAAATCTATTTGACTGAAGTGTATATTTCTTCATTAGGTATCAATCTTTCAGAAAAGACACAAGAAATACTTCGCTCGCAAAAGCTGCTTTTAGAGCATTGCGGTTGGATATTTTCCTTTGAAAAGGTTTGTATGGTGTGCGATCGCCCCCGCCACCTGCGCTTTGACAGTCAAAACCGCTTGCACGCGGAAGCAGAACCGGCGATCGAGTTTGCTGACGGATGGAATTTTTACTATCATCATGGCGTCAAATTGCCTGAAACATACGGAAAAGTACACCCAAGTTTGTGGCAAGCAGAATGGCTTTTAGCAGAAGAGAATGCCGAAGTTCGCCGAGTTTTAATTGAAGGAATTGGTTACGATCGCCTAATTCAAGAGTTATCCGCCGAACAAATAGATACTTGGCAGGAATATGCACTATTAAGAATAGATAACGCCGATGTCGAGCCGATTTATTTGTTAAAAATGACTTGTCCGAGTACGGGATTCATTCACGCTTTGAGAGTGCCGCCAAATCTGACATCAGCCAGGGAGGCAATTAGCTGGGTAAATTGGGATATCGATCCCGATGAATTTTCCGTGCAGACTTAATCTATAAGAACTCTCAATCATTCATGAAGATTTGTAGGGGTAGTGCCCCCGTCATTAGTGTCAACAACCAGCTTTTAGTCCACCAGTCTTCCCGCCCGCCAGTCCGCCTGGGAATGAATTCCACGGGTCTTATAGCGAAAGTCCTCTCAAAGAGGACTAATGAGTTCTTCAGTCCTCTTTGAGAGGACTTTA
>JAUBOH010000597.1:0-3144 GCA_036700145.1 Microcoleus occultus BM001215366
TGAGGATATATTCATGAGTTCCTGAATGTCAATACCGATGTGGCGGTTGCTATATCACCAACTCTCGTTCTCTAGGCACTGGCTCATACCACCAATCCTAGAGAATTCCTAAAACACCTGAACTTTGAAAAATCAATACTACAGCGTTTCTCACATAGATTAGGTACAATAACAGCAGTGGCTTGCGCCAATTCCAAAGATTTTCGCTCTGTAACTTCATTAAATGCAAACCAAGATGGATTTTCCTAACTCTTGATAATTAGTCGTCTTGATAAAACGGAGAATATTTTTAAGTGGCGATCGTAAATTTTCAAGCTTGTGAGAAATCCGGCGAATAGGGCGACAAGTATATTAATTTTGGGCATTGCTGGATTATAATCTGAACTCGCGATCGCTCCTAATGTGAATTTTCATGAAATGCCTTGAATGCAGCTCAACTCAGCTCCGCAAAAATGGCATCCAGAGAGATAAGCACTCACCATATTTGTATCGATTGCGGTCGGCAATTTATTGACAAATATGAAGAGCATAGAGGTGACAGTGATGCTGTCAGACAGGAATGTCTAAAAATGTATGTCAATGGTATGGGATGAGCGAGCTACTGAGAGGGTTAAAGGAGTGCATCACACTACCATCATCGAATCTGTAGTCATGCTAAAACATTCAGTTAGATTGTTGATCGGCTACCTCAAATTTAAAGATGTTCCAGTCCCACAGCGATTCAGATATTGATTCAGCAACGCCCGTTTATACAAAAATATGGCATCGCACTCTTCATCCGCGTTCCGAAGCGTTAATCCGCCTGGATCAGCGGTTCATAAAAAAATAAGGTGAGCAAAGCCCACCCTACCATCTTACTAAAAACGATTAAACCTTAGCTTCATTCTTCACCAAATTACCCCAACCCAAATCCTTCAGCGAATTATTCCGGCGCAACGGACGAGTCACCAACTCCAAAATATCCCGCGCATTCCCAAAGCCGTGAATCTGAGCAAAAGTAAACTCAACTGACCACTTAGTATTAATTCCCCGCGCTTCCAAAGGATTAGCGTGAGCCATACCAGTAATCACCAAATCTATATTCTGCTCGTAAATCCGCTGTAGCTGATTGTAATTGTCTGGTTTCTCGACAATCCGAGGAGTAGGAACTCCCATCTCGTGACAAGTCTTTTCTAACAAGGCTAATTCGGCCGCTTGATAGCGTTTGTCCATGTAAGGAATGCCAATTTCTGGGCAAGTCATGCCGCAGCGGATCAAGAAACGTGCTAAAGAAATCTCTAGCAAATTGTCTCCCATGAAGAAGACAGATTTGCCGCGAATTATTTGCAGATAATCTTCTAAACCAGCCCAAATTTGTGCTTCCCGTTCGTCCAAACCTTTTGGTTCAATTCCTAACACTGAGCAAATCTTTTCAATCCAAGCACGAGTTCCGTCAGGGCCGATCGGGAATGGAGCACCAATTAGCTTACACTTGCGACGGCGCATCAACGTAGAAGCGGTACGGGACAAGAACGGATTCATGCCAGATACATAATAGCCTTCTTCCAAAACTGGCAATTCAGTGTAGCGCTTGGAAGGAAGCCAACCGGAAACTTTGATTCCTTGCTTCTTCAATTCTAGAGTTAGCTGAGTGACAACCGGATCGGGCAAAGAACCGAAAAGTACCAGGGGTGTGTGCTTGACATATTCCGATTCATCTGCTGCAACTTCTTCTTTTTTCTTGCCGAAA
This sequence comes from Microcoleus occultus BM001215366, assembly GCA_036700145.1. Taxonomy (GTDB): domain Bacteria; phylum Cyanobacteriota; class Cyanobacteriia; order Cyanobacteriales; family Microcoleaceae; genus Microcoleus. The sequence continues at coordinate 1,730 of JAUBOH010000597.1, forward strand.
TTCAGCAGTTGAGAGATAGCATTTCTTTCCTGTTTCTGAGCTTCCATCACCGGCGCTTTCTCAGGACACTTAGCAGCCATTGCGGCTAAAACTGTATCTTCCCCTTGAGTAAAGGCGTAATCCAAGCCGTTAGCCCGGGCTGTGACGATGGGAATGCCAATTTCGGCTTCCAGCTTCGGCGCCAAGCCTTCCAAGTCCATTTTGATGATTTCGGTGGTGCAAGTGCCGATCCAGACAATTACACTGGGGTTGCGATCGCGCTTAATTTGCAAGCACAGCCGCTTCAACTCATCGTAATCGTTCAACTGAGCGGATATATCGCCTTCTTCCAACTCAGCCATCGCATAGCGCGGTTCGGCAAAAATCATCACACCCATTGCATTTTGCAAGAAATAGCCGCACGTCTTGGTACCGATTACCAAGAAAAAGCTATCTTCAATTTTTTGATAAAGCCAAGCTACGCAGCTAATCGGACAAAAAGTGTGATAATTGCCTGTTTCGCATTCAAAGTTTAAAGCTTCCGGTTCAGTAGTAGTAATAGCAGTCATATGTCAAATCTTCTCCCTTTAAATTGTTTTTCGTCTCGAACTTTCCCGGGCGCAGCGAGGAAATACCTGTATTTTGCGATCGTTGCTGTCGATCCGGACAGGAATCGGTGGTTTTTCGTCTCGATCGCTCTCCAGGCGCAGCGAGAAAACATCTGTTGTTTGCGAAAGCAGCGATCGCAGCGAACAATAATAGAAATACCTGGTTTTGGCGTAATTTCTCTGAATATTAGATGCAGCTTGCTTCAATATTTCTGCAGCAGCCGCCGCCTCCAAAATTCAAGTTAAAAAATTCTGTGCGAGGGCTTGTAATCCCTCACAGCAGGGATTTAGTGTTCCTCTACTCTAGAAGTAAAAAGCCCTTTGGCAGTTGTGAGTTTGAGCTAGTTAAAAATTAACAACTCGCAACTCACAACTCGCAAATAGAGCGGGAAACTTCAAGACTAGGAGAGAAGGAGGGCGATCGCAACAACCTCACTTAAAATCCGACAAAAAGCCCGAAATTTCTTCATCCTCATCGTCGGAATCCAAATCGCCGAGACCTAGAGCATCTAAATCATCTTCATCAGGATCTCCGGTAGTTGCTTCCCCCAGATCGTCAAGTCCGAGATCGTCGAGGTCATCGTCATCAGATACAGAGAAATCGTCGATACCGTCTTCGTCCAAGTCGCCCAGATCCATGTCTAAGTCATCCGAGGTCGGTGCCCCAAACGGATCGGGTATTTCTTCGGCGACAAAATCTGCATCTTCTTCCCCAAACGGATCGGATATTCCCGATTCGAGATCCCCAGAGGTCAAAGTCCCAAATTGTGAAGCTTCTTCCTCGTCATCGTCGCCGAGGTCGAGACCGCCCAAAGCCGAGACTTCTTC
>JAUBOH010000598.1:0-3108 GCA_036700145.1 Microcoleus occultus BM001215366
CCGACCAACCTCACGAAAACTTCATCTTCCCAGAAGAAGTTCTGCCTCGCGGTAACGCACTTTAAAAAAATCAGGATTTGGATTTCAGATGAATTTTTTTAAATTGAAATCCAAATCCAAATCCCTACTCCCCATCGCAGGCTAGGTACTCCCGTGCTAGCGCTGGGGAACAAAAAGCCCAAAATCCAAAACCTAAAATCGTTGGAGGTTCTACCGCGTGGTAACGCTCTCTAATTCCTATGCAAGCGGTCGCGACCAAGAATCCTCCGGGTTCGCTTGGTGGTCTGGCAACGCTCGTTTAATCAATCTCTCTGGCAAACTGCTGGGCGCACACGTCGCTCACGCTGGTTTGATCGTTTTCTGGGCCGGAGCAATGACTTTGTTTGAAGTCGCTCACTTTATCCCAGAAAAACCAATGTACGAACAGGGCTTAATCTTGATGCCCCACGTCGCTACTTTGGGTTGGGGCGTCGGCCCCGGCGGTGAAGTTACGGATATCTTCCCGTTCTTCGTAGTTGGCGTTCTGCACTTGATTTCATCTGCTGTTCTCGGTTTGGGCGGCATTTATCACGCCGTTCGCGGCCCAGAAGTTCTCGAAGAATACTCTTCGTTCTTCGGCTACGACTGGAAAGACAAGAACCAGATGACCAACATCATCGGCTATCACCTGATTTTATTGGGTGGCGGTTGCTTGCTGTTGGTTGCTAAGGCCATGTTCTTCGGCGGTGTCTATGACACTTGGGCTCCGGGCGGCGGCGACGTGCGTATTATCACGAACCCGACTCTCAACCCCGCTGTGATTTTTGGCTACTTGGTGCGCTCTCCTTTTGGTGGCGAAGGCTGGATTGTCAGCGTCAACAACATGGAAGACATTATCGGCGGTCACATCTGGCTAGGCCTGATTTGTATCGCTGGTGGTGTTTGGCACATTTTGACCAAGCCTTTTGGCTGGGCTCGTCGCGCCTTAATCTGGTCTGGCGAAGCTTACCTGTCTTACAGCTTGGGCGCTTTGTCCCTCATGGGCTTCATCGCTTGCTGCTTTGTCTGGTTCAACAACACTGCTTACCCTAGCGAATTCTACGGCCCGACTGGTCCTGAAGCTTCTCAAGCGCAAGCTTTGACCTTCCTGATCCGCGACCAACGCTTGGGTGCTAACGTCGGTTCTGCACAAGGCCCTACCGGTCTGGGTAAGTACCTGATGCGCTCTCCTACTGGCGAAATCATTTTCGGCGGTGAAACGATGCGTTTCTGGGATTTCCAAGGCCCTTGGTTGGAACCTTTGCGTGGTACTAACGGTTTGGACTTGAACAAAATCAAGAACGATATTCAGCCTTGGCAAGCTCGCCGCGCTGCTGAGTACATGACTCACGCTCCTTTGGGTTCTTTGAACTCTGTGGGCGGCGTGGCAACTGAAGTTAACTCGTTTAACTTCACGTCTCCTCGTTCTTGGCTGTCTTGTTTCCACTTTGTGATGGGTTTCTTCTTCTTAATCGGCCACTTGTGGCACGCGGGTCGCGCTCGCGCGGCTGTCGCTGGTTTTGAGAAGGGTATCAATCGCGAAAATGAACCAGTGCTGGCTATGCCTGATTTGGACTAATCATCGACCTTATGTTGATTTGATTGTCTAATCGAAAAAGGCTCCTGCTTAACGGCGGGAGCTTTTTTTTTGAGCCAATATCTGGAAAAAGCGGCTCTGCGGTCGATCGACCTTTCTCTGAATGACTCCGCAAGTCGGGAAACTTGACAAGTTTAATAAGTTATGGTATGAAGCTTGCCAGGCAGGCTCTACAAAGTTTATATTGAGAGTATAAAAGTTTGAATCGCACAGAATAGAAATTTGCAATGGTAAAGTTGCAGTTTAAAGGCAGCTCGTTAGCGGTGCAAAACTAATCGAAGATCGATCGCCCGATCGGATCTTCCTATTTTATTAAATGGCTGGGAAGTGCCGAAACTTTTAATACGCACAAAACTTTTTCGCCTGTTACTGTTATTGCTGGGAAAGCAAAAGATTAATGGACTCATTAAAAATCCAAAATGTCAAGGTGAGCAACGATCGAGAAAATTTGCTCTCGCGCATCGCAAACCGGATTCGCCGCTCTCTAGAACTCCCAGAAATTCTGAGCGCGACAGCAGCGGAAGTTCAATCGTTCTTAGGAACAGACAGAGTAAAAATCTACAAATTTCATAGCGACGGCAGCGGTGAAGTGATTGCCGAATCAATTAACGGCAACCGCTTGCCATCTTTATTGGGGCTGCATTTTCCCGCAGACGATATTCCCCCTCACGCCCGCGAACTGTTCGCGCAACTACAAGTGCGATCGCACTTGTCGATGCAGATTCCGGGCTGCTAGGCCAAAGTCCCCACCGCGACGCGGTTTCCGGCGAACTGCTGCCCGACAAAGTGCGCTTTCGCCCGATCGACCCCTGCCACGCTGAATACTTGAGTGCACTCGGCGTCAAGGCTTCCTTGGTAATACCAATTTTTCACGGCGAAGAATTCTGGGGGCTGTTGGTATCTCACCACTCCGAGTCCCGGAGTGTGGCAGAACACGAACTGCAAGGCGTTCAGATGGTGGCAGATCAGCTCGGCGTCGCCATAGCCCAATCTACCCTCCTCGCCCGATCTGTAGCGAAAGCTCAGCGGGAAGCTGCCGTCAACCGCGTCGCCGCAGCCCTTCACTCTGGGCCGGCGATCGAACTGCAAGCAGCTTTAGCAGAATGTGTAGCTGCACTAGACGCAGCCGGTGGCAGGCTGTGCATTTTCGCCGCACCATTCATTTTCGACAGCAGCAAGGTAACGAGTTTAGTTCCCTACTCGGACAACTCCACAGGCGCACTCAAAGTCTACACTTGCGGATCGGGGCCGAGGATGCAAATTTCGGCAAAATACCCGCACCTGGAGCAATACAGCGTCTGGCACGAATATTTTAAATCCGGCCCTCAAGAAGTTTGGGCAATTCCCGACTTGTACGCAATTAGCAGTTTGAGAAGCCTGCAACCTGCATTTCGATCGACCAAAATTCGCAGCATTTTAATCGTACCGCTCAGAACCAGCCAGCAAATATTCGGTTACTTGAGCATTTTTCGAGAAGAATTTGACACCGAAAC
>JAUBOH010000599.1:0-3062 GCA_036700145.1 Microcoleus occultus BM001215366
ACAAGAGTCCGATCAAAGTCCCCGCAACGATTCGGGGGATTTAGGGGGATCTGGACTCGGATATAAACGAGATTTATCAAGGGTTTCAGGCTTAAGTTGACACCTATGGGCAGTGCCGTTTCCCTACCATAATTAATTGTAGGGACACGGCAGTGCCGTGTCCTCCTCTTGTGGTGCGATCGAAGCGCCTGCAGTTAGAGTTATCGATTGAGGATTGCAACTAAGCGATTTTGCGCTGGCTGCCCACAAGTATTGATACCAGCGGGCGAATTAAGCACTTAGCCGATCAGGATTTAAAGCCTTTAGAGCTTTTCTTTTTGTCCTGCGGTTTCGACTTTGACTTGCTAACTTCGCCTAGAGCTTCCTGAAATAAATTGTGCAGGTGCACTGGAACGCTGGCAATTTCCGGGAGTTCGGGCTCTAAGGGTTTTTTAAACTCTTGCATCAGAACATCTAAATCGCGATCGATCTGAAAATCAGTCCGCTGCAATACAGTTTGCAAAATTTGTTGTAATTTCGCAGGATTAACTTGAGCTAACCGCCGCCAAATCCACACATTAATTGCCGGATCTTCTAGATAGCTGCGAAGCAGCTTCTCGTAACCGGGAACGGTTGAAAAGTCTTCGGCTGTTAGCATTGTGGTGAACTGACTGTAGGTAGACAAAAACGTTTGTCCCCAGCGGGGATGAGAAAGTGCTGTCACCTGTTCGGCTTTCTTGAAGCGATCGGGCAATTCGGCTTTCGGTACTACCATTTTTGAACTAGCATTGCCCTCTAGCAACACCTCAACGGCTTTAGCATCCGCACCGGCCGCTGCGATAGCTGCTGCTTTGATTTCTTCTCGATCGACTCCAGCATCTTCAACGATATCCGCCAGAGACTTAGTTTGATCGATCCCGATATCAGCTAGGCGTTTTTTAGTCATCACTTCCTGAAATTGGGCCAACTGTTTATTCAGGTGATATCCCGATAGCGTCACTTCATCGCTGCCAAAAAATTCGGTAAAATCTTCGTGGTACTGTTCTACCGATTGCCAAGCTTGCTCTAACAATTCCGGCGCGTCGCTGTACAGGTTATTTTTGTAATTTTGCTTGAAATTGCCGATCGCCACCGCCAACTTCGGCTTGCCCAAATTCCCCATCGGGATGGGAGGGCCCGAGAGTATCCACCAGTTATCGGTGAGAGGAGCAATCCGAGCCCGCAAGATTTCTCCTAACTTAAACCGAGACATTTCTTGCAGGAAATTCACGCTGTTAGGCTTGACTGCGTAGTGCTTGGCCGTCAGCCAGTTCATCAGTTCAAAGCCGTCGGGGGAAATTTTAGTGATTTCAAATAAGCCGGTAAAGCTTCTGTGACGCCAACTTTCTAGCAAACTGATCTCGCTCTCGGTTAAATCCGGCTGACTTGCGACAAAAAGGTCGATCGGTGTTTTGTTTCCGACTTTACCTTCGACTGTAAAACTGTCAATCACTTGATTTTGCTGAGCAATATCGTAGCGCTCGCCAGTCGATCTCGCTGCTGCATAAGCTTCCAAAGCTACCGCCAACTCTCCCTCAGCATCCAGCACAAAGTCAATTAAATTTTGCTTGAGTGTCCAAGCTCTTTCCAACATTGCATCCACAACTTATACCGATTTTGAATGAGAGGATTTAGATTTTTAACAATTATCCGACTTGAGGCCACGAACGCTTTCGCGCTCCGGCTGCGATTGCAGAAAGCGCATCGCAAACAATGACAGAAATATGCGATCGATGCCTGAGTCCTGAATAGTTTAATTTTAAGGCTAATTGTGTAAAAAAGTGCCAATTTCAAATCCAGGGTCATATCATATCATTTCCGGTTACACCGTCAGGTGATGTTGACGGTTGACGGTTGACGGTTGACAGTGAACAGTGAACAGTGAACAGTGAACAGTGAACAGTGAACTCGAATTTACTATTCCGATGAAGAGAGGATTTGATATCAATTCCGGTTGCATTCCTTATAATAGGCAACGGAGGATACGGCAATGCCGTTTCCCCGGCCCCAAAATAATCACGATCGCGACCTGAGAGATGTAACCATCGCAAGCATTAATTTTCGGGAAACGGCACGGCGCCGTGTCCTAACTGTGGGTAATATCAATTCCGATGCTGAAAAACTTTTAACGCAGATTAAAAAGACCCCTCCCCGAAACAGAGAGGGGTTTAAAACCCGAATAATTTCGCTAAACTCGTGTTGAAAATAGTGCCTGAGCTCAACAAAAAAACCGAAATACTTGCTGACGGTGTTAGCGGCCGTCTTTGTCAATGTCGCCAGGAACAGCGCGTTCCACCCGATCCCAAGCGTCGCGCGTGGCGTGCTTGGCTTTTTCCCAAGTCACGTTGGACTTACCGCGATTTGTTTCGTAGTCGCGCTGCAAATCGTCTTCGATCTCGTTGAAGCTCTTACCAGTACCGCCATAGCGGCTGTATCCCTCATAGCCGGTGCGGTATGCAGGCTGATAGTCGTCGTAAGTCGTGCTCGTGTCCGCGTAGGGACGGGAGCTGTAGTTGCTTTGCCAGTAAGCATCTTCTACCGTAGGGTCGATCGCCTCGCCCACACCTTTACCCGCCAAACCGCCGCTAAACGCGCCCACAACAGCGCCCACAACTGCTCCCACAGGCCCGCCGATCGCACCGCCGATCGCAGCACCCGCAGCACCCGCACTCGCCGCACCGATACCCGTTGCCACTGGATGAGCCCCCTTTTCCCCCGACAGCGGGTCGAGGTTAGCATCAGGTTCCTTTACCGTTTTTTTGTCATCGCTCATGATATTTTTTTCCTTTTATCTAATTGAAACTCTGATTAAATTTACCTTTTAAATTCCTATTTATTCATCATCCTTAAGGATGAATCTGCTAATTCAAGCCGAAGGAAGAAGCAAGAACAAAAATCAAATAAAATCAATATACCCAGATACCCAACTTCTTCAAGAAGTCGGGTATCTAAAAAAAGCTAATAGTTCCGAGATGACCAAAAACAATCACCTATGCCCTATGCCCTATGCCCTATGCCCTATGCCCTATGCCCTATGCCCTATG
>JAUBOH010000600.1:0-3061 GCA_036700145.1 Microcoleus occultus BM001215366
GATCGCCCGAGCGTTCTACAGCACAGATGTTAATTTTTGTCAACTTGATTGTTAAAAAAGATGTTGATCGAGCATGGCTTAAGAAGGGGGGGCGCCAGGGCGATCTAAGCTTAATAGTCAAACAGCGGTCTGTGACTGGGTTTGAAGTTAAGTTGACACTCCTTGGACAAGGCCTGAGTCCCTACCTCTGCTACTTCATATTTGCACTTAAAATTAAAAGGTTTATCTATGCTATCAAAGTTGAAATCCACAAAAGTGAATACAGAAAAGACTAAGCGACCAAATCCGTCGCGGGTGCGCGATCATTTGGCAAACGAGCGCACTTATTTAGCATGGATGCGGACAGCAATATCGCTGATGGGTTTTGGGGTAGTTATCGTGCGCCTTCGCACCTTCCATCCCCCTCTGCTGCCAACTCCCGGCAATGGTTGGAAGTTAGGTTTGCTTTTTTCAACAGTGGGTTTGCTGACGGTGCTATTATCAACTAAGCATTACTTCGGCGTCCGCCACGATATAGATTACGATACTTATGAGCCAACCGATCGCTGGGTAATTCTGTTTAGCCTCGCGATCGCCATTCTAGGGGCTGGGGTAATTTATTATATGTTCACCGTTCCTTCCAGCTTAGAAGGTTTGATGGCACCGGAATAATGGCTGCGGTTTAATATCAATGTTAAAGAGTTCGATCGCCCGCAGTTATCGTTCACACCGATGCAAGTAGATGAGGATAAAACAAAGCAGCAAAATCTGTCGCGGGCGATCGACCGATCGGCAAATGAGCGCACTTTTTTAGCATGGATGCGGGCGGCGATCGCACTCATGGGTTTTGGCGTCGTCATCGTGCGGCTGCGCGTCGTGCAACTCCCCGTACAGTACCGTCACGCGATCGGGTGGAAGTTGGGTTTAATCTTCTCTGTAGTAGGTTTGGCGACAGTCTTAATCTCAACTAAGCACTACTTCACCGTTCGCCACCAAATTGACAGCGATACCTACGAGCCACCAGACGGCATGGTATTATTTTTCAGTTTCGCTGTCGGCTTGTTGGGAATTGGAGTAATTTATGCAATTTTGGCAGCAGCCCAGGGCTCAGTCACTGTTGCGATACCCGATTGAGCGCACAGCAGACTTAACAGCCAATGGCAATTTGAGTATAAATACAGCAGATTCCACGTTTATGAAGTACACGCCCGCGATCGATCCCCGTAGGGACACGGCACCGTGCATTGGTGTCAACTTAAGCTGTGAGTCCGCCCAGTCCTTCCGTCCGCCCGCCAGTCCGCCAGGGGTTTTAACCCCCGACGGACTAATGGTTTGACGTTAAGTTGACACCTATGGGCTCTTGGAGTGTCCCTACTACACTTCTCAATCTCGCTAAAGTACAGTAACTCGATCGAGTCACTAGACATATACTCGGTTTCAATGATAAACTACGGTATATCGATCGAGTTATGAGTTTTTGACGTGAAAAATGCTAAAAAAGTCAGTGAAGAGTCCCAGCTTCGGGCACAGCCAGCCCCTGAGAAGTTACCCGAAGCTAAGCCAGACGGCTTGAAGAAAGGCTGGTTGAAAAAACTCAGAGGCGGATTGTTTCTAGCAATTGGATATTTGCTATCACCGCTGTGTTGGTGGAACGATTTATTTTTCAACCTGCCAATTGCCTATGCCTTTGGGTATATATGTAGCTGGCTTTCTCCAGATTTACTGTTTCCTTGCTCAATTGTCGGCTACTGGCTTTCCAATATTGCTGGAATTCTGTTGATGCAATTCGGGGCTGTAGATATTTTTACAGACAAACCCAAGGAAAACAACCTCAAAAAAGAGTTATTGACGGGTTTAGTTTCATCAACCGCCTTCACTCTTGTGATTGTGGCATTGATTCATTTTAATGTTCTCGATACTCCCGACCTATTTTCCAGCAAAGAGTCGATCGACCGTTTCTCTGTTTTACCTATGATGCTCGTCACTCTCAGGTAAAAGCTATAGCAGAAGGAAGCCGAAAAAAGGAAAAACACAAATACAGTTTGGGGGCATCACGGTGAACTACTTATTACTATCGTTTTTCAGTTTTTTTGTGGGAATTATCGTTGGCTTGACGGGAGTTGGCGGAGCCTCACTGATTACTCCCATGTTGATTTTTGTTTTCCAAGTTCCAGCATCAATTGCTATTAGTTCCGATGTTGTAGCTGCAACACTGATGAAAGTGGTTGGCGGCTTCAAACACTGGAAGCAGCAAACCCTTGACTTGCAAGTAGTTAAGTGGTTGGCTTTGGGAAGCGTACCCGGTTCGCTGGCTGGAGTGTGGATTTTACACTCCATCAAGGACAGCCAAAATCAGAATTTAGATTGCATATTGCTGCGCTGTCTGGGAGTTGCGATAGCCCTGATTGTAGTGTTAGCAATGACTCAATTATTGCTCAAGATATTTGTCCCGGATTTGAAATTAGCACAGCCGCCAGAGTGGGACTTAAATACTAATTCTGGTCGCCTTTTTACGGTCAGCACGGCAGCAATTTTAGGCTGCATAGTGGGAATCACTAGCGTGTCTTCCGGTGCGATGTTTGCATTTTTGCTGATTGCTTTTTTCCGCCTGGATTCTTCAAAATTGGTGGGAACAGATATTTCGCAGGCGGCAATTTTGTTGATGTTTACTTCTCTGGGACACCTGGGGCTGGGAACCGTAGACTGGAGTTTAGTATTGCCGATTTGGTTGGGTTCGGTGCCGGGAGTTTTAGTAGGTGCTAAATTCTGCCAAATTATGCCTCAACGCCCGCTTAAGTTTGCGATTTACGGAATGTTGGCGATGGCGAGTTGGAAGTTGTATCAAGTGTGAAAAGTCAATCGATTTGGGATTTTAGCATCGGAATTAATGTTACCCACAATCAGGACACGGCAGTGCCCATAGGTGTCAACAAACACGTTAAACCGATAGTCCGACAGGGGTTGAAACCCCTGTCTCAAAGCTAAAGTCCACAGCGAGGAGGACTGAAGAAATGGGTAACAACTCATCAGTCCTCATAGCGAGGACTTTCGCTATTAGACAGGGACTTCAGTCTAAGAGCGG
>JAUBOH010000601.1:0-3051 GCA_036700145.1 Microcoleus occultus BM001215366
ATTTCCCGCGTCCACCCCGAAGACTTGGATGGCTACATCGCTTCCATAAACGAGGCCGTAAAAAACCTCTCTCCCTGGCACTACGAAGGGCGGTTAGTCAAGCCCGACGGCGAGATCCGCTGGTGGCAGGGCGACTCCATGCCCACCCTCCGAGAGAACGGCGACATCGTATTTTGCGGCGTCGTGCTCGACGTTACCGATCGCAAAAAAGCCGAAACCGCCATCCGCAACAGCCAGCGGCAGCTCAAAGAAGCCCAGAGACTCGCCCACGTCGGCAATTGGGAACTCGACGCAGCCACCGGAACAGTCACTTGGTCGGAGGAACTTTTCCGCATTTTCGGACTCGAACCGGCGGCCGCTGCACCCACCAGAGAAGAGCAAGCCGTTCTGATCCACCCAGAAGATTTGGAATTGTGGGGAACCAAAGTACAGCGGGGAATTGACGAAGCCGCTCCCTTTGATTTTGACTTCCGCGTTTACCGCCCCAACGGCAGCTTGCGACACCTGAACGCCGTGGGCAGAGCCGAAACCGATGGCAGCGGCAAGGTGCTAAAATTGTTCGGCACGGCGATCGACATTACCGATCGCAAAGCTGCCGAAGCAGCCCTGCGACAAGCAGCAGCCGAGTTAGAAGACAGAGTGAGCGATCGCACGGCCGAACTGTCCCAAGCTGTCGCCCAGTTAGAACAAGAAATCGGCGATCGCTTCCTTGCAGAAGCCGCGCTGCAAGTTTCCGAGCAAAACCTGCGAACCATATTTAACAATGTCTACGATGCTATCTTCATTCACGATTTAGAAGGCAACATTCTTGATGTCAACAATCGAATGTTAGAAATGTACGGAGTTAGCCAGGAACAAGCAACAAAATTATCAATTAAAAACGACTATTCAGCGGGTGATAATCCCATTCAACAAATGGGAGAACTTTGGGAAAGAGTATTAGCCGGGGAAACGCCCCGCGTGGAATGGAAAGCGAGGCGTCCCAACGACGGTTCAACGTTTGATGCAGAAGTTGCCCTGTCCAGAATTCATCTCAACGGCAATCTGGGCATCATTGCCAACGTCCGAGATATTAGCGATCGCAAACTTGCAGAACTGCAACTGCAAGGCGCTCAACAGTTTATGGAATCAGTCCTCAAAACTATACCCGTAGGAGTGGTTGCCAAGGATGCTCAAGAACTGCGGTTTGTACTGTGGAACCCAGTAGCCGAAGAGTTGCTCGGTTTCAGCGCAGCAGAAGTTATGGGCAAAAATGATTACGACTTGTTCCCAACAGAACAAGCTGATTTTTTCACCGCCAAAGACCGGCAAGTGCTCAACAGCGGGCAAATTGTAGAAATCGCCGAAGAAGATGTTGAAACGGGCCAAGGAGAATCGCGGATATTTCACACTAAGAAAACATCCATACTCGGTGCTGATGGCAAACCGCAATATCTATTAGCTGTCACCGAAGACGTTACCGATCGCAAGCTAGCAGAAATTGCCTTGAGGCGATCGTCAGCCCAACTCAAGCAGCAAGCCGATCGAGAAAAATTGCTCAACAACCTGACTACTCAAATCCGCAATTCCCTCGACTTCGATAGCATCATTGCTGTCGCAGTTAAGGAAATTCGCGCTTTCCTTTCAATCGATCGCTGCAATTTTGCCTGGTACCGCAGCGACGGGAACGATGCTTTCTGGGAAATTATTCAAGAATCTCGCAGAAGAGAACTTCCCGATTTAATCGGTTGCTATAAAGCTTCTGACTTCGGCACTTTAGGAGAACAGCTCTTTCGTCTAGAAACGCTGCAAGTCGATGATGTCGGAGCAATCGCAGACCCAGTTTGGAGAAAGTCTCTTAGCTCTATGGGCTATCAATCTATGTTGGCAATTCCGATGCAGGCGCTTTCGGGAGTTGTGAGTGCTGTTAGCTGCTCCCACTCCGCTGCTGTGCGACATTGGACTGAGGGCGAAGTTGAATTGTTGCAAGCGATTACAGTTCAATTGGCGATCGCCCTCAACCAAGCCGATCTTTACGCCCAAACTCGCAATAAAGCTCGCGAATTAGAGCAAACTTTGCAGCAATTAACCAGCGCTCAATCACAGTTAATTCAAAGCGAAAAAATGTCATCTCTCGGTCAACTCGTGGCAGGAGTAGCCCACGAAATCAACAACCCAGTTAACTTTATTTACGGCAATCTGACCCACGCTAAAGACTACACTCAAGACTTGCTGCACCTGATCGAACTTTACCAAAACCACTATCCCGATCCAGTCCCGGAAATACTAGAGGAAGTAGAAGCTATTGAACTCGATTTTCTGATGGAAGACTTGCCGAAACTGCTTTCTTCGATGAAAGTCGGTGCAGACAGAATTCAGCTAATCGTGGCATCTCTGCGTACCTTCTCCCGCATGGACGAAGCAGAAATGAAAGCAGTCAACATTCACGAAGGCATAGATAGCACCTTGATGATTTTGCAGCACCGGCTCAAAGCCAAACACAATCATCCAGAAATTGAGGTGATTAAAGAATACAGTAAATTGCCTCTAGTAGAATGTTATGCCGGACAGCTAAATCAAGTATTTATGAATGTTCTGAGCAATGCTTTAGATGCTTTGGAAGAAAGCGATTTGCGGCGTTCTGCTGAAGAAATGCGGCAAAATCCTAGTATCATCTCCATCAAAACTGAAATGCCCAAACCCGATCGCGTAATCGTTCGGATTGCTGACAACGGGGCGGGAATGCCAGAGACAGTCCGCAATCGACTTTTTGACCCATTTTTTACTACTAAACCTGTTGGTAAAGGTACTGGGATGGGTTTGTCAATTAGCTACCAAATTGTTACAGACAGACATGGCGGTTCCCTGGAATGCACTTCTTCGCCGGGAAATGGTGCAGAATTTGCGATCGAGATTCCGCTCAAAGCTAATTGTTAATATTACCCGAAATCGGGAGACGGCTTTTGGAGTGTCCCTACATGATTATTTTGGGGTAGGGAAACGGCACTGCAGTCTCCTCATATCATGTCCGGTCAATTACCTGTAATTAGCGAGTGTTTGTAGTGCGGACTT
>JAUBOH010000602.1:0-3045 GCA_036700145.1 Microcoleus occultus BM001215366
TTCTTGTTAAGAAAGATGTTTATAAAGCATAGCTTCGATCGGGGGATGCGAGGGGATCAGATTTAGGGGCATCGAATTTAGGGATATCTGAGCGTTATGTTGAATGGCGCGAAGGCAAAACAGCGGATATTGACAAATGCCTGACTTTGGCTGAAATTTTCGGACTGCGATTCAAACAGTGCCGCCTAGTCGTGCTTTGGGCCTGCGAAACCGCGCTAATTGATACGCAGAATCGCTCCGATTATATTGGATTACCGACGGGATTTCTCTACGCGGGAGCAATGGGAACTTTGGCTAGTCTTTGGGCTTTCAATGACCTCTCGACTGCCTTGATGAATGTGACATCTACTTTCAGGAAATGCTGGCACTCCCAAAAGTCACCCGCATTTACCTGAATGAACTTACCGAACCAGAAACAGCATCTCCACCGATAAAACTACTTAAACTGGTAATCGAACCAGAAAACACGGCCTCAGATTTGGCTATAGATTTAGCCAGACAAGCCGAAACCGAAATACCGAACGAAAAGACGCGTTGGAATCGGCAGATTAGGTAAAAAACCCGGTTTCTTCGATCGAAGTGCATAAGTCCTGTTAAATTCAAAGTACATCTCGTGAGGTAAATTTATGAATGAAAATGAAGTCGATATTTTGTCCCAAATCTACGCAGCCATTACCACCGCGTCTGCAATACTTACTCCCCATTTATTGAAGAATTAATTACCAAAATTCTACCCTTGGCAGAATCTGGTGCTGATAACGATACCGTAGAAAATACTATCAATGCACTCTATAGCCAGTTTAAGGATGTCCGAAACAAAATCAAGCTTCTCATACGCAAAAATCTCGATGGTGCAGAACCGGAAGTCACACCGGGCTATGAAACAGTCACTAATACCTATCCTGATATCAAAAAGCTAGAAGCCAACTTGAAAAAACGCATTCAAACAGCCTCAATTCCCCCCGCACCAGATACTAAAAATTGACCATCCCCAAGTCTATATCTACAGCTACCAACTCAGCAGCGACAGCAAAACCGATGTTGACTCAATCTGGACTTGGGTAAATAATTTATGGCAACATTTCAGTCAGGACAAAACCCAAGTTTTTTCTCAATATAACCTCAATTATCCCCTCACTAAACCCAACAAGTTGACGCATTCAAATTAAATCGATGGTTCGTTGAAGTTTTGCTGTATCGATGATAGCGAAGGCATTTTAGCCAGAATTGGCAGCCCAGAAACTGACGAAAACAAAGACCTAGAAATCGCAGCAGCATTAACACAATTTAATGTTGATAATCTCCTGGTTGCTGACAGTCATAAAAATTGGCTAGTACAAACTCTTTTGATTACCTATAAATCAAAAACTTATCAGCAGCCAAGTAAACATCTCTTCCGCGAAGTTGCAGATGAATGTTTAAAACATCTTTTTCCAGAAGTGTCTGTGCGTCCACCTTTTTACCTGGCTACTGAGTTATTCGATTCTCCGATGTTTGAGTATAGTTCTCCCAAAAGTCAAGTACAGGTGTTTGTTTATCTGGTTGATGATGACATTGAGGGAAAGTTAGGGAAGATTGTTCAACCTTTGTTTGAACTATTTTATCACCGCCATAAAATTACCAAAGCTTTTATTGATAGTCGCAGAAATTACGATCTACTTAAGGAACGATATTTGGAAATTGAGCAAACAATCGAAAACCTAGAAACAAAAATCACCGAAGTAAGTCGGATTGAATTGCCAACTGAAGTTGATTCGGTGCAAATAAGGTTCTGTTAAGCCCGATCCCCCCTAACCCCCCTTAAAAAAGGGGGGGACAAGAACTTGCTCTTTCGTCCCCCTTAAAAAGGGGGATGCGAGGGGGATATCCGAAGAATAAACAGTTTTAACCCAAGCGTATTGGATTCGGTGCAAATTGTTAATATAGATGAATCGTTAAAATATCTAAAAACCCAACTAAAAGAGTTACTTCGAGAAAGTTTGAATTATGAAAGAGCCTTGGAATGTTTAGAGGATTTTAATAACACGATTAATATTCATGTTTGTAACTATCAA
The DNA here is from genome assembly GCA_036700145.1 of Microcoleus occultus BM001215366. Classification (GTDB taxonomy): domain Bacteria; phylum Cyanobacteriota; class Cyanobacteriia; order Cyanobacteriales; family Microcoleaceae; genus Microcoleus. The sequence goes on from JAUBOH010000602.1 coordinate 2,055, forward strand.
TAAAAGTTGTTTTAAAGTGGCGAATAATTGCAGCTATTAACTGATAATTTGACAAAGTTCAAGTTTTTTATTGATAGAAATTGTCCGTAGTTTCAAGAACAAATTAAGGGCGATTTAGGATGTTTCAAACATGGGACTGATTTGATTAAGATTTCGGTGGAGTTAGTGGGAGGGATTGTCGATATTGAACAAGCGGAATGCGATCGCTCCTTAGAAAGAAAAATTGAAATATTAGGTGCTGGCTTGGGGGCTGGAGGGATTGTGGTTTCTGCTGTTTCTGCTTATGTTGAGACACCCATAGTGTTCAGGATACCTCAAGCTGGCGCTCGCCTTCATCCTGCTATAGCCAGCCTGTTGTGGAGTCTCCTGGCTGTGGTAATTATTGCTGGAGTTGTTGGTTTGCTTAATGGAACATGGAAAATTAATGGTAGATTGAGGTTGTTTGGCCGTAAATTCGCTTCACAATTACCCGATTCCCACAGTGATTGAAACCCGGCGGTTGAAACCGCGGCTACACAAACGATGTCCCTCTCTAAGAGACTAAGATAAGATATAATTCAAAAGTGTTGAAATCCCCGATCGAGCTTTAAGACAATATCAGCATAAATACCGCTGCTATCAGTCAACCAGATATCTGTGCTCTCGGTAGTAATTCCGACAATCGCGGCTCCATTTCCGATTTTTTCTACCAATAACTCAGCATTTGCGATCGGCAAAAACAGCACTAACTCAAAGTCTTCACCGCCGTACAATGCCCAATCTAAAGCTGTTTCAGGTGATACAAGTTCGCTGAAATTATGCGGAATTGGTATTTTTTGGCGATCGACTTTTGCACCGACACCGCTAGCCCGACAAACTTGAATAATTGCATCCGCTAAACCATCGCTACTGTCCATTCCAGCGATCGCAATTGGGGAATTAACCCCCCCCAGCCTGGGCGGGCACGGGGGCACCGCCCCTACAAGGGGAGGAGAATTAAAATCTTGCTTCC
>JAUBOH010000603.1:0-3037 GCA_036700145.1 Microcoleus occultus BM001215366
CGGGAACGCAAAGCCCGCGAAGGCCGCAACCCTAAAACTGGGGAACCCATCAAAATTCCCGCTGCTGTAGTCGCAACCTTCTCACCGGGGAAAGAGTTTAGAGAGGCTGTTTCATTAACGGCTGCTACAGATAAATAAGGTTCCATAGAAGCAGCATTTATTTGTAGCAGTGCAAGTTGAACTGGCGACACCTGCCAGGCCCAAAATTTAGCATCCTGGGCGAAAGCCGCAGTTAATCGATCGGGAAAGCCATTGTTACCCGCAGGACTCTAACCGTTTGGTGTAGCGGGAATGGCAAGTAAGTTCCGCCAGGGCGATCGAAGTGGTGCGACAGTCGGGAGAGACCGGCATCCAACAACGCAAGGACATTAAACGCATGAATCCGATCGCGATCGAATTACTTTCCATCATCGTGGAATTGCTTCAATCCCAACAGCAGGAAATTGCCGCTCTCAAAGAAGAGGAAGACCGCGAGGTAACAGACGACGCCTCGCTGACCCCGCGGCTGAATGACTTGCTGGCACGACTGCGGATGCAACTGCCAGCACCGCCGACGCTGCCTGAAACCCCAGCCGATATGTAGTTTTCGGGCCGATCGCTGGCTGTTGAGCGAGCGATCGGTTTTTTGCTTTTAAGCACTATTTTTAAGCCTTTAAAAAATGACTTGCACTCAACTTTCGCTTTTTAACACCGCCGCGGCCGCACCTGAGACGACTTACAAAGTCGGTGATTTTGTTAAATTGAAGCGAAAAACCCCCCACGCCGCTTGCTTCAAAAAGGGGGATATTATCCAAGTAGAAGCTATTCATCCCCTCGATGGAAGCTGCAAATTTTGGAACGAGCGAACTGAATCATGGGGCTATGTCTATCCAGATGAATTTACCTTAGTGCCGCCCCCCGTTGATTCTGTAACAAGTATTGTCGAGCCTGTTGTTACAGAATCAAATTCCCCCGAAATTGATTCTGTAACAAGTATTGTCGAGCCTGTTGTTACAGAATCAAATCCCCCCGTTGATTCTGTAACAAAGTCCGTATCTGCAATTTCTACTTACCGCCCGCGCGGAACGGCCCGCGGCGGGGAATATTTTAGATTCAGCTACCGAGATGGCGGCAAGATTCGCCACATTCACATCAGGGGTGGCAATACCGATTCTCCTATTTCACAGGCAAAAGTTGCAGAAGTCCGATCGCTTCAGAGCCGCCGGAGTAGCCCCCGCGCAAATCGCCGCAACCTTAGTGCGGCCCACGCCAGTCATCCCGGCAATTTGCGAATAACTTCTCCCCTGAGCTCTCAATTTGAGGATTTCGGCGATCGCGCTATCGGGAATTCGCGGGCGCCCAAACTTCTGACCTTTGGCCGCCGCAGCCGCCATCCCGCTTTTTACCCGCCCGCGGATCAAGTCGCGCTCGAATTCTCCGATCGCCGAAATAACTGCCGCCATCAATTTGCCCTGCGGCGTGTTCAAATCCAAACTAATCCCCGCCAGCGTAACCAGTGAAACTCCCCAACCGTTGAGGCTCTGCAAAGTTCCCAACAAGTCGATCGTGCTGCGGCTCCAGCGAGATGCCTCTGTCACGAGCACCGCCGATATTTGGCGCGACTGAGCCAAAGCCATCACCTTTTTTCGTTCCGGGCGATCGTCCTTTGCACCGCTGGCAACCTCTTGAACTACACCGACTATTTCATAGCCGGCGCGATCGGCAAACTCTCTCAAATCCCGCTCTTGCCGATCGCAATTTTGCTCGCCCGTGCTCACGCGGCAATAAATAATAGCCCGTATCAAAAACCCTCCTGTGCAGCGCCCGCCAAACCCCCCATAAAATCGAGGTCAATTCCAACTAATTTGCCGTATCAATTAAGAAGTGGTTTCCGATACAGATAGTAAGTGAAATTTTCTCACCAACTCATCTATCAACATTCCCATCGAAATGTGCCGTCGTACCGATTCCAATCTCAAAAAGTCTTTGGTGTCTTGTGAAATCTCTGTTTGAAGCTTCACAATATTCTTTGTATTCTCATTGTTCGCGTCAATAGTCTTAATGCCACTATTCATTAGTTCTGTGGCAGTCACATCACCTTCTAATAAAGAAATCATAAAGAATGGTCGCAGTAAAAGAGTTATAGTTTTATGATAACCTTAAATATTTAAGATGGTAATAATGCACCTATCAATAAGTTCAACATTGCATTGCCGTGTTTTTACTTCAGTTACTTTTTCGTTTTTTTAAATTCCCGATCAGGGTTTTGATAAAATCCTTCATATCTCCTTTCGGTTCTAATCCGAAATTGCGACGTTGTAACATCATGTCAAGTTCACTTGTTCGCACTAGCTCTTCTACCTTAGAAGCTACAGCAGTTTTGATTACAATCTTAACATTTCCCTTCTTTTTACCTTTACTGCTGCTCTCGCGGGGAGATTTAGGGGCTTTTGGAGTAGCCATAATTACAACCTATTAAGGGCAGCGGCGATACTAATTGAATCAGGTTTAAAAACCCATTTAACAATAGGTATTCTACTGGGTTGTAACATTTTACCTAAAACTTTCTCTACTTCATCATCTGTTTTAGGTTTACTAATATCGATTTCTTTTGGTTTCTTTTTTTCAAAGCCTTTGTGAGATTCGTGAATTGTAAAGCATACAGGTAAATCTTCTGTATCAAGGTCAGGGGTAACACCCAAAACCTCAGACATAAATTCTACCTTACGCGATAATTCCGCCACGGCGGACATCATTTGAACTTGTTGCATAATAGTTGATATTTCAAATTTCTGAGTAGTATCGCCGTTTGACATTGCTTCGGCTACCATTTCATACACTTGTCCAGCCCAAGCAGTAGCGTTCACGGACTTCCACTCACTGCCAAGAGGGGTGCTTCGGGGATTAATAATCAGCCCGTTAGCCAGCATTCTAAATAAAGCTTCACCAAGCGCATAGTAATCCTCACACTCTTCGTTACCAGTTCCGCCTGGTACTAAAAAAGCCTTAGCTACTTTGAATTTCTTTTTTTTCATCTTAGCGATACCAAAATATTTAT
>JAUBOH010000604.1:0-3012 GCA_036700145.1 Microcoleus occultus BM001215366
CGGCTGCGCCGTCAGGTGACAAGCGAGGACACTCAAGATGCCGTTTCCCTACAATAAATGCTTGCGATGGTTACATCTTTCATGGAGTCAGATTGATTATTTTCGGGTAGGGAAACGGCACTGCCGTTTCCTCATTTGCCTATCATCTCCAAGAGTGGAACCGGAATTCATCTGATGAGTACCCATGACAAATAACCCCAAACAAATCACAATTAGAAATCAATCTTTCGAGTGGGGAAAACGCACTTATTTGATGGGCGTTTTGAACGTAACCCCCGATAGTTTTAGCGACGGCGGCGATTTCAATACTATAGAATCGGCTTTAGCGCAAGCTGAAAATATGGTAAAATCGGAGGTAGATATTATTGATATTGGCGGTCAATCTACTCGACCCGGTGCAGCGGAAATATCATTAACAGAAGAACTAAATCGAGTCATACCTGTCGTCCAAATGCTGCGGCAAAAAGCCGATATTTTTGGCTCAATTCCGATTTCTGTCGATACTACCAGAGCGGATGTTGCCTCTGCTGCTGTGGCTGCGGGAGCCGATATAATTAACGATATTTCGGGAGCAACTTTTGACTCAAAAATGCTGTCAACCGTTGCTAAATTGGCAGTGCCAATAGTTTTGATGCACATTCGGGGAACTCCCCAGACGATGCAAAAAATGACTGATTATCGGGATTTGATTGGAGAAATTGGCGAGTTTTTAGAGAGTCGAATTGCAGCGGCCGTAGCAGCAGGAATTGACAAATCTCAAATAGTTATCGACCCCGGTATTGGGTTTGCCAAGACTTACAGTCAGAATTTAGAAATTTTGCGGGAACTGCCAAAATTTCGGTTTTTAAACTGTCCGATTTTAGTCGGAGTATCGCGGAAAAGCTTCATCGGACAGATTTTGAATCAGCCCGAAGCCAAACAAAGAGTTTGGGGGACAGCGGCGGCTTGTACAGGTGCGATCGCGAATTCGGCCGATATTTTGCGAGTTCACGATGTGAGAGAAATGCACGATGTCTGTCAAGTAGCCGACGCCATCTTCCGAAATCAGTCTTGAGAAGTTTGAGTATCGATAACTTTCATTTCCCCAGGCCGCTCGGAACTCGGCTGGATATCGGGCATAGAACCCATCAACTCGTTGAGGGCTTCTGTCATGTTTCTCGGGTCCATAAACAGAATCTTGGCGTTGTCGCTTTCGCCCAATTTTTGTTGAGCGTCTAAGTATTTTTCGGTTACTAAGTAATTCAAAACTTGCTTGCTGTTCGGATGGGAGTCTAAAGCTTCAACTAAGAGCCTCATGTACTCCTTAGTGCCGATCGCCTTATTGACCATTGCTTGCCACTCGCTCTTAGTGGCGCGCTCCAATTCCATAGCTTCTTGCACCCTTTTCGGAGGTGTAATGCTTTGAATTTCTACGCGAATTACTTTGACGCCCCAAGTTTCGGTAGCTTCGTCCAATTTCTTGAGTAACTTTTTATTCATGTCATCTCGGGAACCCAAGATGTCTTGCATTGGCAATCGACCAATTTCAGCGCGAAACGTCGTTAAAACTAAGTTGGCGATCGCATTTTCAATTTGATCGATTCCATAATAAGCTTTCTGCAAATTCACAACCCGCCAATACACAACTGCATCGACTTCTAGAGCCACATTATCTCCCGTGATTGCTGATTGAGGTTTAATATCTAAAACTCTTTCACGGCTTGTGTCCACGCAGACAACTTTTTCGACCAAGGGACTGATAAAGTGGAATCCGGGCTGTAGGGTGCGCTTGTATTGACCCAAACGTTCGACTAAAGCTTGGTCGCCGCCGCTGACTATTTTGACGCTTGAGTTAACAGCGTAGCCGAGGATGAGCGCAATGAGCATGGTGAGAATAGACTGCCCCATTTCTACTTTCCTGCTAAGGTTGACTGAGAATCGATCGGAATTCCACTCTAATTTAACTCAAAAGCTGCCGTAAAGTGCTAAAATATCTCGACTGTTCACTAACTTTCTCATCGGGTTAGCCCCCATGTGTTCGGACTCTCACGGCGAAGCAGTGAAACCCAGGATATCAACAACACGTTTCCACAAAAGACATGAAAAACGATCGAGAGTTTCGCTTGTTCAAACCTTGTAGGTGGATTGCCCCAAGCATTTTGGTAGGTGCAGGAATCTGCCATGTGGCAGCAGCCCAACCAGTACAAGCTGAGCCAATCGCCCTGCTACTCTCGCAAAACTTACAGTCGCAGAACAGGCAGCCACCACGCCAGAACCCGCCTGTTCGAGAAGTTCTATCCTACGAGATGAAGGGAGACGAACTCAAAATTTGCAAGCAGCAAGGCAACTCTGAGAAAAAGTGCGAAGTTGTAGGCAAAGGCTACACGGTGGGTTTGAGAACTGCCAACGACCTTTACGGTCAAGGAAATGCTGTCAATGCCGAAGTTTTGTACCGGCAACTGATCGCTCGCTATCCCAAACAAGCGGATGCTTATTACAAATTGGGAACTCTGCTGTCGGGGCAAGGTAAAATGAGCGATGCGATCGCCCAATTCCAAAAAGCAATCGAAGTCAACCCGCAGCACGCCAAAGCTCACAACGATTTAGGCGTGGCGATGGCAAGTCAAGGAAAGTTGCCCGAGGCGATCGTTCTGTGGAGACAAGCAGTTAAAATTAACGGTCAATATCCCGATGCTTTAAACAATTTAGGAGTCGGTTTGTACCAGGAAGGAGACCAGGCAAACTTAGCAGAGGCAGTAGCCAGCCTCAAAAAAGCTAAGGAGTTATTTGTCAAGCAGGGCAGAACTCAAGCGGCTAACGGAGTCGATCGAATTTTGCAAGAAATGAATCCGCCGTCCACTGGCTCCTAAGCTGCATTGGTTATTGGTTATGGGTTATTTGTTAGTAGTTATTGGTTATTAGAACAAACAAATAACTACTAACTAATAATATCAATTCCGGCTGCGCCGGAATGACAAGCGAGAAGACGGCAGTGCCGTCTCCCTACCGCGATCAATTGTAGGGACACGGCAC
>JAUBOH010000605.1:0-3007 GCA_036700145.1 Microcoleus occultus BM001215366
CGGCTGCGCCGTCAGGTGACAAGCGAGGACACTCAAGATGCCGTTTCCCTACAATCGATCGCGGCGCAAGAAACGGCATCTTGAGTGTCCTGATTTCCGGTAAGATTAATTCCGATACAACCGGAATTGATATACAGCGTATCCCAGGTTTATGGAGTGCAGTAGGGACACGGCACTGCCGTTTCCCTACGGGGATTTATCGATCCGGGATATACTTTATCAACGTGGAATCTGCTGTATGCTAATTTTGGCGCACCATCCACACCAAAAATCCCAATATTTTATCTACGGTCGGTAGGGGATAATCGGTAAGATCGATCGTCACTATTTGCCCTTCCAGCTTGAGAAACCGCCAAGCTGTGCCGCTGGAAACGCTACCGTAGATGGCTGATATCGATCGACCTTTCGCTTCATTAAACCTCTGGGCCGCCACCATTTCAGCAATACATTGACCCAAACCTACTTTCAAATCTCCTTTTTTAGCTTCTACCATCACAATTGCTGGGGCTTCAACTTCTAATTGTTCGGGGGAACGGCTGATCAGAAAATCGCAAACTCCTGTAAGTCCAACAGCAGCATCGACATTAAATTCTTCACCCGAAAACACGCTGATTTGTTGGTTGAGAATGTTGCGGACTTCCAGCAAGACAGGGTTGATAATAGCTTCAGAACGGGCTTTTTCTGTGCTGGTAGCGATCGCCCAAGGCAAATTTGTCTCTAGCAGGGTCTGCAAGGCTGTCGTAGGTGCGATCGGCTCGATTTCCGGCAGAAATCTAATTCCTTCGACTGCTGTAAGATTGAAGGCTTCTTTAACTTTGCCGATCGTTGTAAATTGACTGTAAGGCATAAAATTTGACCTTGTTTTTATTTCAATACGGATCAGTTAGTGCTAAAAAAATCGATCGTGCGTAGGTTGGGTTGAGGAACGAAACCCAACATTTTCGATACAATTTTCTGTATCCTGAACCGTATTGGTTTTTATTTCTACTTTTCTATTACACTCGCTGCAACTTAGCCGTCCTCGGATCGATGATTTTTCGCCCCAAACCCGAAAACTTAATTGCCAGATTAGTTTTATCGCCTACTCCTAAAACGTGGGTAATTTCTCCAACTCCAAAAGCATGATGAAAAACTTGATCGCCAGCTTTCCACTCTGCTGGTTGAGAATTCCCAGAATTAGCTGCAGAATTATTAGTTTTTCCCTTGGAAACAGCCGTTTTCCCTGCTTGAGTTTTTTTCGTACTTCCAGCCAGCAAATGTGTCGGCAATTCCCCCAAAAATAGCGAAGGAGTGCAGTGTTCGCGGTAGCCTCCCCAAAGGCGACGTTCGCGAGTGTGAGTCAGAAATAGCTGTTCCTGGGCGCGAGTAATGCCCACATAGCACAAACGGCGTTCTTCTTCGATCGCCTTTGGGTCATCTAAGCTGCGGAAATTGGGAAATAAACCCTGTTCCATTCCGACTAGAAATACTACGGGAAATTCTAAACCTTTTGCCGAGTGCAGCGTCATCAGCGATACGCGGGAATCGTCTTCTTTCAAGTCATCTAAATCGGATGCTAAAGATGCTTTTGCTAAGAACGATGTCAGCGTCGGTTCTTCGTTTTGTTCTTCAAATTGTAGCACAGCATTGTACAATTCTCTGACGTTTTCGATGCGATTTTCTGCTTCCTCGGTTCCTTGGTTTTTCAAGTCGTCAATGTAACCTGAATCTTCGATAATTCCTTGGACAATTTGCGAAGCCTGCAGAGTTTCAAGTTGCTGTTGCCAGTGGCTAATCATTTGGGCAAACTTAATAATCGCTTTTGCCGATCGCCCTGCTAGAGTATTGACAGAAGACTCATCGCTGAGAATTTCCCACAGCGGAATCCCTAACTGAGTCGCAGCGTCTTCGATTTTGCCAAATGTGGTATCGCCAATGCCGCGGCGGGGAGTATTGATGATGCGTTTGAGGCTGACACTATCGTCGGGATTGGCAAGCATCCGCAGGTATGCGAGGATATCTTTGATTTCTTTGCGATCGTAAAACTTCAAGCCGCCGACAATATTGTAGGCAATATCTAAACGCATTAACGCTTCTTCAAAGGAGCGAGATTGAGCGTTGGTGCGGTACAAAATTGCAAAGTTACTGCCGTGTTCATATTCCGAATTTTGACGCTTCAGCGAATGAATTTGACCTGCCACAAATTCCCCTTCATCTAATTCGTTGTCAGCGCGCCAGACAACAATCGGAGCTCCCGGTTCGCGAGTCGGGCGCAGAACTTTCTCGATGCGTTCGGTATTGTGCTCGATCAAGTGGTTGGCGAGTTCCAGGATGTTTTCGCGCGATCGATAATTTTCCTCTAATTTGACCATCGTCTGAGTTTTCTCGTCAGACAAACCATCTCCGAAATCCTCTTGAAATTCCAGCAATATCGTATAATCTGCCATCCGAAAACTGTAGATTGATTGATCGACATCGCCCACCACAAAAATCGAGCGGTTTTGCCATTTATCAAACTCTTTCGGGTTGGTATTATTTGTAACCAACATCCGAATTAAATCGTATTGAGTGCGGTTGGTATCTTGGTATTCGTCAACTAAAACATGACAGAACTTTCTATGCCAGTAATTTAATACTTGCTCATTTTGGCCCAAAAGTTTAACGGGAACCAGGATTAAATCATCAAAATCTAAGCCGTTGTTGGCGGCTAAAGCATCTTGGTAGCGGCTGTAAACATCGGCTATCACGCGACCTCTATAATCCGGTTCTGCTGCTAGGTATTCTTGAGGCGACCAACCTTTATTTTTAGCGTTGCTGATGGCGTAGCGGACTTTGCGCGGATCGAATTTCTTGTCATCGAGGTTGAGAGTTTTGGTGACAATTTGTTTGACAAGAGTTTGAGCATCAGACTCATCAAAAATCGAAAAGTTTTTCTTCCATTGGCGACCTTTTTCGTCTTGATATTTTTCAATATCGTAGCGGAGAATGCGGCCGCACAGAGAGTGAAAAGTCCCCATCCAAATGTGTT
>JAUBOH010000606.1:0-2994 GCA_036700145.1 Microcoleus occultus BM001215366
CCGGAGATCCCCCCTAACCCCCCTTAATAAGGGGGGGACAAGAGTATTCAAAGTCGCTCTTCTTAATGGAGAGACTGGAAGCACTCAAAGTCCCCCTTCTTAAGGGGGATTTAGGGGGATCGAGACTTCGAGACAAACATCGAGACACAGGGTTTTAGTCTTAAGTTGACACCAATGGTTAATGCCGTATCCCTACCGTAGCTAAGCTTAAAAATTGATGGCTGGGAACTAAGAACTCAGAAATAAAGGCTAAGACAAAAGGAGAAATTTATGGCAAATCTGAAAACTATTCGCGATCGCATTAAATCGGTCAAGAACACTAAAAAGATTACAGAAGCAATGCGCTTGGTGGCTGCTGCAAAGGTGCGCCGCGCTCAAGAACAGGTTACTGCAACTCGGCCTTTTGCCGATCGCCTCGCAGAAGTATTGTACGGTTTGGCGGAACGGTTGCAGTTTGAAAACCTGGATTTGCCGCTGTTGAAGAAACGCGAAGTTCGGAATGTGGGGCTTTTGGTCGTTTCGGGCGATCGGGGTTTGTGCGGCGGTTACAACGGTAACATCATCAGATACGCCGAAAATCGCGCCAAGGAACTAAAAGCCGAAGGCGTAGAGTACAAATTTATTTTGGTGGGACGCAAAGCTACTCAGTATTTCCAGCGCCGCGAACAACCGATTGATGCGACTTACACTAACTTGGAACAGATTCCAACAGCACCGGAAGCAGCAATGATTGCGGACGAATTGCTTTCTTTGTTCCTGTCAGGAACTGTGGACAGAATTGAGTTAATTTACACCAAGTTTGTCTCGCTAATTAGTTCGCGTCCGGTAATTCAAACTTTGCTACCCCTCGACCCGCAAGGTTTGGAAACTCCCGATGATGAAATCTTCCGCTTGACTTCGCAAGGCGGACAGTTTCAAGTATCGCGGGAGAAGGTTGCTTCACCTACGAAGAGTTTGCCGCGGGATATGATTTTCGAGCAAGATCCGGCGCAAATTCTGGAGGCACTTTTGCCTTTGTATTTGAACAACCAATTGCTGCGGGCTTTGCAAGAATCTGCTGCTAGCGAGTTGGCGGCGCGGATGACTGCGATGAATAATGCTAGTGAGAATGCTAGCGATTTGATTGGTAGTTTGACGCTGACTTATAACAAGGCGCGGCAAGCGGCAATTACTCAGGAAATCCTGGAAGTTTGCGGCGGTGCTGAGGCTTTGAATGGTTAGGTTAGGGTTGAGAATTTGTTGATTTTATGCTAGGCGTCTGGGGGAACTCAGGCGCTTTTTTTTTGAAGTTACCTCCTTGATAATTCGGCGGTTGAAACCGCTTCTTGTCAAACGAAGTCCGCCTGCGCGGACTAAGAAGGGTATTTAAGGCGGATTTAGGATTAGAAAGAAGTTATGATGAAATATCAAAATGTATATATTTTAAAGCTTTAAACCTATATGAATGACAAAAAGACTGTGGCTATTAGAGTAGAAATGCCACCGGATCTGCGGAACCGATTTAAGTCGGCTGTTGCTAGGGACGGTAAAAATATGAGGGATGTTTTGCTGGAATTTATGGAGGGATATGTCAGAAAGGCTGAGCAACCTAAAATAGAAGCAAGTCAAAACCAAAACAACACATAGCTGCTGGGTACAGCGAACGCAATTGACTGGATGATCACCTATTCCTGCACAATTTCCACCAAGTCTTCAATCATCACATCAAAGGTTCGGGCCAATTTGTGTATGGAAATGAAGTCAATGGTTGACACTCCAGGACAGCGGGCGTAGTGTCTGACGGTGCTGTAGATTACTCCCGATCGCTCTGAAACCTCTTTTAACGTCCAACCTTTCTCAGCGGCAAATTCCCTGACTTTTAACCTGACTAAACCCATGCTTGACAAATGATGGTGTACCATCATAAGATATTTTTATTCCAAAAGGCGATCGGCTAATCTTCCACAATCTCATATAAATCTTCGACCATCACGTCAAAAGTCCTCGCCAACTTGTCCAAGGCTGTCACGTCAATTGTTGCCAATCCGGGCGATCGGGCATAGGTTCTGAGCGTACTGTAGACTACGCCCGATCGCTCTGAAACCTCTTTGATCGTCCAGCCTTTCTCAGCAGCAAACTCTCGAACCCGCAGTCTAATTAAGCCCATAAGCTCTTGACAGATGATTGATATAGGTCGTAAAATTATAATGTAAAAAGCGATCGCCCCAACGTCTGCAAAACTTAAAGACGATCGCCTGTTCAACTTAAATTCCCATCAAGTGGGATGTATCAACTATGTTAGCAAGCTTTCGACCAAAATCAACCCCCAGAAACAGATTGAGCCGGTTTGTGACAAAAGAGGCGATCGCGCGCCTGCTGAAAATCAAGGTAGAACAAATATATCGCTTCGAGTGCTGGGCGCACATCCTCTACGTGCACGCCCAAGGGATGAGTCGGTTTGTGAGTTATGCCGACTTTCCGCCTGTTTTGGGAGTGGAATTGCCATCGGGTTTAGATTTTGGTTATTGGAAGCGCCGGATGGCGAGTCTGAAGGAGAGATACGCCCCGGATTTTTGGGTGGATTTCTATGGGGATAAATTTCGGGAGGCTGTTTCTGTTGCTGAATTGTTGGAGTGGGGAGAGTTAGTTGGGGTGGTTAAATTGATGTTGGGGGCGATCGCCCTGGAGTCGCTGCGAAAGGTTTACGCGCAAGAGAAATATTTGCTGGAACATTTTTAACAAGGGCGATCGACTAAAAATAGCAGGCAAAAGTCGTAAAATATTAATTGAAAACAGGTAAAGGAATAAGAACAATGACAACCGAACGCTGGACAGATGAAATGGTGGATGATTTGGCTTCCACTGTGGATGATTTGGCTTCCACCGTAGAGCAAACGACTCGGAATATCGAACAAACTAACCAGAATGTCGATATGCTTGTAGGTGCGGTCAATGCTATTTTAGCAAGAGACAGTCAACGGGATGAAGAAATGCGGCGGCGGGATCAGGATTTTC
>JAUBOH010000607.1:0-2983 GCA_036700145.1 Microcoleus occultus BM001215366
AGTCCACGGGGCTTTTAGCTAAAGTCCACAGCGAGGAGGACTAATGAGTTTAAAATTTTTCTTCTCAGTCCTCGATCGAGGACTTTAGCTTTGAGGCAGGGGTTGAAACCCCTGCCGGACTATGGGTTTAACGTGTTTGTTGACACGAAGAAGGGCTGGCGTGCCGTGTCCCTACAAGGGCTGACTGACGCACCCTACAAGTTAATTACAGAAATTAACTCGAATACAAAATCGGATCGACATCAATAACTACCGGCTGCATATCCCCAGCCGACAGGGGATTTCCTTCCCAATCCCGCTGCGAATCCATGTACTGCATTCGCCGTTTTGGGGGAATGCAAGCCATAGCCAAAGCCACACTCATCATTTTTGTGCCGCCGGTAATATCGGCAACTATCACCTCATCTTTGTATCCCGAATCGCGGAAAATTTGCTCGGCCAGCCGCCACAATCCCTGATAATCGTAATCTCTGACTGATAATCCCTCCCAGTTAATATCAAGGGTTTTTCCGTAGACAAACCGCAGGTATTGACTGATAATTAGTGCCGAATCTTCGGAACCTTTAACTTTAACTTTACCTTTGTCCGTCTCGTAGCTTTCGGTGCTGATCAGCCAAATATCTCGCAGTTTTCCCTGTTTTTCATGAAATTCTACGGCTTTGATTTGGGGGAAAAGATTGGAATTCAACAAGTCAAGCCGATCGAAGTCTGCTTGAGTCAGTTTGCCGATTTCGCTGTTGATGACAGCTTCAATCAAAGGGGCGATCGTCTCTTCATTTTTCAATTCTGGGGCGCGGGGCGAATAGCGACTCAATAACAAAATTAAACCTTTAACTCCTGTAGGTGCTTCTTTGTCCACGGAGATTGCTAAATCGCTGTACAACCTTTGAGCGCGGGCTTTGGCGCGGGCGCGATCGACCCGCCACCAGATAAAACCGACAACTGCTACACCCCCGATTCCGTATATACTGCCCGCTGTCAGCAAGCTAATCAACACTGTTAATCCCACAAATGCTCCAAATTCTAGAGCTGTTCGGGGGGCGATAATATTTTCAATGGCTAATTTTTATTTGGACGGAGGGAGTAAGCTCATAATTTTGGGGAAATTGGACGAGAGACGAAATACACCCAATTTTTCAAGACGCGCACCGATCGCACGTAAAGCGCTTTCGTACTGGGGCAGGAACTAACTTACCCCCCTGCAAATATGGATTCTAACGACAGCAAAAGGTCAAAACTCTCAACTTTTGAGCTGTTGGTGTTTCACTTCTTGCCAAAGAATCCGTGATTACATTGTACGCTACTGATCCCGGTTCGATGTTGCATTTAGAGGGCTCTCGCTTTCAAGTCTTTTTCCTCGAAAAACTCTGCTGCGAAATGGCGGCAGTGAAAGTCAAACAAATCATCTTGTTTGACTGGTGCGACATCACGGCGCAGGCGATTAAATGGGCGATCGCCCGCGGCATTCCGGTAAGATTCATTGCCGACGGCGGGCGCTATGTGGCGCGCTTGCACGAGGCGGGGAAATGCCTGCATTTAAGCCGCCAAAAACAGTGCTTTGGCGATGCTGAATTTCAACTGGCGATCAGCCTTTCGTCCGCGCAACGCGAGACTGAAGAATCAAATTTACAGGTTGAGTAATGTTTTACCTAATTTGCTACGACATCGCAGACGACAGGCGGCGGACGAAAGTTTCCAAGCTTTTAGAAGCTTTTGGAATGCGAGTACAAAAATCCGTTTTTGAAGCTGTGCTGAATCAAAATCAGTACGATAAGCTGCAAACAAAACTGTCAAATCTGCTCGATGAAAAACAAGATCAACTGCGTTTTTATCCTTTACCTGCCAACAGCCGCTACCAGGTAAAGATATTGGGAACTGAGCCGGAATTTGCGATCGACGATTCTGTTTTTATCGTCTAATCGCAGTGCCAACAAACACGCTTTTTCGCCTCAGTCCGGCAGGGGTTTAAACCCCTGCCTCAAAGCTAAAGTCCTCTTGCATAGGACTGAAGAACTGATTAGTCCTCTTTAGTGTCTGTTCCACCCATTGGAGTAGGACTCGGTGCGGGAGCTTGCATAGGACTGAAGAACTCATTAGTCCTCTTCAGAGGACTTTAGCTATTAGCCCGGGACTTAAGTCCCGGGCGGCTTTCGGCGGAATCAAAACAATCGAAAAAGGGGCAAGATTTCATGTCATGTCGAACCCCTAAATTTCAGCTTGCTTTCACCAAACAAGTCACCAAAAAACTTAATTTTCTGCCCCTCCCAGCCCGAAAGCAATACGAAAAAGCTTTCAAATTATTAGAGTCAGAAGGGCCTAGCTACAGAAGTTTGAGAACCCACCGATACAAGCAAAAAACCGGAGATATTTGGGGTCTTCTGCTTCAATGGCGTTGAGGTTCTACTGGGACTATACGGCAGAGAAAGAGATTTTAGTAACTAATCTGACTTCCCATTAATTTTGCAATAATAGGGAGAATTTCGATGGCGAATACCCCGCGAAAAATTGAAGAGCGAGAACTGCGGTTAATTGCTATTTACAGTCACTGCCAATTAGGGATGACTCCTCAGAAATTCTACGGCAAATGGGATGTGACTTACGAGCAAATGGCGGAAATTTGCGGTCGATCGATTTCGACAGTTAAAGGGTGGTTTAAAAAAGGCCGCCACTACCGACGCCCTACTCCCGCTGACTTGCGAAATTTAGCAGTAATGGATTTTTTGCTAGAGCATTTTGAAGAAATAGGCGATCGCCTGTGGAACCTGCTATGTCACGCAGAGCAATAATATCAAATCCGGTAGCATCGGAATTAATATTATCCGAAATCAGGACACGGCAGTGCCGTGGCCCTACCTCGATTAATTGTAGGGAAACGGCACTGCCGTGTCCGACTTATCATTTCTGAGTGCCACCGGAATTGATATAGCAATCCTAAATCATTTGCATAATTCTTGTAGGGGCAATCCCCCCGTGGTTGCCCGAT
>JAUBOH010000608.1:0-2967 GCA_036700145.1 Microcoleus occultus BM001215366
AGTATTTCAATGCTTCTTGCGGTTGGGAGATGCTGTTGTACACTGCACCAATATTGTTCAAAGTGGTAGCTTCCACAGAGCGATCGCTCACTTCCCGCGTAATTGGTAAAGCTTGGTTATAGTATTTCAAAGCTTCTTGCGGTCGTCCGATACTGTTGTACACTGCACCAATATTGTTCAAAGTGGTAGCTTCCACAGAGCGATCGTCCACTTCCCGCCGAATCGGTAAAGCTTGGTTATAGTATTTCAAAGCTTCTTGTGGTTGAGAGATGCTGTCGTACACTCTACCCAAATTATTTTTAATAGTAGCCACACCTGCGCGATCGCCCATTGACCGCTTAATTGGTAAAGCTTGGTTAAAGTATTTCAAAGCTTCTTGCGGTTGTGAGATGCTGTTGTAGACTAAACCAATATTATTCAAAGTAGCAGCTTCCCCAGAGCTATCGCCCACTGACCGCAGAATTGGTAAAGCTTGGTTAAAGTATTTCAATGCTTCTTGCGGTTGGGAAATGCTGTCGTACACTCTACCGATATTACTCAAAGTAACAGCTTCCCCCGCGCGATCGCCCACTGACCGCGTAATTGGTAAAGCTTGGTTATAGT
Source organism: Microcoleus occultus BM001215366 (assembly GCA_036700145.1). Taxonomy (GTDB): domain Bacteria; phylum Cyanobacteriota; class Cyanobacteriia; order Cyanobacteriales; family Microcoleaceae; genus Microcoleus. The sequence goes on from JAUBOH010000608.1 coordinate 604, forward strand.
ATTTCAATGCTTCTTGGGGTTGAGAAATGCTGCCGTAAACTGCACCAATATTATTCAAAGTAGTAGCTTCTAGTGAGCGATCGCCTACTTCCCGCCAAATTGGTAAAGCTTGGTTATAGTATTTCAATGCTTCTTGAGGTTGTCTAATGCTGTCGTAGTTAAAACCAATATCATTGAGTGCTAAGCCTTCGAGTGTTCTATCTTTAAGTTGTCGTGCAAGAGCTAGAGCCTGCTGCAATGTTTCTATTGCCTGTTGCGCTTGTCCTCGCTGTTGCTGTTGCCCTGCTTGCTGGACAAGTCTCTTTATTTCTTCAACCTGTAAATTTTGATTTTGCGCCCAACTCGGTTGCACCATCACCGGCACAGTCAGAGGAGTCAAACACAAACCCAAAGCCAAAACAGTTCTGATAAATGGTTTCATCTTTTTTATAATTCACCAAATTCGATTAATAGAATAGACATCAAACGCAGAATCTTTACTTAATATGGGTATCCCTTCCACCATTGCTTGTGCAATCAGCAAGCGATCGAAGGGATCTTTATGATGAAAAGGCATGGTCACGATCGCATTCAGATGATCTAAATTGATATTCAGGAGACTAAAGTCTTCCAAACTGAGTTTTTGCGCGATATACTCCTGAAAAGGCACACTCAAATTCAGAAGCCCTTTACTTTCCTTAATTGCCATCTCCCAGATACTTGCTATACTGACCAGTTTATGATTATCTTCGTCCTCAATTAGAATCCGTGCAATGGCACTAAGTTGAGAATCGCCTGCAAAAAACCAAATTAAGGTATGAGTATCTAACAGAAGTCTCATTACATATAATCCTCAAAATCTTCTAACGGCTCATCAAAATTATCAGATATGGTAATCACCTCGCGATCGCAGCCAAACAGCGGCTCACGGCGCTTTTTAGGAGGCATCACCGATGATTTTCTATTGGTTGTGCGATCGCCCTCTAGAAATTCTCCTATTTTTTTCCATTCCTCTCTGTCTTCATCTGACAAAGACGCTAAAAACTCTTTCATCCTTTTCAGCTTCTCCTCATGGTTGACAGGCGAAACTTCCTGGACTTCAATCATAACTTCGGAGCCGTCAGGAATGTTAAAATCTTCTGACAGTTGGATGTTTTTACCTTGTTTTATGCCTTTAACTTGGATAGGTGCAGATTTCATCGCTTGCCTGATATAAATTGCATACATCAGGTCAGACCAAGTAAAGTTTTCAGGCAATTTATCGATTAAGCTGCGGACTTCTTCTTTAAGATTGATGGTTTCCATCGTTTTAGTAAAGAGAGTTTGTATTTTAATTCTACACGACTTACGCACTCCGACCAAAGAAACCGGGTTTTTATCGAATTTGCGGGCTGCAAAAAAATATTTCGTAAAAAACCCGGTTTCTGCCCCCCCGACGGATTCAATACGGAGTGACTAAAATAGTTATCGTCTTTTTCTGCATATCAAATTGCATTTCATCAACCACAAATTGTCGGTCTTTTGCAACTCCCAAAATCCCCCGCAATTGCCGCCGATTCACCACAGGCGGCCCCAATTTCACCTCAGCTTGACCTTTAACAGCATCTATCAGTCGAAAAGCGCTAATGGGAATACCGTTCCATTTGGCTTGAATGCTAGTAGTCGATCGGAGTTCGCCCCGAATACGCTGAGTCCCATCAGCTTGATAAACCACGGCATTGTTGGGAAACACAATTTTATCAATTTGACTCAAGGGAAGCGATCGCTTTTCCCTGGCTCCCTGTATCCATAATTTTTGCCCTTTCTCATCAATCTCTAGAACTCTACCATCTCTTTTTTCGCCCCCTTTCATCACAATTTCCGCTTGCGTCGGCAACGCTACGGGTATGGGCCCGCTGGCGTTAGACTGTGCTTGTACGGATGGCAAATTGCGTTTCTGGACTTCCTGATTGGTGGCATTAACTCGTTCAGCCATACTCGCCGTTACTGTAAAAAGTGCTACAACTAGAAAAAAAAGTGTTCTGCGTTTCATACTTCCCTAAACTCCTTTCAAGGGTAAGCGTTAACCCGCTACCATTATAAACCCATACTTCAGTCCCTTGAGGGTAAATCCGTGCTCCCAACTCCAGAATCTACCCCCGAATCGAATATTTTAGGCAACTTTGCCAGTGTTTTTGGCTTGCTTGGTGCTGCCCTGTTTTTCACGGGCTGGATTTATCGCTGGTCTTATTTTTCCTTCTTTCAGCTAGAGGTAACGACTCTCGATTTACCCGTCGAATCGTTTTTCATGGTGCCGCTTCAGGTTTTCTTTTCTGGCGGAAAAAGCATATTCAAAAGTGCGATCGCCCTTCTGCTGACATCCCTCGCGATTTACCATACTTTATG
>JAUBOH010000609.1:0-2956 GCA_036700145.1 Microcoleus occultus BM001215366
GTTCGAGACTGAAACGGTTTGAGGATGATCGATCTCAGTAGGGCGATCGCTGTTAAAGCGATATTCAGGGGCAGTACCAATAGCAGCAAAATTAAGGTTGCTATGGTTTTGACTGATGTCTGGAAGCGCTTAGAAGCCGCGTTTGTTTCCTGTTCTGATGGCATCGCGGCAGTTGAAACTGTTTCGATCATAATTTTTGACTAAGTAAATACTCTCATTAGCGGTGGTTTTTCAATGATTAAACCGCTGTTGAAGCGAAGCAGGTGCAGAGTCTCCAGAAGAGAGAGATGAATCATGCGAATGAAGCGCGGATTTGATATTACCCACGGGTGGTTAAAAAACCGGGTTTTTTGACGATCGGACTTCGTTACAGCCCGCCGAATAGGTCAAAAAACCCGGTTTGTTTGGTTTTGACGCGTAAGTTTTGTTCTACTAAACGCGCCGAATTAAAGTCAATCCATCTCTCAGCGGCAGTAACACTTGCTCTACGCGCGGATCGTCAGCTACAGCTTGGTTGAATTTGGCGATCGCCACCCCGTTAGCAGTGGCAGTACCAGACAAGTAGGGCTGTCCCTGCATCAAAGTGTTGTCGGCACAGATCAAGCCATTGGGAGCCAACAGCCCCGTAGTTAGGAGTAAATCGAGATAATCGATGTATCCAGCTTTATCGGCATCGATAAATGCCAAATCGAAGACTTCCCCAGCAGCAGCCAATTGTTTCATGGTTTCTAGGGCCGGTGCAACCTTCACTGAGATTTTGTGGCCGACAGTAGATTCATGAAAACACTTCTGAGCAAACTCGGCTACGTAAGCATCTACTTCGCAGGCCACCACTTCCCCATCTGCTGGGAGGGCTTCGGCCATCGCTAGTGCTGAGTAACCAGTAAACATCCCGATTTCCAGCACGCGCTGTGCCTTCGTCAGATGGACGAGAAATTTCAGCATTTGGCCTTCCACATGGCCTGACAGCATCTCTTGTTCCAACTGCCGCACTGTCTCGCCGTCAGAGAATCGCTTACTCCAATCTTCTGATTGGGTGCGCTTTACTAACGTGGCTAAGGCAGGAGATTCCGGCGTAGTACAAAGATTCAGGTACGGATCGAGACCATTTGCCAATTCGTAGGCTTGTTGTAATTGGGCCTTGAAAGATCGATCGAGATTATCGATTTTTTCTACTTGCGAGGCGAGACTTTCGAGTAAAGAGGCCACAATCCCCACAGGGGTAACGGGTCTCATGGTCATACCCCGGCTGTGGAACGAGTTGCAAGTTTCTGCAATACCACATACATATTCTCGCCATCACCATTGCGCGGGTAGCCCTGACAGATTTCTCGATGCACCGCTAGGGCTTCATCCAACTCAGTTCGAGTCAAATCGTTCATGAAAAAGCATTCACCAATCGGCTTCGGTGCCGCAGCACGTTGGAGGCCGTCGCGGGTACGGGCGATCGATGTTGTGGCTTTCCAGAGCAGTTCTGATGTCAGATAAGGGCTGTCTATCGCTAGTCCGAGGCGGCTCATTAAGCCTAAGATGCGATCGCGATCGGCGATCGAAATGTAGCCCCGCAGTTGGGCAATAGTGGCCGAAAAAGCCATATCGATGGCGACACTGTGGCCGTGGAACATCGGAATTTCCGGCGTTAGTTCCAGCGTCGGACTCCAAGTGTGACCGTAGGCTATCACCCGATCCAAATCTAGCTCGTGCAGGTTCGGTACTTCTAAGGCCAGCATTGACTGAATCGCGTTGTAGGTTAACCGATGTGCCACTTCGCGCAGTTCAGATGTGCCGTCTACATAACCAAAATGGCTGTGCAGCAATGCTTCGCCGTAGTTTTCTAACAACTCGAAGATTTCTGTGTTACCTACTACGGCAATCTTAATTAACTCTGCCATCCCGTTTCGCACTTGGTCGATCGGCAGAGTTTTCAGAAAAGAGAAATCTAAAATTACTTTCTGCGAAGCGTGGTAAGCACCGAGGCGGTTTTTCAGCTTACCGTGGTTGACAGCTACTTTGATCGCCACACTGGCATCAATCAGCCCAATTAAGGTTGTCGGTACGCGAATGTAGTTAGTCCGACGGCGATAGGATGAGCAGGCAAAACCAGCTACGTCTGTCGTCAATCCACCACCGACTACCAAAACAGGCTCCTTCCGCACGAGTCCGAAATCAACGAAGGCATCTATGATGCTTTCAAAAGTTTTTAACGTCTTATCCGGTTCCTTGATATTAACTGGAAAGACTGTTAAATCTATCTCGTAATGCTTGAAATAATCCTGCATCTGTGCACCGTACAGACCATAGACTGTTTCATCTACAACCATTAAACAGCGACCGAATTCGCGGTAACTATCCGCAATCTCAGGATTCTCCAGCTTGAAAGCACCATCTACGTAGAGCAAGCTGAAATCTATTTTTTCGTAGCCCTCAATCTGAAAAGCTCGATCGGTAGATGTAAACGTAGCTTGAATGTCACCCATAATATTTTTGCACTTTCATGTTGATAAGTAACTGTAAGTATTCAGGAAATAGCAAAAACGCTAAATCCTTTTGCAGGAAAGCTTTCTAGGCATTCTCTTGACAAAATTGTCATTCGATAGATTCTCAACCATTAACCTAAAAACTTGTTTTCAGAGCTGCTTATTAAGAAGAGGTTAAATACTGATCCTGCAGAATTTAGACTAAAAGCCCTGCTAGGAGCAATTTTAGATCGCCTCAATACTTACACCTCAGTTAACATAACGGATTTCTGAGATTTATTCAACCTTCTTCAACAAAATTCCATAATACCTCTTGGGGAATAGACGATAATCTAGCAATTCCACATTCAAAAGTTTAGGAGGATACCAGTCTTTGAGAAGGTATGTGTGTTCCAGAACAGGAAGTTAATCAAATGCTGCCACTTTTCATCAGTTGACAGTAGACAAGTGACAGTTGACAGCTACCCATAGCCGTCGAT
>JAUBOH010000610.1:0-2952 GCA_036700145.1 Microcoleus occultus BM001215366
AATGTAGAATTGCTGAAAGAACAGGAAAAGAGCGATCGCCTGCTGCTCAATATTTTACCCGAATCCATTGCTGCTAGGTTAAAAGACGGTCAAAATAGTATTGCTGACGGCTTCGCAGAAGTGACGATTTTGTTTGCGGATATCGTTGGCTTTACCGTACTTTCAGCACAAATATCTCCCGAAGAACTGCTCGTTTTTCTCAACGAAATTTTTTCGGCCTTCGATAATTTGACAGAAAAGTACGGCTTGGAAAAAATCAAAACAATTGGAGATGCTTACATGGTAGTCGGAGGTTTGCCAAATCCCAGCACTAACCACGCCGAAAGCATTGCGGAAATGGCCTTAGATATGCAGGAGGAATTAGCGAAATTTAATGCCAAACATCATGCAGGAATAAACATCCGCATCGGCATCAATACCGGGCCTGCGATTGCGGGAGTTATTGGCACTAAAAAATTCATTTACGACCTCTGGGGCGATGCCGTCAATACAGCAGCCCGCATGGAATCCCACGGAATTGCCGGCGCGATTCAAGTCACAAAATCAACTTACGATATCTTGCAAAATAAGTATCTGTTTGAAGACAGAGGAATTATCCACGTCAAAGGTAAGGGCAATATGAATACTTATCTGCTTGCAGGCAGGTTAGTCAGCGCAGTTTTGGTTTAATTTGTTTATCATATGATTAAGGGATCAGCTAGTTAGGCGAAAGTCATCAGTGATTAGTCAGCAGCGAACAGCCAAGAACGAACAGTTAATGGCTGCTGGCTGCTGACTGCTGACAATTACACGAACTACACAGGGGATGCGAGAAACCTAGTTTCTTTTCCCATATCCTAAATTAGCCATTTGCAGAATAGTAAATTTTATGTCAGCGCGCATTTTATCATTCTTGAATTTTTTCAAATCTCGCTTGTCCAGGCAAATAGCTTTGTGGGTATTTGCTAGCATTCTTGTCATAGAGGGAATTATTTTAGTTCCCTCTTATTTTCGGCGCGAAAATGAACTTTTAAGTCAACTGGAACAGCTATCTCGGGCGACTGTTGATTCCCTAGAGGTTTTGCTGAAACAAGATATTTACGATCGCACTGTCTTGGAAGAACAAGTAAAAAATATTACTCAGGATTCTCAAGTAGTGTTAGGAGTCTCTATTTACCAAGCTAACGGTCAGCTAATCTATACACTTGGCGAACCCCCAGAAATCAGTTTAGAGCAACTAAACATCGCTCGTATAGTTCACAAGCACAATTTCGACGGCAAGCGGTACGATATTGCTTGGACGGAGCGACATTTGGGAGGCGATTACATCTTAATTGTTCGCCACGATGCTTCTACCGTTCAACCGGAACTCTACGCATTTATCGAGCGCATTGCTGTTCTAGTCATCATCATATCAGCCTTTGTCACTTCTGTGACTATGCTGTTTTTAGGGGTGACAGTAATTGCACCTATATTGAGATTGCGCGATGACTTGATCGCTGCGGGAGTCGCTTTGAGCAAAGATCGAGAAAAACCTGATTTCTACTCTCTGTCTGTTAAGCGCGATGACGAGTTGGGAGAAGTCATGGTCGCATTCAATCAAATGTTTCACCGAGTATACAAGGAAATCGCACAGCGGAAACAAGCTGAGGAAATATTGCGCGCCGAACAAGAGAAATCAGAACGTTTACTGCTAAATATTTTACCAGAAATGATTGCCGATCGCCTAAAACAAGGTCAGATCAATATTGCGGACGGATTTGCCGAGGTGACGGTGCTGTTTGCCGATATTGTGGGCTTTACCGAAATATCCTCCCGCACGTCTCCTGAAGAATTAGTCGAATTGCTCAATAAAATATTTTCAGCTTTCGATTGCTTGAGCGAGAAATACGGCTTGGAAAAAATTAAGACGATCGGCGACAATTATATGGTAGCAGGCGGTTTGCCGCTTCCCTGCACAAATCACGCAGAATCTATTGCTGAAATGGCCCTGGAAATGCAGCAAGAAATTATGAAATTTGGCGACGAATGCGGCAAACCTCTCAGTATCCGCATTGGGATTAATACTGGGCCTGTTGTGGCGGGTGTCATCGGTACTAAAAAGTTTATTTACGATTTGTGGGGAGATGCTGTCAATACCGCAAGCCGCATGGAATCTCAGGGACTTCCCGGTAAAATTCAAATTAGCAGCTCAACTTATGAGTTGCTGTGCGATAAGTATGTGTTGGAAAAGCGCGGTAAAATCAATGTTAAAGGCAAAGGAGCGATGACGACTTATTTGCTGATCGGCAGAAAATTGTAATTGACAAATTCAACTATGGGCGGCGAATATGTGGTATGGCGACAGATGTTGCAGCGCGGCCGCCCTCAACACTAAATTAGATTGTTTTTAACGAACCGCGAAGACGCGAAGTACACGAAGGAAGAAAAGAGAAGAAGAAAGAAGAGAATATAAAGGGTTCATAATTGAGTTACAATTGCTTTAAAATGCAGGTTGATATTAGTGGCAGGGATAAAATGACGGCTAATCAGGAACATAGTTCTGCAATTTCACCGATTTGGCAGCCCTTCACGCAGATGAAAACGGCTCCCCCGCCGCTGAAGGTAATTCGCGGCAAAGGTTCGCTGCTGGAATTGGCAGATGGGCGGCAAATTCTTGATTGCATTTCTAGTTGGTGGGTGACTGTTCACGGCCACAGCCATCCGGTTCTCGCGGAGGCTCTTTACGCCCAAGCTCAAAATTTAGAACACGTAATCTTTGCTGGATTTACTCACGAACCGGCACAGAAACTTGCTAATAAATTGATAACTCATGCGCCTGCTTCTTTAACGCGGATTTTCTTTTCTGATAACGGCTCGACTGCTGTTGAAGTTGCTCTGAAAATGGCATTTAAATATTGGCAAAATATCGGAGAAACTAACCGCACTAGGTTTATTAGTTTTGAGGGAGGTTATCACGGCGATACTGTGGGC
>JAUBOH010000611.1:0-2942 GCA_036700145.1 Microcoleus occultus BM001215366
GAAACGGCACTGCCGTGTCCTCTATCTCATTCCGGCGCTGCCGGAATTGATATTATATCTTTCGCAAGTATGATGACATCGAACCCTGGAAGCTACGATTATTTTAGAGTATGGAAACTGCACGGCTTGGCCGTGTCCTCCGTTACTTACCAAGGACTGCCGATTATTGTAAATCCAGCCCAAAACTTCGGGTGAGATAAATCTGAATTTGGCGGTATTTGTGCCGATTTAGTAAGGTCGATCGCCCTTCCAGTTCCCTGCAATTGACCGTTTTTAACTACAATTTGTTTGCGGAGCATTGCCAGTTGGGCTTTTCGGAGCGCTTCAGCTTTAATTGGAGCTGAGTGCAAAGAGCTGTAAAACTCCGTCATCAGCCCTAAAGTGGCGAAATCATTAACTTTCCACAAACTCGCCAAAGCTGATTTTACACCGCTGCGGACTGCCAGTCCAGCAAATCCCATTTCTGCTGTATTGTCGCCGATCGCAGTTTCGCACGCACTCAGCACCAATAACTCTACTTGTCGGCGATCGTACCACTTCGCCAACCTAAATTCATCCAAAGCCAAAGAGCGGTTCCACAAATCAATCTCAGCTTCCTTGCGTCCGTTTTGAGTTTGCGGAAAGCTGGCGTGAGTAGCTAAGTGAACAATATCAAAGGCCTGTTGCTGTCGCTGTTGTCTCAGATTTTCCAGGGTGAATTCTTCGTTGAGAAAAGAGCGGCCACGCCACAGCGGGAATTCGGCAGCAGGATTGAGAAAACTTTCATTTCTGCTGAATTCCGCTGGCTTTTTCCGGTCGGTTGCGGTACCGGCGATCGCAGATAATTCGATCGGCACCGCACGCAAAGGCTCTTTATCAGTGTGGGGAAACTCGGAAGCACCCATTGCTAAAACTTGAGCGTTTTGCAAACTTTGATACTTTGTGTTAGTCAAGCTGACACTGGGAATTGAGCCTACACTGTACTTTTCTACTAGAAATTGCTGGCCGTCGTGCAAAGCGGATAGCGGTAGTTGGCGCAAACCCGCATCGAAGGAAAACACGAGGGTATCTATATTTAATTTTTCTAAATTTGAACTAATAGGCGCAATTAACCACTGGTAAAGTTGCTGAGCAATTGGCAAATATTCTTCATCTTCCGAATCCTTTGATTTAGCCAAAGAGCGATGAAACTCTGCCACTGTTTTCAGCAATTGTTCGCTCTCGACAGGGATGTTTTTGAGAATAGGAGGGCCGTCGGGAACTACTAATACTAGGGATAATTCTTTGAGACGGACGATCGCGTAAACAATTACAGCTTGCTTCCCGGTTTCCTCCTTAATTGTTTTCAGAGTTTCTCTCAGATATTGAACGTTAACTTTTTTATCCGTGAAATTTTCCCCATAATAATTCTCGTAGTCTTGTTCAAACAGTTGGTCAATTACGGCTACCGCATCATTAGTATTGCCTTGGTTTAAAGTTTGTTCGACGATCGATCGACTGATTTCTGAGGGAAAGAGATTCGGGATATCTGCGGGTAGGGGATTTTCGGCGATCCTCTGCGAGGGCTGCGCTAACGGACTTGGTGCAGGATTTGGAGCGGGCGCGGGGGCTGGAGTTTGTGCGGGCGCGGGCGCTGGAGTTGGTGCGGGTGCGGGAATTGGTGCGGGGGCTGGAATTGGTGCGGGGGCTGGAGTTGGCGCGGGGGCTGGAGTTGGCGGCAGAGCGATTTGGGGAAGGTTTGCTAACCAATCAGGCTCGATCGCCGCAACTGGTAGCTCAATCGGCGCAGGTGCAGGAGTCGGAGTTAAAACTATCCATCCGTCGGGTTTTTCCGAAAGAGAAGAACCAAGCTCGGGCGGTTTTTCTGGCGGGTTTTCCGAAGGCGTTATTAATGCAAGATTTGATTCTTTTTCAACGGGCGGTACTTCGAGGGATAAAAGTTGGTTTTTATCGGAAATTTCCCATTTAAAAGTGCTGCTTCCCGTTGCAGGATTTGGGGTGACAGAGGTTTTAGCTCCCAATAAATCGCCAATTAAAAAAGCTAATTCCTGTTGCGGATTTTGGGCGGGGGTGGGCGCCGCTGCAGGTGCGGGAACGGCTGCGGGAACTGCCGAGATCAGGGGTGCAGGTACTGCCTGAATTTGTGCTGCAGGCGGGTTGTCAGAGGATTGAAGGGCTGCGGGCGATGGATTTGGCGCGATCGGGCTTTGGGGCGCGATCGGGCTTTGGGGAGCGATCGGGCTTTGGGGTGCGATCGGGCTGGGAGTAGCAAGATTTGGAGCCGCGGTGAGTTGGGAAATTGGCGGAATAGTCGGCGCGGCGGTTATGCGGGCTGTGGCGCCGGGAGTTGTTGGGGTTGAGGGCTGTGTGGGGGCTGTGCGGGGCGGTATTGTGGATAAATAGCCGGTTTGGGGAAGTCGGACGTTGAGGGGAAAACCGGGTATGGGCGCGGGTTCGGAGATTGGCGAAGCCGTGGTTTCGAGTATTGGGGGAAATAACAGGGCGAGGGTGGTTTCTGTTATTGGAGATGCGGTTGCAGTTGTTGCAGCAGTTGGGGATACACTATCTGTTATTACCGCAGTTGGGGATGGAGTTGGCGCGGAGTTTTGGGAAGTTGGTGATGGGGTTGGGGTAATTACACGCAGCGGTTGCACCCGTGTCGGTGTCGGCGACGGACTCCCAACACTTATAACTCCAAGGGCAGTAGTTGCAGTTGCTGGCGATGGAGTAATTGCAGCCACAGGCGCAGGAGTCGGTGTTGCAGCCACAGGTGCAGGAGTCGGTGTTGCAGCCACAGCCACAGGAGTCGGTGTTGCAGCCACAGCCACAGGTGCAGGAGTTGGTGTTGCAGCCACAGGTGCAGGAGTTGGTGTTGCAGCCACAGGTGCAGGAGTCGGTGTTGCAGCGACAGGTGCAGGAGTCGGTGTTGCAGCCACAGGTGCAGGAGTCGGTGTTGCAGCCAC
>JAUBOH010000612.1:0-159 GCA_036700145.1 Microcoleus occultus BM001215366
TAGGCCGCCGTGGGCATAGGCCGCCGTGGGCATAGGCCGCCGTGGGCATAGGGCAGACCTCACTTTATTGAGAACCGCTATAGATGGGGAGAGTGTCCGAGTGTCCGAGTGTCCGAGTGTCCGAGTGTCCGAGGGGGAGAATAGGGAAAATCTTCCTTG
>JAUBOH010000612.1:259-2935 GCA_036700145.1 Microcoleus occultus BM001215366
TTCCCTCTTCCTTGTTCCCTCTTCCTTGTTCCCTCTTCCTTGTTCCCTCTTCCTTGTTCCCTCTTCCTTCTAAAAAATAAAGAGGCCGGAAGATTGCGGGCAATGCCAACACGCTTCCGACCTTGCTGAATAACAGGGTATGCATATGTTTTTAAAGTATGGCAGTCAGGCTTTCGAGATATCAAGAGGACTATTGCAATCACCCACTTTTGCTTTTAGGGTATGTTTCCAAGGTTCATACCATTTTAAACTAAAAATTTTAAATTTGAGAGCGGGTGATGGTTACAGGTTAAGGATTCTAGCTGTTGATCTGTAGCGGGTGCTACCAAAAATCATTGCATTGGCGGTCGATCGCCCATTTCACCTAAATCCTTTGCAATCAAGGCCGAAAGTTCGATCGTCCGCCCATGCAACTGCTGCGACTTTAAACCGCACTAGCAAGAGGTTCAGGCTGCTGCTGCCGCATCCGCCGCCCCAGCAGGGTCATCCGCACGCCACCTGCTGGGCCTAAAGTCACCCCTCGGCGTTTGGCCTGTACGGGCTTTTTCTCGGCTAATACTAGGTCAAAATCCCGCAAAATAGTTGCCAGCACGAGTTTCATCTCCAACTGCGCCAGCGCCAAGCCGATACAGCGGCGGCTACCGCCTCCAAATGGCAAATACTCGTAAGGCGAGAATTGCCTTTCCAAAAACCGTTCCGGTTTAAATTCCAGCGGTTCTGGATACAAATCCTCCCGTCTGTGGGTCAAATAAATCGAGCCGACGACAACCGTGCCCGGCTCAAGTTGATGTCCCATCAGTTCCACGGGCGCGAGCACTTCTCGCGCAAACGTCAGCATTCCGACGGGGTAAATACGCAGCGTCTCCTGACAAACTGCACTCAGGTAAGGTAAGCGGAAAATCGTCATCGGGTCGGGATTTTCCCCCAAACTGTCCAATTCTTCCAGCAACTTCTGGCGCACCGAGGGTAAATGGTGAATCCAGTAAAACGCCCAAGCTAGGGCCGTTGCTGTGGTTTCGTGGCCTGCAAACAGCAGCGTCATCAACTCGTCGCGCAATTCCTCATTGGTCATTGGTTGGCCGTTTTCGTCGCGCGCGGTCATCATTAAGCTGAGAATGTCGGTGCGGTTGGCGTCTGGTTGGAGTCTGCGTTCTTCAATTTCCGCGTCCATCAGTTCGTCAATTTTCCGCCGCCGCTGTTTCATGCGTCCCCAAGGACTCCAAGATCCCCAATCTTGCTGCATCCAATTCAGAAACAGCATACTCGATCGCAACGGAGAACCAGTCATATCCACGACTGAGGCAAGTAGGGGCCTGATCTCTTCCAACCGCGGCCCGTTATCGAACCCGAAAACAGCCTGCAAAATTACCCGCATCGTGACTTCCTGCATGGCGCTGCGGGCCACAAAAGGTCGATCGACCGACCACTTGCTGGCAACATCAGCCGCGATATCGCAAATTAGTTGGCCGTAATTCCGCATCCGTTCCCCGTGAAAGGGTGGCATCAATAATTGGCGCTCGCGTTTGTGCTTTTCTCCCGAGAGCATAATCATGGATTGTTCTCCCATCAAGGGTTTTAGGATGCTGTTCAGGCTGCCTGGAGCGTGAAACGCGTTGCTGTTGAGCATCTCCTGGACAGCTTGCGGCTGGTTGATCATCACCAATGGCTCGATGTTGCCCAATTGAGCTGTGAAAATGTCGCCGTATTGCTTGGTACATTTATCCATGTATGTCAATGGATCGCCGATCCATTGAATTAGCTGCACAAAGGGTGGAGCTTTGGGGCCGTTAGGTAGTGTCATAGGAATTGCCTGGGTTTTGGTCACAGGACTTAGGCAGCATCAACGGATATCAAAGGGTTTGAAGGTTTATTCAATCCCTCCCAACCCTTTTTAAGGCCAGAAGTGCGTAAGTCCCATGTTTAATAATTTTAAGAGCTTATTCTCGAACCGTACTCAAAATGTCCTCTCCAAGCTCTGTAAAACGCACAGTTTTGATTTGCCAAGGAGCATAACTGCTTAAAGTTTGGCGCACGCCTCCGAACAAACCTAACATCTGACAACTCGACAGATTTTGCAATTTCTGCCGGGAAGTCCCGGAGGCCCGTAAATCTACGGTAGCTATTCCGAGGTCGCGATCGATCCTGAGCCGATAACCAACCAAGCCAAGACTACTGAAAATCTGCTGGTTTAAGACTTCGTTCACAGCCGATGACATTAATTGGTTGTCTGGGCCTGTAACTGTTTCCGGTTTCAGACTTTGACACAGATTGTCTACCTTATAAATCGCAACCGTTAGTGTATTCTCTGATACTACGGAAGTACCTAAAACTGAGGCAACAGAATTAGAGGGCTGTGTTAATGGAGTCGATCGAGTATCAAGTTGATTTCCCGCTAGCTGTAGGTGTCCGAATTTACTGGCTGATGGTTGGCTTTGGTTTTCGGCCGAGTTAGCTGCATCATAGCTAGAACAAGTGCTAGCGCCGATCAGAATTAATCCAGTAGCTACTAAATACCCGAATTGTTTGCAGATACGGTTCATAGTTTTTAATACTCAACTAAAGGTCAGTGTACGGAGGGTGAACTTTGGTTGTAGAAAGCACTTAGTCCCTGATTACACTCACTTATAGCGGTTCTCAAGCGTGGTGAGGTATGCCCACGGCGGCCACGGCGGCCAC
>JAUBOH010000613.1:0-2934 GCA_036700145.1 Microcoleus occultus BM001215366
CTCACTGTTAAAAACCAACTGTCAATTGTCAATTGTCAACTGTCAACTGCTATACGAGCCAGGAGTAGCAGTGCCGGACGCCCGGAAGCCGGAAGCCGGAAGCCGGATGCCGGATGCCGGAAGCGGGATATCTCCCGCCTGGTTGAGCAGGCGGGACATATCCCGAATTTGACGGTTTTTCGGATTTGAGCATACCAAACAAATCCGAAGCCAATCAGGTTGTATCCGCCAAGAGAGCTGGCGGTAGAAAACGGGCCAAACCCTTGATAATATTAGGTTTTTTTAACGGGTACGGCAGGAGTTGAATCAAAGCATCGCTCTTAAATTACGAATTTCCGCCGTTCTAGCCATTTTTGCCCCACTCTGAAAGTCCTGTTTTGGATTTGAGCGAACACTGAGCGACTTAACTGTAGGCTGAGTACATCAGTCGAACTCAGCACTATTAGAGCAGGGAGCGAAAGATGAGCGAAAAATCTAATCCACTCACGGCAAGTACCACCGCAGACTACCTTATTGGCTACGAGCGGGTTCTGGACTATTTCAAACAAGCACAAAAAGAATGCCCCAAGGGCGTAGGGCTAAAAAGAGACAGGAAAGCTAGCGGTGGTTACATAACACTGCAATTCAAGTTGGGTGACAAGCGGGTCAACAAAACCTGCGGGTGTTACCTGACGATGCAAGGTATTACTGATGCTCTGAGGAAAGCTCATCTAGTTGCTAGCGCTTTACAATCCTTCTCTAGCGAGAGTCGGTTTTTAGCCTGGTATGATGATGTTATTTTGGATAAAAACGTCATCAAAAATGATTTGATAACGTTTGGTGAGGCGATCGCAAAAGTAGAGAAAGAATACTGGGAGGGACGTACTAAACGCCGTCAACAACGTGACAGGAGTAGTATTAGTCAGCAACGTACTTGGAGTGCAGTTTACGGTGACTACTATAAGCTGTTGCCACAAGATACGGTCGTAAACCTAACAGATGTTCTGTCCGTAGTTAACTGTAAAAAAACAGGAACTAAATGCTTTAAAAATTGCTTGGATGCCATGAAAAAAATTGCTGAGACTATTGACAGTACAGACCTCTTGGCCCGACTCAAAGAGATTGACGGTACACAAACAGAATTTCGCGAAGACCTTCAAACTTTATCGGTTGATGATTTTTTTAAATTTCGAGAATTGGTTTTAGCTGTGCCCAACAACAAACGATACCATTTGGAATCACGTAAGCGGTGGATGTGGGTATTCTTAATGCAGTTGGTGTATCGTTTTAGAGTTCATGAAGTTTTTGCTATTCAGAATATTTACAAGCCATTTAAGACAAAAAATGGTGTGATTATTCCTACCTTAAATGAACAGATAAATAAACAAATGATTGCTGTAGTAGGCGATAAAACGTTACTAGACACCACAAGCAAGACTGGCTACAGATTGTGTATACCTATGCTGCCTCCTACTCATTCTGATTTGATAGAATGTTGAGAAATCAAGTCAGGCAACTTACCTGATATTAGAACATCATCAAACAATCCAAAGACAATTAGTGGGCTATACAGCGACCGCGCACAAACTATCTTAAGAAGATGGGACAAAGGCTTTACCCAAACCCACGCTTTACGTCACTTAGCGAATCTCAACGGTCAAATGGCGGGGATGTCTCAGGAGACAAGGGCTAAGAGTTTGGGGCATTCAACACAGATGAATGAAGGCACTTATAAAAAACGAGCCAATACTCAGACAACGATTGATTTATTAACTCAGTCCACAACAGAAACTATTCCATTGGGTAGTGCAATTGGAGTGCTTAAACAGTTAGGAAGTGATGTGAAAAATATCAAACTGCTAGCCGCTATTTACGGTATTACCCCTGACGAAGTGATGGAGTTGCTTACCGAATAATTTGAAACAAAACTTTACAGTCCCTGTGTTGACAAAAAACTGTAAGCCTGCAATCGTGAGTAACCAAGGAAGATTGTTGCGCGACTGACTAGCACTTGCAATGCTAACCAAGTCACGACTTCCCCAACCGTTCAATCACAACGCTTGGAGCCGATAAATTATGACATTTTTAGACGATTGCCTGTACGGGCGATCGCAACTCTTAATGATTGAGTTGGCGGGGTTTTGCCATGACTAAGCCCATAGTGAACCGCCGTCGCATTGACAAACGAGCGGGCGATCGCCTTTAACAGCGGCTTTACCAATGAAGACGCCAAACAGTTTGGAAAACTTTCTAAAACTGCTACGTGGGAAGCACTGCTAGAGGTGTATCTCGTTGACGGTGAATCGCTTGACACAGTGAATGTAGACAGTGTAGACCTACCTGGTATATTACCAGAAACTAATCACGCTGAATCGCATGACACAGCGGATGGTTGGACTAATGACGGTTCCTTCCCGGTGTGCGGTTTTACCCGTCAAAATTCCACTTTTTTGGACTGGGTTGATTTCTCTCAACTGATTGCGATCGCACTCGCATCGGCGTCCGTGTTTGTGCTGGCAATGTCCATGTGGCGACAAATCAACCCTTTGAATCTATTCCCCCCAGTTCGCATCAACATTCAAATACGGACAAAATTATGAGCTTACAACTGCGCCTATTTGGCGGCAATTCTGATGCCGGAAAACTAACCGCTAGCAATGAAGGCGGACACGCGATCGACAAATCAAAAGTTTTGGCTGCTACAGCCCCTGGCGTCATCACGCCGCTAAATCCCGGCAACTTTTCTAGCATCCGCAGTGTTCCAGTCGCGCCAGCGCCCCGCTATTTTACTAAAGAAGAAGCGGATGCCATGAAGGACTTAGCAAAGGAGAAAACAGACGGCGCAAAACAGTCTAAGCGCGCCTAAGTAGGTCGGCGGGAAAATCCCAAAGTATGTAACAAAACATTAAGTAGGGTGACGGGACTTGAATTTAACACGTTGTGTAGGGTAGTTTC
>JAUBOH010000614.1:0-2922 GCA_036700145.1 Microcoleus occultus BM001215366
ATCATTAGAAATTTACACCCGCGAGGCATTTCCTGAAGACTGGGCAAGGAGTCAACATAATTTGGGGAATGCCTACCGCAACAGAATCAGAGGAAAAAAAGCTGATAATCTTGAACTGGCTATCGCCGCTTGTCAAGCATCATTATCAGTTTATACCCGCGAGGCATTTCCTATAGATAATGCTCGAACTTCATTTAATCTCGGATTTGCCTACCGGGATAATTCCCAACTACCAGAAGCTTACAATACCTTTAAATCCGCCATTGATACAGTCGAATCAATGCGGAGTGAAATTATTATCGGCGGCGAAGCAGACAGACAGAAGTTAGCTGAAGAATGGAATCAACTTTATCAGGAAATGATAGAAGTTTGCCTAAAAATGGAAAACAACACCGCCGCCCTAGAATACGTTGAGCGCAGCAAAACCAGAAACCTAGTAGAATTGTTTCACAAATCCCGCAGCCTCCGGCAAAATGTACAGCGGATTAGTTTTCAAGAAATTCGCATTATGTTAGGTGAAGATGAGTCAATTTTGGAATGGTACATTACCTTTAACGGCTTGAAAGTTTTTATTATTACCCGCGACTCCACCCAACCCGATGTCTGGCAATCTTCCGATACAGACTCAGAAGCATTAGTGGAGTTTATGAATGAATATATCAACGACTACATAAACCAACCTGACAACTGGAGAAATCAACTAGAAACCCGCCTGCAAAAATTAGCTAAAATCTTGCACATCGATGAAATAATTTCTCGCCTCCCGGAAAACTGCCAGCGGTTGATATTAGTTCCCTTCCGATATTTGCACTTGTTACCACTTCACGCATTAACCAGCCGAAGGCTAAGGCAAAATGCAGAAGAAACAGGATCTCTCCTCGATCTTTTCCCTGGCGGCGTGAGATACACTCCCAGTTGTCAGCTATTACAATTATCTCAGCGGGTAAATCCGACAGGGGAAGAGTCATCACCCACAAGATTGTTTGCTATTCAAAACCCGACAGAAGATTTAGACTTCACCGATATCGAAGTTGAAGCAATTGCCAAATCCTTTAATCCTGCCGAAGTTTTGATTCGGGAAAAGGCAAGTAAGACAGGATTGCAGCAACAGCTTGAATCGTTGCAAAATGCCGACATCGCCCACTTTTCCTGTCACGGCTTTTTTGACTTTGACAATCCCCGGAAATCAGCATTAATCTTAGCTGGGGCAAAAACTGCCACCGATGGCGTTGACTCCGAGAACAAAAGTTATATTCGTTCTCCCCAAGACGAATTGTGGGATATTGAAAAATGTCTGACGCTGGAAGAAATCTTTGATTTGCCGCTGAATAAGTGCAGTTTGGTTGCGCTTTCTGCCTGCGAAACTGGGTTAACGGATATTAGAGATAGCACTGATGAGTATATCGGATTGCCTAGCGGTTTTTTATATGCCGGAACCACGAATGTAATTAGCACTTTATGGGCTGTAAATGATGTATCTACCGCAATTTTGATGATTAAGTTTTACGAACTTTTGCTGTCTGAAACTCGCCCGCCTGTGGCTATTGCTTTGCGGGAATCTCAGTTGTGGCTGCGGAGTTTGACTGTTCAAGGTTTGCTAGAATGGGTGGAAGCGTCGAAGTTGCTGAGTCACGAACACAAACAGAAAATTCAAAACAGATACAGGCGCGGTTACAAACAGGATTATCAACCTTATGAGTCTCCCGTACACTGGGCGGCTTTCTGTGCAGTTGGGCAATAAGATAAAGGGTTTTTGAATGGGGAAGGCGGGTTTATTAGTTGGTTGGTTTTGATTCATAAATTTCGGCGAACCCGCCCCTACAAAATTGTTGGAATTGGTGATTTGATATCGTACAAAATAGATATAATTGCTGTAGGGGCGGGTTCGCGACTGTCTGTGAAACCACACCGTAAATCCTAAAAACCCGCCCCGGCCTCGTGGGGGAGGGCGGGTTTATTAGTTGGTTGGTTTTGATTCATAAATCTCGGCGAACCCGCCCCTACAATATAATCAAAGGAGAAATTGGCAATGACAGATGAACAATTTATTTCTGGCTTCCTAGCAGTCTTTGAAACCAAACCCGAAGTCTTTGAACAAGTCGGGGCGGTTGACGATTTAGCAAATCTCAGCAATACGATATCCCAGATGGCTGATAAATCGAACAATGAAGTAGCTGATGCCATTGGCGATTGGTGTGCAAACTATCCTAAAATAACAGATGAGATCAATTTAATGGCTAGAAAGCCAGACCCACAACCCACCAAAAAAGAACAGCAAGAACCAAGGCTATCAAACCGCTATCCAGAGTTACTCGAAAACCTCAAAAAACGCCCTCCCAATTCATAGCCCCCGCGCCAATAACATGAGCGACAAAATTTCTGCCCCCAATGTCTATTTATACGCTTTCCAACTGCACAGTGACAGTAAGGGCAGCAATAATCCTCTGTGGAAACACTGCGACAATATCCTCGCCAACTTCACCAACGAAACGGTAACACCCAATCTAGTTTTCCCGCCAAATTCTCACAGCTACCGCAACGATTTGCTACCAAATGTCGCCCTTAAATTTACTAGCAATCCACCTATAGAAGGTTTTGCCCAACCGCTACAAATTCAAGACAGCTATGCTTTATGGTTAAACATAGGTTGCCCGGAAGATGGCACGGCTGATAATGTAGATGTTGATTTAATCCAGAAATTTAACCCAAATCAAGCCTTACTTATCAATGATGATGACAACTTTTTAGGTCAAACTCTCCTGATTACCGCATGGCTTCCTGAAAACTCCTCAGATAATTTAGATTCCCTCAAACCCCTCGCCGATAAATGTCGCGATGCTTTATTCCAAGGCGACTCGCCGCCTGTATTTTACCGATCGGGTAAACTGTTCGGTAGTCCGATTTTTGAATACGGTTCAATTA
>JAUBOH010000615.1:0-2910 GCA_036700145.1 Microcoleus occultus BM001215366
ACTTTATGAATGAGGAACGGTTTACTAATTATCAAGGCCCTTTGCTCAGAAATATTCGTAGAGAGGGAATTTTAATATGACACCAGCTCAATTAAACTTACTCCTCAAAGCTCGTCAAAGCCTTGCAGCAGCAAAATTTATATTGGATGGCGGATATCCTGATTATGCAGCTTCTCGCGCCTATTACGCAATGTTTTATATTGCTGAAGCATTTCTAGAGGGTGAAGGATTATCTTTTTCCAAGTATTCCGCAGTCATCAGCGCCTTTGGCAGAGAATTTGCTCGTACAGGGAGAGTACCTGTGAAATTTCACCAATTCCTAATTAGATCGCAGGAATTGCGAAATGCTGGAGACTATGGTGAAATTAATGCTGTAACGGCTAATCAAGCAGCAGATTCGATCGCCCAAGCTGAAGAATTTCTCGAATTAGCTCAAAATCTGATTGGAACTCTGCCGTTATCCTAAATACCAATGCTAATTATGACGCACACTCCAACGACTCCAGACGATTCAGCAAGTCCGGTTTCCCCCTTGTTTTTCCCCGACAAAGAATGTAAAATTCTAAAAACATGGGTTATCAGCAATGAACGAAGAACGCCGCCAAGCCTATCTCAATCTGATTGAATCGCTACTGAATTGCCCCAGCGGGGAAGAAAGCCAAATTTTAGAGGCAAACTCCGAGTTAGTTGATGCGGGGTTGGTGCAGGTAATGCTAGAAGAGGCAAACAATCTTAGAACTTTTAACAACCTGGATGATGCTAATTATTTAATGAATCTTGCAGGGCATCTTATGGGTACTTATGGCAATACAATGCTAGATAAATCGTCGCCCTCCACTTACCTCAAATTCCTAGAGGAAGTATTGCAGGTAACGGCAGACAGCAACGGCAATCCTAATGTAATTTATCCCCTGCTGCGAGATAATCTCAACTTGGTTAATGATAATTTTGCTGTGGTTTTGCGAAATTGGGCGGCGGAAATTTTGTTGAACTTAGACGACCAATCCAGACGAAATTATATAGTGCTAGCTATTGACAATTTTAGCGATGTTATTTGTAAATTTACTTTAGGCAGCAGGGCCAGTAATTTGGAAATTGCTATTGCAGGTTATGAAGTTGCCATGACAGTTTTTACCCGTGAAGAATATGCTGAATATTGGGCAAAGGCTCAAAATAATTTGGGGATTGCCTACAGCCACAGAATCAGGGGCGAAAAAGCGGATAATCTCGAAAGGGCGATCGCCGCTTTTATAGCATCATTAGAAATTCTCACCCGCGAGGCATTTCCTGAAGATTGGGCAACGAATCAAAATAGTTTGGGGAATGCCTACCGCAACAGAATTAGGGGGAGCAAATCCGAGAATCTGGAACTAGCAATCGCCTCTTATCAGGCATCATTGGAAGTTTACACCCGCGAGGCATTTCCCGAAACATGGGCAAGGATGCAAAATAATTTGGGGGCTGCCTACCGTAACAGAATTAAAGGGGAAAAAGCCGAGAATCTGGAAATGGCGATAGCCTCTTATCAGGCATCATTAGAAATTCTCACCCGCGAGGAATTTCCTGAAGATTGGGCAAGAAGTCAATGTAATTTGGGTCTTGTCTACGGAGACAGAATCAGAGGTCAAAAAGCAAAGAATCTGGAACTGGCGATCGCAGCTTCTCTGGCATCATTGTCCATTTATAACCGCGAGGCATTTCCTGAAGATTGGGCAACGAATCAAAATAATTTGGGGAATGCCTACTGCAACAGAATTAGAGGAGAAAAAGCCGAGAATCTGGAACTGGCGATCGCCTCTTATCAGGCATCATTAGAAGTTTACAACCGCGAGGCATTTCCTGAAGATTGGGCAAGGAGTCAAAATAATTTGGGGGCTGCCTACCGCAACAGAATACTAGGGGGAAAAGCCGAGAATCTGGAATTGGCAATCGTCGCTTCTCTGGCATCATTAGAAATTCTCACCCGTGAGGCATTTCCCGAAGATTGGGCAAGGAGTCAAAATAGTTTGGGGAATGCCTACAGCAACAGAATACTAGGGGGAAAAGCCGAGAATTTGAAACTGGCGATCGCCGCTTTTCTGACATCATTGAAAGTTTACACCCGCAAGGCATTTCCGATCGAGCATACTATAACCTTGTATAATATCGGACTTGCCTACCGGGATAATTCCCAACTCCCCCAAGCTTACAATACCTTTGCTGCCGTCATTGAAACAGTCGAATCAATGCGGAGTGAAATCTTTATCGGCGGCGAAGCAGACAGACAGAAATTAGCTGAAGAATGGAATAAACTTTATCAGGTAATGGTAGAAGTTTCTCTAGAGATGGAAAACTCCACTGCCGCTCTAGAATATGTCGAAGGCAGCAAAAATAGAAATCTCGTAGAATTGTTTCACAAAGCCCGCAGCCTCCCAGAAAATTTACAGCAACAGCCTATTAGTTTTGCCAAAATTCGCAGTCTGTTAGCTGAAAATGAGGCAATTTTGGAATGGTATATTACCCCAAACGGCTTTAAAGTTTTCATTGTCAACCACAACTCCATCCAACCTGATGTCTGGCAATCTTCCTATCAAGACTTGCAAGCAGTAGTAGATTTGGCTAACGAGTATATCAACGACTACATCAACGAGGAAACCGACAATTGGAGAAACCAGCTAGAAAGTCGCCTGGAAAAATTAGCGGAGATTCTGCACATCGATGAAATAATTGCTCGCCTCCCCGAAAACTGCCAAAAATTAATCTTAGTTCCCTTCCGATATTTGCACTTGTTGCCGCTTCACGCATTAACTAGCAAAAGGCTAAGGCAGAATGCCGAAGAAACTGGAAGTCTCCTCGATCTTTTCCCTGGCGGTGTGAGATATACTCCCAGTTGTCAGCTATTACAATTATCTCAGCGGGTAAATCCGACTG
>JAUBOH010000616.1:0-2872 GCA_036700145.1 Microcoleus occultus BM001215366
AAGATTCCATCGAGCTTTCGCGTTCACTCAACTGCTGCTGTAAAGCTTCGTAACTTGCTTGCAGCGGATTGGGCTGTACGCTGACCTTGGACGGTAGAGTTTCTGCCGTTACAGCCTGATTAATTTCGCGATCGGCGACTGTTTCCCCTTGCAAGTTGGTGGGTTCGACCTGCGTTTCTTCACCTTTTTTCCAAGTGACACTAACTTCCGCCTTGTCCTTTGAAATCTCCAGAGCGCCTTGTGCCAAGCGTTCTAGGAGTTCCGACCTTGATATTCCGAGCTTGCGAGCGATCGAGTTCAATCGATCGGCACTAGAAGGAGTCAGCGAAAGTCCGACTTTGACTTTGCTTTCTAAATTTGAACTAACTGGATTGCGACTTTTTTTTACCATTGGCATTTTCCTCATGCCAACCTACACTTATTAGTATAGTGGCTGAAGCTTCTATTAAAATCAATTTTTGTTACTTACTAATTGTGGCAGCTTCCGTTCCAAATCGAACAAAAAGCCGTGAATGTATTCTTCCGTCCATTCCTCGCCGTAGAACCGCTTGAACATTCCCCGGGCCGGGTCTTTTTCGGCACGATACCGCAGATAGCGCAGTTGAGCTTCTAAGATACTATCTAACTTTGCACCATCTGCGATCGGTTCGGCGCGATCGACCAAATCCAAATAAGCAGCCAGATAGTCTTTGAACGCTGCAAAAACGCGAGTTTCCACAACTTCAGTTTCTTTGGGGCGAGTCCACAGAAACGCCGGCGAGAAAAACTGCTTCGCTTCTTCAGGGAAATCGCCGCCCCAGGGGAGGTGCGGTTGATGAGCTTGAAAAATTTGTTCGATCGGCGCAGTATACTTAGCCTGGTAGTCAGCGTCCCCACCAAACAGAGGCTGCATATCCAGAGCAATCAAATGACCCCCCGGTAGCGTCACCAAATCCGCACCAAAAAACGGCAAATCATAGTTAAGGTGCGGGAAAATCACAAAATTGAGAACTTGCAAGCTGCTGCCGCCTTGAACGTGAGCCGCGCGAATTTGCCGCAGTTTCGGGGATGAAAAAGCATAACTTGTTGTTACGATTTCCTCTTGATTTTTCCCTTTTCCGACTGTAGCTTGCTTGAGTTCAAAGCCTTCTGGAATCGGGTAAGCCTGTAAGTCTAACCGATTTTCCAAAAGTGCGATCGCCGCATCTAAAAAAGGCTGATAAAGAGTCATGTCGATTTTAGATTTTAGATTTTAGATTTTAGATTAAACTTCTTCAGGTTTGTAGTGAGGACTTTAGTCCTTCCTCCTAAGTTTGTAGTAAGGAATGTCAGTCCTTCTCAACCCTAATTTTCAGGACTGAAGTCCTTACTACAAACTTGTTCTTTACAAAAATTCCTGTTAATTTAGCGGTCATCGCGAGTTGGCAGTAACAGCTAAAGGCACGGCATCTTCAAACAAAAATTCGTAAAGAAATTTTTGGGCCCATTCGTGACCGAAATAACTGCTAAACAAGCCCGAAGCCGGGTCTCTGTCTGCGCTGTACTGGTCGTAATCTTTTTGAGCTTTAACGATGCGCTGGATATCTTCTGGGTCAGTCAGCGGTTGTGCGGACGACAGCATTTTCCAGTACAAATCCAAATAGTCTTTAAAAGCTGGATATACCCGATTTTCTACAGTTTCCGCATCTGTTTTGGCGAACAGCAAGTATTTAGAAAAATACTGATTGGCGTCATAAAATTTCATTTCTAAATTTTGGGCCAAGTCGTCGTACTTGTCGCGCAGGGATTGTAGAGGTTGAACGTATTTTGCAATATAAGCTTCATCTCTAAATAGTGGCTGAAAGTCGAGAACCACCAAAATTTTCTTCTTGCCAAAAGACAAGAGGTCAATTCCCAACAGCGGCAAATCGTAATTGTGACTCGGATAAATCACGCAATTAAAAACTTGAGCAGATTCACCCGCATCGATGTAAGTGTAACGGATTTTTCGCAATTGCGGGCATTCGTAACACGAACTGCGGATAGTAGCTGGGGTTTTGCCGCGATCGCTGACATTGACTTCCAACCCGGAGGGAATGGGGCGACTTTGCAAATCAAACCTTTGAAACAGCTCTTGCTCTAGGTATTCCCGAAAAGGCTGGTACATGGCGAATTAACTCAGATGGCAAAACTAAGAGGGATCGTAAAGGATGCCGATCGCCCCCGTCTCGTTTATTAGAAACAAAGTAACAATCCGTAATATTGTGAGGGCGATCGCGATCGGGCAGGCTGCGGTATGTTCCCGGAGTTCCAGGGCCCATAAATAGAAAGAGTTCAATTTTTCAGCTTCCTCAAGAAGTCTGCCAGCAAAATCTTGTTCTGAAAAGTTGCTCGAATTGTGTCGCTGTTGCTGTAATCGATAATAACTTCAAACCTCTCAAACTCACCGCTCGGGCGATCGATATCAACTGTGTTTAGCTTTGTTAGTGCATCATCAATACTCTCAAACTCATATCTTGTACCAAAAAGTGGCATGATAATTATTTGGGAAATGAAACGGTGGAGGCAATTTCTGAGCGTATCCATAAAGCGATCGACTTCTTGTTTTGAAACACGCATCAAAGCCAGTCGCAGCTTATTTTTGTCGGAACTATTGAGACCGGCCAACCTCTTAGAAGCTGCGGTATAGATTTCGTCCGCAGTTTTTTCGTCAAATGCAACATCAAAATCAATTTCCTTAAATGCTGCTACCACATCTCTATAAGGAATATAGATCAATACGGTTTACTTAAGACAGATCCCCCCCTAGCCCCCCTTAAAAAAGGGGGGGACAAGAATGCTCTCAAAGTCCCCCTTCTTAAGGGGGATTTAGGGGGATCTCCGGCGCATAAATAGTGTTAAGTGAACCGTATTG
>JAUBOH010000617.1:0-2865 GCA_036700145.1 Microcoleus occultus BM001215366
GCTGTAAATGCGATCGAACGTGAAAAATTAATATTTCGTCTAATCGATACACAACAAAGGTTATAGCAGAATAAAACAGGGCTTATAGCGTCTGTTGTATTCTGTGATACGGACTTATATAGTATTAGCCATTACACAAGGAGTTGTATGCAAATGATGACTGATGTAACAGCTCGAAATGACCGAAAGCAATTTGGTCACAAGCCCCCGTTACAGGCCGCGGGATCAATACTAAAATCTAACATCTAAAATCTAAAATCCCATGACTGACTCAAATGGAGAACTCAAGCCTACCCTGGGACTGGTAGGCATTACAATTAACGCGATGGCGCTGATTGCTCCCGGCGCTTTTCTGTGGACGACTTACCAACTGCAAGCCCCGCCGGATTCTGCTAAAAATATGTGGGCTGCGATCGCCCTTGCAACTTGTATAGCCCTACTAACCGCAAGCTGTTATGCAACGCTTTCTAAAGCTTACCCCGAAGCTGGTGCCGGTAGTTCCTACTATTATGCCGAAGCAGCAATCTTAGCAAAAGAGGAACACAAACACTTTCGTTTAGCGCGTTTGGCAAAGTTTGTCACCGGCTGGGCGGCACACTTGTATTACTGGGTGTATCCCGGAATCATGATTAGCTTTATGGGAACGCTTGTCGTTTACATCGGGCAGTTGTTTAACCCTGATTTTGCAACGGATTGGTTCAGCAAAGCCTTAATTTGTTTTATCTTTACTGGGCTGGTGGGCTTTATTGCCCTCCAAGGCGTTACCGGTTCGACACTGATTAATATCATCATCAACATTGTCCAAATTAGCTCTCTCACCTTCCTGGGATTGTTGATGATTATTTACCGATTGGGTCATCCGAATGTGAATTACGAACACGCAAATGCTCTTAGCGTTATAGTTCCTCACGATTTATCGGGATTGATTTATCAGGCGACGATCGCTATTCTTTTACTGGTGGGATTTGAATCGGCAACAGCGATGGCGGGTGAGGCGATTAATCCTCAGCGCGATATTCCTCGCGGTGTCATTCTATCTTTATTTATCCAGGCTTGTATCTGTTACTTCTTTGAGTATTTCGCGGCGAATTTTTTCATCGGAGACCAATACACTGCAACTGTTGATGGTAAAACTGTAACGGGTTTTGCCGCAGCATTATCGTCGGGTGCGCCGATCGGCGATATCGCGAAAATCTTGGGGGATACGCTGCTGTTTGGCAACGGATTTCTGCTGCAAATTACGATCGCCAGCACAGTCGTCATGGCATTGATCGGGACAGCCCTATCGTCGCTGTCAACGGGTGTTCGGATCAGTTATGCGATGGGGAGCGATCGCGAATTGCCCGCCGTATTCGGCTTTTTACACGGGCGCTACAACACGCCTCACATCGGGATTTACTTTCTGAGTGGACTCTCGGCTTTGATTGGTTCTTATGCGGTGCAGAGTGTCGATAACGTCACCATCGTCACGTTAGTGTCTAACATCGGCACGTTTATGCTATACGGAATTACCTGCGGAGTGACGCTGATTGCGACTCTAGATCATTTGCTAGATGAAGAACACAACCCAATCAAAACAGTTGTGATTCCCTTATTGGGTTTAGTCACTAATTTACTGATGGTTTGTGGTATTTTCTACTACGGTTTGACTGGAGTGGGTAATGCCAAGACGAATTCTCTGACTGCGATCGGCATTTCTGCAGCCTTCTTTGTTGGAGGATTTGCTTACCTGATTGGAGACAGCTTAATCAAAGGCAAACCCCTGTTTTTGCCGTCGGATATTAACCATCCCATGCGCGATAACGTCCCTTCCTCTAAATCTCGATAGGTACTTGAAATCTATGCAATTAGTTATTGCGATTATCCAGCCTGGTAAATTGGATTCCGTCAAGGAAGCTTTAGTCAAACTCGGCATTCAGGGAATGACTGTCACCGGTGCGAAAGGATTTGGGCGGCAAAAAGGCAGACCCCTTGCTTTTTTGGGGTTGCTAGATATGGAAGGCAAACCTTTTACGGTTGACTTTCTGCCCAAAGTCAGAATTGAAATTGTCGTAAACGACGATATCGTCGATGCGGTTGTCGATACGATTGTGGCTGCGGCGAAAACAGGCACGGTCGGAGATGGTAAATTGTTTGTGATTCCGGTAAGCAGAGCAATTCGTATTCGTACTGGCGAAGAAAACGAAGCTGCTTTGACAATCGAAGAACCTGCAAGGCTGAGCGATTCCCGCAAAAACAAATGAGAGTGATTCCGGTTAATCATTCATAATCAAATTGGTTTGTAGTAAGGACTTTAGTCCTTATTATAGCAACCGTCAAGGCGATTAGGATAGGACAATTTGTAGGGGCGGGTTCACCAACAAATAAATGCACCAAGCCTAGATATATATAAACCCGCCCCCCACGAATGTCGTCCTTACTACAAACTTAATTATGACTATATTACGGGAGTTGATATGATTCAATCTTTGCTGCTTTTCGTAGTAGCTGGAGTCTGCGAAATTGGCGGCGGCTATTTGTTCTGGATGTGGTTGCGCGAAGGAAAAAGCCCTTGGTTAGCGGTGATTGGGACGGTTATTTTGGCTGTTTACGCGGTGATTCCAACGCTGCAACCGGCTACTTTTGGGCGGGCGTATGCGGCTTACGGTGGTGTTTTTATTGTGCTGTCGATTTTGTGGGGCTGGATTGTCGATCGCATTGCTCCTGATAAATACGATTTGTTGGGAGGGTGGATTGCTTTGCTGGGCGTTTTGGTGATTATGTACGCACCTCGCCGTTAGCATCGGAATTAAGGTTACGCACAATTAGGACACGGCAGTGCCGTTTCCCTACTCCAGATTAATTGTAGGAATCGGAAAAGCACAC
>JAUBOH010000618.1:0-2848 GCA_036700145.1 Microcoleus occultus BM001215366
ATAAATATTTTGGTATCGCTAAGATGAAAAAAAAGAAATTCAAAGTAGCTAAGGCCTTTTTAGTACCAGGCGGAACTGGTAACGAAGAGTGTGAGGACTACTATGCACTCAGTGAAGCTTTATTTAGAATGCTGGCTAACGGGCTGATTATTAATCCAATTAGTAAACCGCTAGGGACTGACTGGCAAACCGTAAACGCTACTTCTTGGGCATCTCAAATTTACGAAATGGTAGCAGAAGCGATAAGTGACGGTAATAGCACTCAGAGGGTTGAAATAGCCATGATAATGCAACTGACACAGGTGATGGCACTACTAGCGGAAACCTCACGTAAAGTCGAATTTCTCGCTGATGCAATCGGGGTTGAGCCGAGACTTAAGCAGGAAGACTTGCCAGTGTGTTTTACTATTTATGAAGGACATAAAGGCTTTGAAAAAAAGAAACCCAAAACGATTGACGTATCTGGTGCAAAAAACGATGATGATGTTGAAAAGATACTAGGTAAAATGTTACAACCTAGTAAAATTCCTATTACTAAATGGGAATTTAAACCAGAAAATATTAGCATTAGTGAGGCACTGAGAAATGGCTAAACCAAGCGGTGGTAATTCAAAACCCGGTGGAAAAGGAGCTAATGCGTCAAAAAAGATTATTTCGCAAGAATTCAAAGCTAAAAAAGAAGAGATACGTCGCATGAAATCGCTTGATATGTTCCTGCTAAAAAATCATTTAGGTATCACGGTATCAGGCGATATGAAGCCCGAAATAAAAGATATCATTAAGGCTTTGAAGAAAAAACGGCTTAAATTACCTTGGCACGTATAAATTTATACGTTGATTATTTAGTCCACCGTAATAGCCGTTGTTTTTTTCATATTTAGCTAAAGTGTTGTAGTATAAATGTACACCCTAACAAAGGATTATTTACCTATGCTCAACTTGCTGGCAACGCTTTTAGGCTTGATTCTTGACAAATTGAAAACCATCGATATTCGCTTAAACGCTCTTGAAGCGGGTGAGGTTGCCGAAACTACAGAAGAGGCGACTACAGCCGCCGAGATGCAAAAATTACTGGACAGTGTTCGCGAAAGCGCCGATGTTCCGCCTGTATAAGTAGTCACTGTGACTAGTCACTTTATGTAGGGTGAGAGAGAGCAGGAAAATAGACAAAAAAATACCCCCTGACTAGAGGGGGTATGGGTAGGGTTAGACGTGGATTACTTCAGTAGTATTATCCACGCCTAGGTAATGTTTGACAATAATCTCTACGCTGTTCCCGCAGGCTGTGGCTAACAAGTCTAGAGCCGAGGTATTGTGAGAATTGGCGTGTGCAGTCAATGTAATGAAAGTATGGCGTGTGTGATAAGGAGGAAGGTATTGACTTATTTTACCTTCCTCTACTAACCTCGATACGACACCAAGAATTTTTGTTGTTTTCCCCTTGTAACTGTCTTGACGACAATTCCAATAACTATTATGAATGCAACTGTTTACAGGCTTGCCACCCTCCTGTTGAAATATTAAATCGGTAGGCTTGCCGCCAATTGGTTTAATCTCTATCAACAATTCTATTAATCTAGGGTACAACTTAAACATTCTTAATTCACCAGTCTTGGTACGCTGAATGTTTTTTAGTTTTCCGTTGTAACTTTTGCTAAACCGAATAACACCGTGTTCAAACATTATGTCTTGCCACCGCAAGGCAAAAGCTTCACCGGGGCGACATCCTGTTAAAAACAGAAACTCAATCAATGGTGCTAATCGGCGTTCACCTATTTTGCCTGACTCATAAAACGCCTTGATAATGATATCACGTTCTACCTTAGTAAAGGCACGTTTATCGTTTTCCAGATTATTCTCTGCCTTTCCATCGGCTGCTTGCCACCATTCTATTACTTCTCCATCCGGGGAGGTGATAGACTTGTATTCATCTCTTGTGTCAGTGTTCTGCTTCCATAACTCATGGAAAGGATTGATAGTGGCTTTTATTTTGCCTAGTGACTGAGCGCGTAAAAATGCTTCATTAAGTGCTAATAGCAGTTTTCGCCTGCTATCACGAGCTATCGAGATAGCTAACATTTTATCTGCTACAATTACGCTGTCTCCGAGTGAAGTCTCCCATATATTGTTTTTGGTATCTGCATAAGATTGAGTTTTTTTGTCCCATACTTTCCCTCGCAACGCATTGGTATAAAGTCTCACAAAATGAAGCTTAAAAGTCGTTGGTTGCACCTCTCGTTCTTTCCAAATTAAATAGTCCTCCCACATTTCCCCTACAGTAATCTCGGGTAAAGCCTGAACAGTACCAGGCATCTGTAGTACATCAGCTAATTTGGCGTACTTACCGCCTAGCAAGCCTGCTAAGCCATACTTTTCAAGGGTACGGTCAAACAGCTTGTCCCACTCAGGATGGTCTAAGTCAGCCTCCATTGCGATCGCAATTTGCGCGGCTCGCTTGCAGTCATCAGGGTTGTCACCCGAAAAGCCTGCTTTGCCTAGATACAGGTACTTAGGCTTACCTTTGAGTGATTTACTATCCATCAGTTCCCACAGGGATGTATGACGCTTAGGGAATGAGAGGCGGATACTACCTTTGTCAATGGCAACTTTGACATCACAATCGGACTGAGCTTTATTCTGAGCTTTCATGGTTGTTCTCCTGAAACTATTGATTTGTCAAGGTTCTGGTGTTTCTAGATTTATTCTAGATTCAACCTTCTGTCACTCTATTTTGAAAGTAGGTAGCTACAGTGACTACTTACTTGTGGATAGTATAGCATAGTCCGAGGTTAGTCCGACAGGTTATTAGTCGGAAGATTGCTCACAGCCCGCTGAAGAGACGAAAGCC
>JAUBOH010000619.1:0-2843 GCA_036700145.1 Microcoleus occultus BM001215366
CCTAGCCCCCCTTAATAAGGGGGGGACAAGAGTTTTTTATGTCGATTCCGTGCCCAAAGTATCCGTCTCAGGCACCACAGAATCCACAGACAAACCCAATCGAATCTGATTTTCCTTCAACGTCTCATAAAACTCCCTCACCACTTCTTCCGGCGCATCACTATCAGTCCCGCCCGCACCCGCTTGATAAATCTCATTCTCCAAATTCTCTTCAATTTGAGGCTTATTTTCGCACCAATCCTTGATTGTTTGAGCTATAACATTCACATTATCCATCGCACCAATATTAATCGCGGATAATTCTGCGACAAATTGCGGTTCCGATATTTTCAATAACTTACTAAAAGCCGCCACAATTTCTTCGGGTTTCGCATCATCGGGAAGTGACATGACTAATCTCCTTAAATCTATTTTTGCAGTTGACAGCGGGAAAGTTTCGGTTTCGCCAATTAGCGTAAATGCAGCCCAAGCTTTCGGACTCGGAAATCGAGCTTTTGTGGTTAGCATAGCACACCGCAAGGCCGCAGCTCGATCGTCCCCCCGCGCTAAATTTTGGTAGAATTCACTCATTAGCAATTTGGCTGAAATCACTCCCATATTCCACAGGGAGACGACGATGCTGGGGACTCCAGCGAGGATGAAGCAGCGCGACAATCCGATGACTCCATCTCCCGTGATTTTACCGCGGCCGGTGCTGCACGCGCTCAATACTACCAGTTCGGAATCGAGTTTTAATTGCAGGATATCAATAGCATGAATTGCGCCGTCGTCGTCTCCCGATGGTGCTAAAATTATCGCGCCGGGAATGCCGGAACTTTGGAAATCGTCGAGGAGTCCGTGGGCGGATAAATGGACGATGCGCGTGTTTAGCATTCTGTCTAAAATGGCGACTTTTGTGGCATTGTCTCCGCTAATTGCTTGGGTTCCTAAAGTGGCGGCAATGGCTTCGGCGGCTTCTTTTGCCCTGGGGATTTGCTTGAGGTTGTGGGGGTCTAATTGGAAGTTTGGGTGGATGGTTGGATCGCCGACAATTAGGGCGGCTTGTCTCAATCCTCGGACTCGGTTTTGATGTTCGCGGGTGATTTCTAATACTTGGATGGATGGGCTAGTGAGGATGGTATGATGTTCGATTAGGTAGCGGTTGTGGCTATCTTGCAAGGCGGCGAAGGGTACTAAAAATAAGTCGTAGTGGGGGATGAAGATGATGGGGGAATTGGCATCGGTGGGGAGCAAGTCGATGATGGGTTCGATCAGGATTTGATGGAGGAGTTGCAGTAGGGGAAAGCCGCCTGTTTCGTCTCGTTTGTACTGGGATTATAGCTGAATTTTGTTGCCTTCGTCGTCGGTTTCAGTTGTACCGATGGAGATGCGGGTTTTGAGGATGATTTGTTTGAGGGATTGGTTTTGTTGGTTGAGGGGTTCGAGGTTGGCGTCGCGATGGGTGATGTTGCCGTTTGGTTGGATTACCCAGATATAAATTTCTGGATTGACAATGGAATATTCAACTATTGTGGAGTTTCTGTCGCGGGCTATTTGCTGGATTTTGGGGATGGATAATTTATTTGTTTGGTCATTAGCTGGCAATTCATTTGTTAATAAGGTTTGTTGTAATAATTCGACGAAGGCACGGGTGCGGGACATTTCGGATATTTCTAGGGCTTCCTTAAATTGCGATCGGGCGACTAGGACTCGTTGTAAGTTGCGATAGGCAGATAGTTGGGTTTCAAAAATTGAGGCTTTGTGGTCGTTATTGACTAATTCTGAACGCAGAGTTTCCCTAATTTTGAGCGAGGTACGGAGTTGTGATTCTGCTTGTTCAAGGTAATAATTATCCAAAATAATAAATATTTTTTTAAGAAGGAAGGCTAGGATTTTGGGAATACTTTTATAACGCATCCCAAGTCGCTTACTGACTTGATAGTAAGTTAAGCCCAAATTGCAAAGGGCATTGGTTTCCCATTGACGATTTTCGGTTTTCTGTGAAATCTCTAAAGACTGTTGGTAAAATTCGATCGCCTTGTGGTATTGCCCTAGGGAATCGTAAGCATTTCCCAAATTGCAAAGTGAAGCAGCTTCTCCATCGGAATCTCCGATGTTCTGTGAAATCTCTAAAATCTTTTGGTGAAATTCGATCGCCTTGTCGTATTGCCCTAGGGAATCGTAAGCTAACCCCAAACCGCAAAAGGAAGCAGCTCTTTCATCACCATATTCTATTTTCCGTGAAATCTCTAAAGACTGTTGGTGAAATTCGATCGCCTTGTCATATTTGCCTAGGGAATTGTAAACATTGCCCAAATTGCAAAGGGAAGCAACTTCTCCATC
This sequence comes from Microcoleus occultus BM001215366, assembly GCA_036700145.1. Classification (GTDB taxonomy): domain Bacteria; phylum Cyanobacteriota; class Cyanobacteriia; order Cyanobacteriales; family Microcoleaceae; genus Microcoleus. Next base: position 2,323 of record JAUBOH010000619.1, read on the forward strand.
GCGATTTCGGATTTCCCGTGAAATTTCTAAAGACTGTTGGTGAAATTCGATCGCCTGGTCGTATTTCCCTAGGGAATTATAAACATTGCCCAAACCGTCGAGGGAATTGGCTTCCCATTGGCGATGTCCTGTTTTTCGTGAAATCTCTAAAGACTGTTGGTGAAATTCGATCGCCCTGTCGTATTGCCTTAAAGAATTGTAAGCAATACCCAAATTGCAGAGGGAAGCTGCTTCTCCATCGCGATTTCCGATTTTCTGATATATAGTTAATGCTTGTTCCCAAGACTGCAAAGCTTCTCGAAATTGACTGATATCATCCTGCCGACTCCCTTGTTCTAACAGTCTATCTGCTTCCCCTTGCAGTGCAATTCCCGCTAGGAAGTCGCCATCCACCTTACTCAGTCCCCCTGCAAAATATTTCAGCCAATCAGCGTTATTTAGTTCGCCTTGTTCTTTGAGATTATCTGCCTCTTCTAGCATTGCCGCCACCAAGCCATCATCCAGCAATTCCGGGTGAGTTT
>JAUBOH010000620.1:0-2838 GCA_036700145.1 Microcoleus occultus BM001215366
CAAAACAAGCTGCTAAACTAGACCCGATTGTGGCACTCAGAAGTGCTTAATTAGTTTGTTGACTGTTCACGATTGACTGTTGACTGTTGACTACCGGACTTTGTGTTCTAACCGACGAAAGCGGTTGCTATATTTGTCAACTGCGAGTACGGCGAAAGAAATAGGTTATCCAATTTATGTCCGATGAATTCCCCATCATTATTGTCACCCCTCAAGCTTACGAACTTTCTAATCAGGAAGCAATGGGGAGCAAGTATAAGTTTTGGTTTGAACACCCAAAACTCGGCCGCTGCCTGTACAAACAAGCAAGACTTGATTTAGGCTTATATTGGGCAGAAAAAGTGGCCTCCGAATTGTGCGAATTACTGGGAATTCAGAAATGCTAATTATGAACTGGCCGCCACGAGTGAGGGGAATCTCGGTGTAGTCTCTTCTTACTTTTTGCCTAACGGTGGCACCCTCGTTCACGGTAACGAACTTCTTACTCCCATCGTGCCCAATTACCCCACCTTTGCCACCTACAACCTGTCACAACATACAATTGATCTAGTGTTGAGAATTATCTCTGATGAATCTGTGAACTTACCCATTGGTTGGACAGTACCCAGTGGCATCCAAAAAGCTGTAGAAGTGTTTGTCGGCTATCTTCTGTTAGATGCGTGGATTGGCAATGGCGAGATCCACCACGAAAACTGGGGTGTTGTCCGAAATAAGGCAGTGCCTACTACATCCGAAACAGCACACCTAGCGTCTACTACATCCGAAACAGTATACCTAGCGTCCCCTACATCCAAAACAGCACACCTAGCACCCAGTTACGATCATGCTTCCAGTCTGGGGCGCGACCTCTGGGATGAACAAAGGCACAAACGCTCAGTAGACGCTTATGCTAACAAATGTTTCTCAGCGTTTTATGGCAACGTTGATGACAAAAAGCCCCTCAAAACTCTTGATGTATTTGACAGCGCTGCACGTTGTTATCCTAATGCAGCGCATATATGGATTGAGCGACTTGAAAGTATCTCAAAGGTGAATCTACTAGATATTTTTAATCGAATTCCTAACACTCGTATCTCACCGATTGCAGCCGAGTTTGCCCAAAAAATTCTTGAATTCAATCAACACAGACTGCTTAACTTGAGGAAAACGCTACCGTGAAAACACACTCAACGCTTTTTTTGGCTTGGCAAGATCCAAACAGCCGTTCCTGGTTTCCCATTGGCTGGCTAACATTTGACGGAACCAACTACCAATTTACCTACACGCAAGGCGTTTTAGAAGCTCAACAGAAGTGCGGTTTTGAACCCTTGCCCTCGTTTCCGCGCTTAGGTGAAGTATATACATCAACCTACTTATTTTCCGTATTTGTTAATCGGCTGATGCCGAAAAATCGCCCCGATTACCCAAGTTTTATTCACTGGCTAAATCTGACTCAAGATGAAAGCGATCCAATTGCCATGCTAGCCCGCAGCGGTGGGCGGCGAGAAACAGATACTCTAACTGTTTTTCTCATTCCTGAACCAGATTCAGAAGGGCGGTATCGCCTTCACTTTTTCTTGCAGGGACTGCGGTATTTGCCACCCTGTACAATTGAGCGAATTAACCGCTTAGAGACAGGAGAAAATTTGTGGTTAGCTCACGAATTTCAAAATCATTATGATTCTAAAGCATTGACTTTAAATACAGAAGACCACCATATTGTCGGGTATTGTCCGCGATATTTGAATAGTGAGATTTTTGAAGTTCTATTGAGGAATCCCAGTTTAGTAGAGGTGCGCGTAGAGCAAGTCAATCTAACGCCGACACCACTCCAGTTTCGCCTGCTGTGTAATACAGCACTTCCGGATGTTATGAGGTACAATAGAATTGACTAAAAATAATATACCAATGAAAGCATACTCAGTAGATTTGCGCTCCAAAATAGTAGCAGCCCATCTAGATCAGAAGCTGTCGATCAGAAAAACAGCAGAAATATTTGCCTGCAGTAAAAGCTTAGTTCAAAAACTTGTCAAGCAACAAAAAATAGAAGGAAATTTACAGCCTAAACCCAGGGGGAAACCCAGATTAAGTCATTTAAATAACGGCTCAACAGAAGTAAGAGAAATAGTGGCAGCACATCCCGATGCAACCTTGGTAGAATTGTGTGAGTTATTCGCCCAAAAGACCGGAAATTGGGTAGGTAGAACAGCAATGTGTAGTGCCTTACAGAAGTTAGGATTAAATCGCAAAAAAAAACTGTCAGGAGTAGCCAAGCAGGAACAGAAAGAGTCATGAAGTTAAGGTTAGAGTATTGGGAAAAAGTCAAGGACATCGAGCCAAAAAATTTAGTATTTTTAGATGAGACTGGAGTATTGCTAGGTTTAAGCCGAACTCATGCACGTTCTCAACTAGGAACTAGGGCCTATGGAGTCAAACCTTTTTATCGAGGCAAAAAAGTCACAGTAATTGGTGCAATTAGTCTCACGCAAGTAGTGGCATTAATGACCCTGGATAACTCGATGGATAGCCAAGCATTTGAGGTGTTTATCGAGAAACTTTTAGCGCCACAATTGTGGTCGGGAGCAGTAGTAGTGATGGATAATTTACCCGCGCATAAACTAGCTTCAATTAAGCCTATGATTGAAGCTATGGGTGCTTCAATCTTGTGTTTGTCCCCATACTCTCCTGATTTTAATCCAATTGAATTATGGTGGTCGCAACTCAAATCTTTATTGATCCAGTTTTCACCAACCACCACTAAAATGGTTGACACCATAATTGCTGTGGCTTTGGATTTAATGAATCCTCAACATCTCAAAAACTGGTTTACTAATTGCTGCTACTGTACCTCATAACATC
>JAUBOH010000621.1:0-2812 GCA_036700145.1 Microcoleus occultus BM001215366
AAGGCCCGTAATCAAAACTTTCTCCAGTAATCGACATATTATCAGTATTCAGCACCGCATGGCAAAATCCCGCCGCCATCCACTGAGCCACTAATTCAGCTACACGCTTAACTAAATCCGCATAAAATAGCGCATACTTTTCTGCTGGGGAAACACCCGCATTGCTTGCTGCTAAATGCAGTTCAGGATAGTAATATTCAATTACAAAATCTAAAAGTTTTGCAATTAAATCCGGGCGACGGATATAATTTAGTCTTTCAAAAGTACCGAACCGGATGTGAGAATGGCTAAAACGCACCATTACGGACGATCGCGTCGGAGAGGGTTCATCGCCCCGCCACAAAGCCTCGCCCGTTTCAACTAAACTAAAACAGCGCGAAGTATTCACCCCCAACCGGTGCAAAGCTTCCGCCGCCAAAACTTCGCGAATTCCCCCTTTGAGAGTTAGTCTACCATCAGCAGACCGCGAGTAGGGCGTGCGACCGGAACCTTTTGTGCCGAAGTCGTAAAGCCTGCCATCAGTACCCCGAACTTGACCGTATAAAAAGCCTCTACCGTCGCCTAAATTCGGGTTGTATTCGTTGAATTGATAGCCGTGGTAGCGAAGTGCAAGGAAGGGACGGACGCAGTGAAATTCACCGAATGCTTGGGTAAAATGTTCGTCAGTTACTTGGGCGGGATCTAAACCCAATGTTGGCAGTAATTGGTCATTGCGATACCGCAAAATGTGCTGCGGAAAATCGGCAGCCGGGACTTCATCAAAATAGTCGCCACCGAGCGATTCTAGGGCGGGTTCGTAGTTGAGGGAAAGTAAGGGATTTGACATTATTGTATTTTATGCTGAAAATGTTGAAATTGGCAATTCATTGTAGGGTGCGTCAGTAAAAATTTTGAACGATAGACAGAGAATCTTCGGCTGACGCACCCTACGGTTAGTTATTGTAGGGTGCGTCAGTTGTAAAATTTTGAACGACAGACAGAGAATCTGCGGCTGACGCACCCTACGGACTCACTACTCGTGACCAATATGTGCCGGAATATCTGGGATGTCATTTTCTCCCCAATCTTCAGGATAAATGCTTTCGGCAACAAATCGATGGAAGCTAGAATATTGCCAATCTTTGGGGGACTGACATAAACCATGTTTGACTGGATTGTAATGAATATAATTGCAATGATTAGCATAGTCTGTTTCATCTCTAATTAAATGTTCCCAAAATCTTCGCTGCCAAAGATTTCTTTCTTTCCGTTTTTGTCTGGATTCGCTAATTTCGGCGTGTATTCCTAATTTATCAGCGCATTCATGTGTGACAAAACTTTTAATGAATCGCCAACGAGTTGCATAATTTTTATCACCCTCTGGTAGCGTCAAAATACAATGTATGTGATTGGGCAATAACACAATTGCCTCAATTGAAAAAGGGTAAAGTTGCTGGACTCGGAGTAGGGATTTTCGTAAAGATTCCCGCGCAATATCGCTGCACAGCCAAGGAATTCTTTGATAAGTGACTTGGGTAAAAAAGTAGGTTGCTCCGGGTATGGTGGCTCTCCGGTAGTTCGACATAATATTCAGTTAGTAGTCGTTAGTTATTGTCGGGTGCGTCAGATGTAAAATTTTTAAACGATAGACAGAAAATCTTCACCTGACGCACCCTACGGTTAGTTATTGTAGGGTGCGTCAGGACTGAATGTTTTCTCACATTGCTAATTTTTTCACCTGACGCACCCTACGGTTTTTAGTTAAGCTGGAACCAGAGTCGGCTCTAAAGTTGCTACTAATTTGAGATTGTACTCATCTTCAAAACACGGCTTTTTATAATCTAAACTCCACATTTCCAAAGCGCAATCGTCCCCAAAATTAAGCGGTTGCAGCCGCAAGTGAAACTCTCGAACTTCCGGACGATGTTCGCATTTGAGACCAGAAATTGCCCCAATTTGCCGTCTATCCAAAGCCACAGCCAGTCTGAGTAACGGATGCAATTTACTAACCACTTCCCGGTACTTCTTCGGAAGAATTACAAAATTCTCGTGCTTTTTCTTGGGAGAATTTTTCCGGTGATAGCGAGCTAAATTGGCAATTACTTCAATCTCAGTTTCAGTATATCCCAATAATTCACCATTCCGAATTAAATAGTAAGAATGCTTGTGGTGTGCTGAATGACTGACGTACAAACCACAGTTGTGTAAGATTGCAGCCGCCCACAACAATTCGCGTTCTTCGGTTCCCCAATAGTGCAAAATTCCTTGAGTTTGGTCAAATAAATTGAGCGCAAATGCTGCGGTTCTTTCGCTTTGTTCTAAATTAACTTGATATTTTTCTGCCATGTGGTGGATGCTGCGCTGGCGGATTGAACCTTGATAGCGCAAACGGTTTTCAATTAAACCACGAGATAGCATCCAGTCAACAATGACGCCTTCTCTCAAAGATCGATCGCACACAGTGAGAAATTCCATCCCCAATAGCGCCATCGCTTCCTGCAAAATCAAAGCGCCCGCCAGAATAATTTCCGCCCGCTTGTCCGACATTCCCGGAATTGCCAACCTTTCGGCATAGGAAAGTTTGCGGAAACGATTGACTAAATCACGCAAATCTTTTAAACTTAATTGATAGCCAGCTAGCGGACTTGGTACGGTTCCCAACTTTTCGCGAGCATTAATTGCAGCTAAAGTTTCGATGGTTCCAGCAGTACCAATTAAACGGAGAGTTTCACCTGGATTGAATTGAGCGCGCAATTCGTCGATCGGTCTTTCCAGCGCAATCCGAATATAAGCTTGCAAATAGGCAAACTCCTCTTTGCTAATCGGGTCAGTT
>JAUBOH010000622.1:0-2806 GCA_036700145.1 Microcoleus occultus BM001215366
TTAATTATGTCGATCCGATCGCCGCTACCCTAGAGCAACAACCGGGTGGTAAAGCGGTATTAACTGCGATGCTGGTAGCCCAAAACTCGATTACTCAAACAGCGGGATTAATTGAAGGTGCCAGCAATCTGAGTATGGGTGATGCTGTCAAGCAAATAATTAGTACGATCGCCGATCGCATCCAAACAGGAACCTTAGATTTCACCAAACCCGAACAAGTGGCGGATTTAATCCGAAAAGTGGGCGATCGAGTAAAGGCGATCGATCCTAATTTTAACGCCCAAGAAATAGCAGTGGCGGCACCAGCACTAGCCCAGGTAATCGCAGCATCCAATCAACGGATTGTAGGGGCGATCGCAACTAATACCGATCTGACACAACTGCAAAAACAAGTAGCAGTAATCCAAAAAATTGCTTTGGGTGAAACAACTCAAGATTTTAAAGCATTTGGTGCCGGTCAAAAACCCCTCGATTCTCTAGTTGCAGAAAACACGGGTGCGGCGTTAGACGAACAAATTTTGACTGCTAAAACCCCTCTAACTCCAACTTCCATAACAATTGCAACTCCAAAACCATCGGTATCAAGTAACGTGCGATCGAACTTACCCGAAAACACCCGATTAGGAGATGTTTACCTGCTAACAGATAGCAACGATACCAGCTTCCCAGCAGCAGCATTAGGCTTAAGCGTATTTGCCCTTGCCGGCAACGATTCCTTGAGGGGATTAGACTTCCCAAACACCTATTTTGGGAATCAAGGAGAAGATACTTTAGTAGGTGAAGGAGGTAACGACGAACTAATTGGCGGCAAAGGTTCAGATTCGCTTGTGGGCGGTATTGGCAACGATTTTCTTAGCGGGAATAACGATAACGATATCCTGCTAGGTGGTGAAGGCGATGATACCTTGCGCGGTGGTAAGCAAGATGATATGTTATCAGGCGGTGCGGGTAACGATCTCCTGAATGGCGATTCCGGTTTGGATATCCTCACAGGTGGCGCAGGGAATGATATCTTTGTATTGCAAGATACGGCTACGGAACTATCTCAAGTCGATCTAATTACTGACTTTACATCGGACGATAAAATCAAGTTGATTGATGTCACTTTCAGTCAATTAACTTTTGAGTCAGTTAATGTCATATTAGATGGTGCAACTGCTGTATTATCAACCGCAATCAAATCTGGGAATGACTACTTGGGAGTGGTTTACAATCTGAATCCAACGGCTCTTAATAGTAGTTCGTTCTTGTAAAAAATGAAAAGTACGATCGCCCTCAAGTAAAAAAAGGGCGATCGCACTCTATAGCTACTCAAACAGGTTTTATTCAGGAATTCTCCCTAACCTTTCTCTCAATTCACCAGCCGATAACTGTGGCAGTTGTTCTACCAACAAGGTCAATTCTGTCACGGGCAATGCTAGCAAATTTGTCAGGGCTGTAGAGAGAATATCACCCAATTCATTTTGGCGCATTGTCAAGACTTTTTCTGCCAATAATCTTACCGCTTGTTCCTGCCCTGCTTCATCAACTGTCAGCATCGAAATTGCTAGCAACAACATTGTAAAATCCGCAGCAAGCAACTTGGATATTGGAGATAAAAACACTGTCATTCTCTGGCTTAATTCTCCAAATCTAACTTGCAGAAAGTTTTCTAAGATTAAGCGTTGTTGTGCTTGTCTACCTTGCTCAAGTCCTTTTTCAAGTCCTTGCTCAAGTCCTCGTTCGAGTCCTCGTTCAAGTCCTTGTTGCTCTGCTGCTTGTAATTGTTGTTGAAAAAGTGGTGCGATCGCCATAATTAACTCCCGCTCTTCTGGTTCAGGTTCCCGTTGGTTTTCGACTACTAAATGTGACTGTAGACGATACAGTAATTCTAGCGCAATCATCCGCAATGGATCGTCCGTTGCTAAAGCGCCTAATTCGCCGATCGCCCTTTGCTGGACTTTCCCTTTCCCCAAAATCCTCAACCACAGGGTTTCTGGGATTTCTGGCAACTGGTGGATGACTACAATTGCCCCTCGCCAGTGCTTCGGGAAAAAATAGATTCCCTCGATCCAATTCTCAGGGTTTGGTATCCCACCAAAACCCTCCACCAGCGCTTTCGATGCTGTGGGTTTCAAAATCCACATTCGGGGCAACCGATCCTCATCATAGCGAGTATTTTCTCTTCTCGCCTGCCGCTCCAATTCACCTCGCAAATCCCATAACTTACTCATGCAGCTCAAGACTTCGCTGACAGTTACCGGATTGCGAAACGGCTCAAAAATTGCAGTTGTGTCAGCCATTTTTCCCAACAATCCCAGGCTTGATGAGTATTCGGGAATTGCGGTACCTGGAGTGAAATAAACATCGATTTCTCGGACTTCCGAAGTCACATCGCGACCGACCTTAACTTTTCCGATCGGCGAAAGCAGTTCTTCTAGGTATTCTTTGGCAAAGCGATCGTGAATGAATCGCGTCATAGAAATTAGGATGAATTTTATGGGTTAATCGTAGCATAATGTGCGCGACATCATAAAAGTGCGATCGCCCTTAAGTTAATCATAAATTTCTCTCCGGTGTCCAATCTGGTGAATAGTAATCACCTTTAAATCATCATCAAAAGAATAAATTACCCGATAATCACCCACTCTTAACTTAAAGAAACCAGCCAGATTAGCCGACAAAGGCATAGGAGTAATTTGTTCAAAATTTTCAGCCAGCCAATTGATTTTATTACCTATACGATCCTGCACAGCCTGAGTCAATCTTTCTTGGTTAACCAGAGCTTCTGCTGTCCACTCAACCGAATAGCTCATTATGATTTCAT
>JAUBOH010000623.1:0-2790 GCA_036700145.1 Microcoleus occultus BM001215366
TGCCGTGTCCCTACCGCGATCAATTGTAGGGACACGGCACTGCCGTTTCCTCCGTTTTATATCTTCGATCATCGCGCAGTGCGATCGCGAATTGTTTAAGCTTCTGCGTAAACAAAAGCAGGTACGCGCTTGTAAGCAGGCGTGCCCGATCGCCTTTCAATCTCCGGGTGAAAAATCACATTAACTTCAGGATAAAACATCAAAGCAGCACCCACACGAACCGCCCCGTAAATCACCTCAACATTTTCCATTTTCCCCACATTTCCCTGCACCGTAACCCGCTGATGTTCTTCCAAACCCGTGCTTTCAGCATCCGCGCGATTCATCAAAATGCAGTTGCGGTGCGGCATTCCCCGATACTTATCATCAATTTTGTAAACCACAGTATTGTGCTGAGAATAGCTGCGTCCCGTCATCAATGCCACAACTATACCCTGCACTGATTCCGATGTTTCAAAATCTTTAGCTTCCGGTAATTTCAGGACTGGCAAAGGTGCGACAAACATCTTCGCTTTCCCAGAATCAGTAGGGAATTTAGGTTCCGTAAAAATGCGTCCACCGATCGTAAATTCCTCTTTTGTTTCATCAATAGTCGCTATTTTTTCATAGCCAGGAATGGTTTTAGCAATCAATTGGCGAACGTATTTTGGGTCGCGAAGTTGGCGCCAATCTACCGGGTAAGTACCGTGAATTCGACTCGCTAATTCGGTCAAAAAATACACTTCAGGAATCAAATCAGAATTCTTGAGATGAGTTTCACCCTCATCATTTAAGCGCACAAAATTATTACCAGATTCCACCGTTGTTTTGTAGGGATTTTCAAAGCGATTCAGTACGGGAAGTACAATTGTATTGTGTTTTGCCAAGCCGCTAAAATGCCCTAAATTCGGTTTAGTTGCCAGGTAAATGATGGTTTCAATTTTACCTAAAGCGCGTTTTGCCTGAGTTGAATCTGGATTCGCGCCATACAAGTTGCCGCCCAGACAGATCAGCGTATCGACTTTGCCCGCATCTGCTGCTTCAATGAGCGATCGAGTTTCATAGCCCTTAACGGGACTCAGAGAACGTCCCAATAACTTTTCCAAAGCTTGTTGGATTTCTTTTTTTAGATCCACAGTGACGCCCATAGAGCCGAATCCTTGGACGTTTGAGTGTCCTCTCACCGGCATCAATCCAGCCCCTTCTTTGCCGAGATTTCCCGTCATCAAGGCAGTGTTGGCAATACTGAAAACATTATCTACGCCGTTATCGTGTTGGGTAATTCCCATCGCCCAACCGAAGACAACTCGTTTTGAATTGCCAATAATTTTGGCTGCGGCTTCAATTTCTGCTTGTGAAACGCCGCAAGTTTCAGTAATAGTTTCCCAAGAAGTATCGCGGGCGTGCTGCACTACTGCTTCCCAGCCTTCTGTATAAGCTCTCAAATAGTTTTCGTCCAACAATCCTTGTTCGATTACAGACTTTTGAATGCCGACAAATAGCGCCGTATCGCTGCCGGGAATTGGTTGCAAGTATAGCGAGGAAATATCGGAACCGGGGATGAGCGACTTGACTGGAAATGCCGGAGAACCAAACTTGACTAACCCGATTTCCATCACCGGGTTAATTACAATTATTTTGCCGCCTTTCTCGCGAATTTTAATCAATTCGTTCATCAAGCGGGGATGGTTGTAGGAAGAATTCGCACCCGCGAGTACGACGCAATCTGCTTGCTTCAAGTTTTCGAGACTGACTACCGAGGTGCGGGTAGCAAACATTTCGTTTAACCCGGTTGTTGAGGGTGCGTGGCAGAGATCCGAGCAATCTGCTAAGTTGTTGGAACCCATCGCGCGCATCATCAATTGCAGCAAAAAAGCCGCTTCGTTGGAAGAGCGACCGGAACTGTAAGATGCTACTCGTTCGGGGGGTTTGCGGAACGCATCGGCGGCAATTTCATAAACTTCTTGCCAAGAAATGCGCTCGTAATGCGATGTTCCAGCCCGTAAAATCATCGGAAAACTCAACCTTCCCAGCCTGTCTGCTTCCATTGAAGTTAATAGCTGAAGTTGTGTAATACTCTGCTGTTCAAAGTAGTGAGTTGAGATAGCCGGCTTAATTTCAGCGGAGATTGCTTCCACACTTTTCATGCAGCGCTGAAGTTTTTCGCCCTCTTCGTTGGTAAAGCCTCCTTTCTGCCCGCCAGTGCCCCAAGAACAAGACAAACACGCGCTTTTGTGCAGCAAAGTTTTCCAAAGTTTCGGGCCTTCGGGAGACAATGTATGTTCTGCCCAATACTCAATTACGGGTAAGCCGCCGCCGATGTCTGGTGTTTCCTCGTTTTTCTCGTTGAAGGGCGGAAGAGGTTGGATATTTTGGGAATCGGTGTCCATGCGGTTTACCTTTTGTTTAAATTGCGGATTGATGCGGCGGGCGAACCGCCAAAGCAGTTAAGTTTATTACTGGAATTTTACCGCAAATTTACCGCAGAAAAAACCAGTCAACAGATAGATGTTTTAATCTAAATTCAACTCTAGGTTCGCAGTCAGGAATGCAAGTCCTTGTTCATCCGCAGAGAGAGGAATGATATCAAATCCGGTAGCATCGGAATTAATATAACCCGAAATCAGGACACGGCTTTTGGAGTGTCCCTACCGTCGATCGCGGTAGGGAAACGGCATTGCCGTGTCCTCGCTTGTCATTCCGGCACAGCCGGAATTGATATGATATCGTTTTCGGTTGCATCGGAATTATTAGCCGAAATTAGGAGACGGCAGTGCCGTGTCCCTACCCAAAATAACATTGTAGGGACAC
>JAUBOH010000624.1:0-2751 GCA_036700145.1 Microcoleus occultus BM001215366
AAATCTAGATCCCCCCTAGCCCCCCGAATCGTTGCGGGGGGACAGGAGTCTTTTCAAAGTCCCCGCAACGATTCGGGGGATGCGAGGGGGATCTAGACTTAGCTAAAAACTAGATTTATCAAGGCTTTCAGGCGATTGTTGACAACTATGGGCACGCTTGAGTGTCCTCGCCTGTCATTCCGGTGCAGCCGGAATTCATATCTGTTTCTCGATCGAAATCTCCGCCCGCAGCAAAGCATTCAAGGCTGCAAAATTAACTGCCATTCCCGGGCTGTGCCGTTCCAAGCGGGCGAGGCTGTCTCCCCGGCGACGTAAGGGCCCCAGTAGCGGCGGGAACCATCCTGAGCAAAAACCACCAAAATGTCTCCCCGTTTGACTTGTAACTTGCCCTCCGGCAGCGATAGCATCAGTCCCTTGCCGCCGCCTTCTCCCGGCGCAAAATCCCAGTGCGCCGGTTTCCCGTAGGATTTCTCGGCTTGCCCTTTCGACAGCAGGGCCACTCGCACTGGGTGTTCGCTGCGGTTGCTGACGCGCAGACTGCCGGCAGCTTCGGCATTTACAGGGATTGAGGAATTGCTTTCCTCAAGAGGTTCTGGGGGGGTTGGTATTGAGTCGGGTTTGGGCTTGTTGGCGGTGTCTGCTGAAGCTGTGGCAACTCTGGACACGGGGGGTGTTGGGGGGAGTGCGGTGGCGGAGGAGGGCAAATCGCTCGGTCGAGAGGCGCCGTTGGAGATAGTGATTTCAAAACGTCCTAGAAACATTCCTGTAATTAGGACGATCGCCACTCCAATTACCATCTGGTAAATTTTAAGTTTCATAAATTTTATGCTTAAAGAATAGACTGCACACCCGCAATTAGTCATAACTATCTTTAATGTAGAACCCGGGGCTGCTGTGTCACAAGATACAGCTACACTTAATTACTTGACCGTTCAGGACTATAACTACGCGATCGCCCAATACCATTTTAGATGTTAAATTTTAGATTTAAGATGGCGGCATACTAACCCAGGTAAAGATTTGGAGTTGGTCTGAAGCAGCATTTTTTTACTCGTCAGTATAACTTTTAATACCTGTTTAAAAAAAGAATGCAACTTGGTTGCCCGCGACCAAAGCCCCGATATTCATCAGTCATTCCCAATCTCAAATCTCAAATCTCAAATGGTATAACTTCTATGCAAAATACCCGAATTAACAGATTGATTGATGTTCTGGCCGAGCGATTCGGACGCTGGCTGAGCAATCCTTGGAGGCGGATTTCGCTTTTGGTAATTAGCCTGCTGTTCGGAACTTTTTTGGGAACAGCTATTTCGACGATCGCCGGACAATCGGCTGATTGGGATATTATCGCGGCCGGGCTGTTGGTGTTGTTGACGGAGTTGGCGAACCGGCTGGTTTACGGCTCTTCGCGGGCGGAGGCCCGTTCTTTGTGGGTGGATATGCTCAATGCTCTGAAAGTTGGCCTGACTTACAATTTATTTGTGGAAGCTTTTAAACTGGGTTCTTAAAATATTTTGAATAGCCGCGAATTTAAGGTTAAATATATGTCAGTTGCGGATGATATTTATGCCAAACCAGCCCCGCTTAGAAAGTTTTGAGCCGATCGACCGATCGACTGTAACGCCTGTTGACATTTTACACCGGTGGCAAGCTGGCGATCGCCCGAGCGCTCCCGACTTCGGGCACCTGGTAAGTTGGGAACTTGCGGATAATGTGCGATCCTCTTCGAGGGCTTCGCTAACGCGCGCTTTTGGCATTACTCCCGACAATGCAGCCGATGTTGTCCGCCGCCAAACCGATTTATTCTTTTCTCTTGTTGGCGAACTGCATACTTTCCCCCTAAAGTCAACTGTTTTTCTCGAAACATTGTGGAAGCTTTGGCTGCCGCTGGCAATTCAATTATCGACAGAAAAACAAAGTTTAAACCGTCCTCTAATTCAAGGAATTTTAGGAGGACAAGGAACGGGAAAAACTACTTTATGCGAAGTTCTTAGGCTAATTTTGGGAAAATTGGGATATTCTACTGTTAGCCTTTCTTTAGACGATCTTTACAAGACTTATGCCGATCGCCAACAACTCCAAAAAGCAGACCCGCGTTTAATTTGGCGCGGCCCCCCGGGAACTCACGATATAGACTTGGGAATCTCCGTTTTAGACAAGTTGCGCGGTTCTCACACGGGCGAATTAGCAGCATTTGACAGTCAAAAAATAGAAATTCCCCGGTTTGACAAATCTGCCTGGGGAGGTGCGGGAGATAGAAGTCAACCAGAAATTATTTGCGGTGCGGATATTGTACTGTTTGAAGGTTGGTTTGTCGGCGTAAAGCCGATAGTTGATACCCGATTAAACGAGTTTTTGGCGGGTGCGCCGTTTCCGATTGTCACGGATGCAGACTGTCAGTTTGCGCGCGACATGAATGCGAAGCTGCACGATTATTTGCCGCTGTGGAATCGATTAGATCGGTTGATGGTTTTGTATCCCCGAGATTATCGCATTTCTAAAGTGTGGCGCCTTCAGGCGGAACGGGAAATGATGGCGGCGGGGAAGTCGGGAATGACAGAGGGCGAAATTAATCAATTTGTCGAATATTTCTGGAAGGCGCTGCATCCCGATTTATTTATTAAGTCTGCGATTGCGGGCGATCGGGTGGATTTAGCAGTAGAAATTTTGGACGATCGGGCGATCGGCAAAATCTGTACAGGTTTGTAGTGAGGACTTCAGTCCTTTCCATTTCTAAGGACTAAAGTCCTC
>JAUBOH010000625.1:0-2739 GCA_036700145.1 Microcoleus occultus BM001215366
AAGGGGAAGTAGAAATTCTACTCAACTAGGCAAAATTCCCTATTTCTTAGTCCGCGCAGGCGGACTTTGTTTGTGTAGACGCGGTTTCAACCGCCGAGTCATCTTTCAATAAAGAACGATCGCCCTTTTTACCCGTTTTTTATCACCTGACTTCAGTGATGACTTATGAATAAATTCAAAATAGCTTACTATTTCTGTCTGGTAATGGCTACCGTGCTATTCTCTATTACTTCTTACTCACAATCAACTCAAATTACTTTAGAAATAAAATCGGCATCAGCACAAACACCAAAAACACAAAATTTAAAAAGCCAAGCATTTTTATTAAATCAAAGAGGTGTTGAACAGTTAAACGCCAGTAGATTTGAAGAAGCTTTAGATAGTTTTAAACAGCTTTTAACAGTTTACCAAACAATCGGCGATCGCCCTGGCGAAGGTAGAACTTTAAATAGCATTGCTACAGTTTACAGCTACTTAGAAAAGTACGACAAATCCTTGAACTTTTACCAACAAGCTTTAGCGATTCGCCAAGAAGTAGGCGATCGCAAAGGCGAAGGAATAACTCTCAACGGCACTGCTGTAGTTTATCGCAGTTTGGGCAAGTACGATCGAGCTTTAGAATGTTACCAGCAAGTTTTAACCATTCGTCGAGAATTAGGCGATCGACAGCAGGAAGGAATTACTCTCAGCAATATCGCGGGAGTCTACCAAAATCAGGGTTTGTACGATCGAGCTTTGGACTTCTACAAACAAGGTTTGGCAATTTACCAAGAAGTAGACGATCGAGCTGGTGTTGGCATAAATCTTAATAATCTGGGAGCAATTTACAACAGTCTCGGAAAGTACGATCAAGCTTTGGAGTTGTATCAGGAAGCTTTGGTTGCTGTTAAAGAATCAGGCGACAAGGGTATTCAAGGGACGACTCTCAATAATATTGGGGAAATTTATAACCGTTTGGGCGATTGTGCGAAGGCTGAAAAAGTGTTATTCGAGGCGATCGCAATTTGGGATGCGACGCGCGTCGGCTTGACTGATAACGATAAAATCACCAATTTTGAAAGACAAGCTGATACTTACAGTTTTATACAAACATCTTTAGTTGCTCAAAACAAAAATAATACTGCTCTAGAAATTTCCGAAGGTGGCAGGGCTAGAGCCTATATCGAATTATTAGCCAACAAAATATCAGACAATCCAAAACAGCAACTAACCGTTAAACCACCGACAATCGAGGAAATCCAGCAAATTGCCAAAACACATAATTCCACTATCATTGAGTATTCGATTATTGATAGGGAGACAATTTATATTTGGGCGATTCAGCCGACAGGTAAAATCACCTTTCGCCCCAGCAAGCTAAGTTCTATAGATACAAATTTGGCACAAATTGCTGAAGCTTCCAGAGTAGCTGCTGCTATCGGCAGAGGATTGCCACAATCCGATAATATTCTGACAGAGTTCGTGCGCGGTACTGGCGAAGCTGTCGGTGCACCAACCAGGGCTGCTAACAGCAATAATCCTCCATGTCGGGGCAAAAAATGCTTGCAGCAAATGTATCAACTGCTGATTGAACCAATCGCTGATTTATTGCCTGCAAATCCTGAATCTCGGATTATATTTATTCCCCATCAATCTCTGCTTTTCGTTCCGTTTCCAGCTTTGGAAGATGCGTCTGGAAAATTATTAATTGAAAAACATACTATTCTGACAGCGCCTGCAATTCAGGTATTGCAACTAACCAGAAAATCGAGACAGCGTGCAGGTAAAATCAATCTATTGCACCCGAAACAGAAAGATGTCTTAATAGTCGGAAATCCCACGATGCCGAGTATTGGCAACCCACCAAAGCAGTTAGCGTCATTGCCGGGATCGGAAACAGAAGCGATCGCAATTTCCCAACTTTTCAACACCAAACCGCTGATTGGTAAAGCAGCTACTGAATCTTTAATTAAGCAACAGATGCCCGATGCTAAAATTATTCACTTAGCAACTCACGGATTGCTGAATGAGTTAAAAGAAAATGACATACCGGGTGCGATCGCTCTTTCCCCATCAGAAAAGGATGACGGTTTCCTAACTTCCAGGGAAATCCTCGATTTGTCGCTTCGTGCCCAATTAGTGGTGTTGAGTGCGTGCAATACTGGTAGAGGTAGGATTACGGGCGATGGCGCGATCGGATTGTCTCGCTCTTTAATTACAGCAGGTGTTGCTAGTGCGATCGTTTCGCTGTGGTATGTTCCTGATAGTCCAACGAGCTTTTTAATGGTAGAGTTTTACCATCAGTTGCAGGCAAATTCTGATAAAGCGCAGGCACTCCGTCAAGCAATGTTGGCAACAATGAAGGAATACCCTAATGCTGCTAACTGGGCTGCTTTTACTTTAATTGGCGAAGCAGAGTAAGCTATTGGGCAGTTTTTATTTGCCTTTAGCTGTTGCCCATTATCTAATTCAAAAGCCCGATCGCTCTTTCTCAGGATAATTCAGAAGGGATATCGCTTTTTATAACTGATAATTCAGAAGGGATATCGATCAATTATTACCTATAATTCCGATCGCTCCCTCTTTCAGAGATTGGATATCTACATCTTGAAGCTTTCCCAGTTTTTTGATAATCAGTTGCTTCTCAATAGTAGTAATCACGGGCTTAATCATCGAAGCTTTTAAAAGGCCAGCCGATCGCCAATCTGCGATGATGATGTCACCGACTTTCGGGCTACTGCTAACTTGACTCGTTATACC
>JAUBOH010000626.1:0-2732 GCA_036700145.1 Microcoleus occultus BM001215366
GTTTAGCAAAGATATTATCGCTCAACACAGGCGTTGAATCAGTGACATTTAGGGATTTTGGCAAAGATACAAAATTGCCGCTGGGATGCACTGGCATTTCCAGCGGCTGAGGTAGCAAATAAACGCGAAGATGAGTTACAAAAATATAACGTCGTTGCAGGAGAGTTTGCTGTAATGCCTCTGTTTTCCAGACTGTTAACTGCGACAAAGCCTCTAATGATTCTGGATCGTTTAGTATTTGACACCATTCGCATTTAGCCCAAGCTTTTATCAAAATCGTCTCAGAATTTAACTGAGAAAATGAGGTTTTAGCAATTGGTAAAAAACTCGCTCGGTAGTATTGCTCATGGGGGAGCAAATTACTCGATATATTGGCTGGATATAGGGCAAATGACCTACCAGGCTCGATGAAAATTCGAGGCATGGCTGCAATCACTCGCCCTTCGATTAAGGCTTCCACATCTGGCGCAGGTAACTGCAAAGCCGTATCAACAAAAACAGAATAACTCATCCACTTATTTGACCTAATAAATTATCAAGTGCTTCGTCGAGGTTGTTAATTTCAGTTGTATCAGGTATGAAGGTACTTTCAACCATCTCATATTCATCAAGTTCAGCCATACTCTTTTCATCAAGTTCAGCCATCTCATCTTTATCCGGTTTAGCCCCCTGATTTTCAAGAACCAAACCATCAGGAATCTGACCCGACGGATCGCTAAGAATTTCACAAATTAGATAATTTTCGGTCGCGAGGTTTTTGTGAACAATAAACTGCTGTATTTGGTCTTCGGTTAGATCGTAATCTGTGTGAGCCTTGTTGACAAAATAAAGGGCTAACAGAGGCTTGATATCTTCAGTTGTAAGCTTGACAAATTCTCCACCTAGTTCTTGAGAAAGAAGTTTGTCTAAAGACTGTTTTCCTACCGTCTTCGGCTTAACATCTTTAGAACGAACTAAACAACCGCGAGTCATATCAAATTTTTTGTAGTCAATTAATCGCTTTAATGCGGCACTCACAAACTTTGCCCCAGATTCTTGAACAACTGCTACTACTATCTTGACAGACATTCCATCTTCTTTGCCTCGAATTCTAAAGTGGAGATAACCTCTGTCTACAGCTTTAGTTTGTACCTTTTCAATCTCCTCAACTTGCACTCCTTCCAAAGTCTCGCCTTTGACTGCAAGGAAGCCAAAATATAGAGCCTCCGCTAAAATATCGCTGTCGTCAAAATATTTTTCTATTGTTGCTTCAAGTGCATTTAGTTCCTTGTTAAAAGCAAGTTCAACTTGATGGAGCGGATCTGCTGTGGTTGGCGGTGGAGTCTTATCACCAGGTACTTTCCAATTCTTGGCACACTCCTCTAAAACCTTTCTGACGATTAACCTTTCTTTTCCCAGTTCTCTTAGTACACCTTCATCAAAAGGATAAACTGGATAAGGTGGAGTTAAACCTTTACTGTCATAAAATTCTTTGAGCCATTGAGAAACTAGAGTCACTACATCATCAGCATTGAGATACTTTAAATCAAAAGTCTTTTCACCCATTCTAGCTGTGACTGACTCTGCCTGCGGTAATGCTCGGATCTGCAATGTCCAAGTTTCATCAAACATAGCTGTCATTAAGACACCTCGTTTAATTTTACCGTACAAGTCTTTTACTAAGAGCGCGACGACCTGTGCCCTGTTGAAACCAGCTTCATTGCGATCTACACTCTCTAACTCATCAAAGCCAATTACTAGAGTTCTGTAATCACCGATTAAGTCTAAAATTTGGCAGACAGTCTGAAATGCTTCGCCTTCTTTATCATCTTCCGTAGAATTTGGTAAACCCATTGCATCAGCTTGTGTCTGTGCCAAGGCTCTTCCAGATAGCCAGTTAGTTGCAAAGGTCACTTTATCTGAAGAAAGTGTCCACAGAATAGCCTGGATCAAATAGGGATTTTCGATGTTTGACTTAAGTGGAAGCACTTTGGCAGTTAAGGCATCAACTAATTTAGGATTTTTAGCTAATGCCCCAGAAAATTGCTTGACTAACTGTTGAGGTATGTAAGCTTTCCCTAATGCCTCATTGATCAAAGCAGTTGCTAATTCTTGCCACTGCATTACGCCTTCGTTACCAATCTGTTTCAGGCTTGATGACAAAGTGTTTAAAAAGTTAGCGTTGACTCGGTTTAAGTTTCCATAGTCTACGTCGCTCATATAAACAAAGAAAGAGCCACCTTCATCTAGAAGGCGGCGGCGAATCCGACTAATTAGGTGGCTTTTTCCTAGACCTTTCTCAGCTTTGATTGTGATGCCACTAACTGTACGATACCCGGCGCGAATTTGCTCGATCGCCTGAAAGATAGCATCAGAGGCATGAGCATTGATAGAAGGAACGTCAGGAAAACTTGGCTTCCAAATATCATTGCTCCTGACTATTAACGATCTGTCAAAAGGGTTTTGACTTGCAATAGCTTTATTCAGGTCGGGGATTGAGGAGTGAAAGTCATTCATCGTTTTGTGTCCGTGTGAAGATAAAGGAGCGAATGCACTACTAACTCAAGTTAATTAGGTTAAACGCTTGACATAGCAGCGCAAACCGTTCACTTTTGTGGTGATAGAATCTTCGATTTTGTCGGGGGCGCTGTCTTCTACACTGCCACCTATAAGTTGGAGAATATCTTGAGCCTGCATTTCCAACAGCCACTCATTGAATTGCGATCGCCCTACCCTTTCCCCGATCGCCCGCC
>JAUBOH010000627.1:0-2731 GCA_036700145.1 Microcoleus occultus BM001215366
CTAATGACTAATGACTAATGACTAATGACTAATGACTAATGACTAATGACTAATAACTAATGACTAATAACCAACCAGAATGGCAGCGACTGCAAAAAGCTCTTTCAGTAGAAGCCGATCGCGGATTTAACGACCTCCAAGGCAGTCAATACCGCTTCAGCGAGTTTCTCGGTCTCAGTTTGAGACAGTTGGCCGGTGCTGTCGCGGCTTCTACGGCGCGCGATCGAGCTAGACAACTTGCGGTTGAATTTGACATCTACCCTCAGAAGGATCTTGAAGAGCGCCAACATTCGATCGCCATTACGGTCAGTTTTCTCAGAGAAATGGAGCAAGTTTGGGAATCGCAAACCCATCGCCAGCAAGAACCAGCAGCACAAGTCAGACCCGCAAACCCGGACGAACCAACCGCCCCAGCCGTTTCCGTTACCCGCACAGCACCCCTGAGTACAGCAGCCCCACCGCCGAGCCTGACTCTCGACCAACAGTTGACCCGCGTGACCGGCATCGGGCCCGCCAACGGCAACCGCTTGGTCAAACTTGGTTTAGACACTGTATACGACCTGCTTTACTACTATCCGCGCAACCACATCGACTATGCAAAGCAAGTAAAAATTCGCGAGCTCGTAGCTGGCGAAACTGTCACTTTGATCGCAGAAGTAAAGCGCTGCAATTGCTTTTCTAGTCCGAAGAATAAGAAGTTAACCATATTAGAAGTAATTTTAAAAGACCGCACCGGAGAAATAAAAATTAGTCGCTTTTTTGCAGGGCCTCGCTACAGCAATCGCGGCTGGCAAGAATTCAAAAAGCGCGAGTATTGTACAGGTGCGGTACTCGCAGCTTCCGGGTTGGTAAAGCAGGGGAAATATGGCATTACTTTAGACAATCCCGAGTTAGAAGTCTTAGACGACTCCGGCGGTGCGATCGAATCGATGAAAGTCGGCCGCCTGATACCCGTTTATCCGCTGACGGAAGGGGTGGATGCCGGTTCGGTGAGGCGATCGATCTTGGCGGCAATGCCGGCGGCGAAAATGTTGCCGGAATCGCTCCCTGACGATTTGCGCGAGCGTTACGGTTTAATGGGTTTAGCCGATGCGGTGACTAACATTCACTTTCCGCTCGATCGAGATTGTCTCGCCGCCGCCCGCCGCCGCTTAGTTTTTGACGAATTTTTCTACCTGCAATTAGGACTTTTAAAGCGCCGCCAAACCCAAAGAAAAGCTCAAGCCAGCGCAGTCATCCTTCCTAGCGGCAAATTGATCGAACATTTTTATGAAATATTACCTTTTGCGATGACGAATGCTCAGGAAAGAGTAATTAACGACATCCTCAACGATTTAGCTTCGCCGCAACCGATGAACAGATTAGTGCAAGGCGATGTCGGCGCCGGCAAAACCGTAGTCGCCGTAGTCGCAATGCTAGCAGCAATTCAATCCGGCTATCAAGCCGCTTTAATGGCGCCGACAGAAGTTTTAGCAGAACAGCATTACCGCAAATTGGTAGGTTGGTTTAATTTGATGCACTTGTCTGTCGAACTGTTAACTGGTTCGACAAAAGTAGCAAAACGCCGAGAAATTCACAGCCAGTTGGAAACTGGAGAATTACCGGTTTTAGTGGGGACTCACGCGCTGATTCAAGATACGGTAAATTTTCATAAATTGGGTTTGGCGGTAATTGACGAACAGCACAGATTCGGCGTGCAGCAGCGCGCTAAATTGCAGCAAAAAGGCGAAGCTCCCCACGTTTTGACGATGACGGCAACTCCCATTCCTCGGACGCTGGCGCTGACGCTGCACGGTGATTTAGACGTGAGTCAAATTGATGAACTTCCCCCCGGCAGGCAGGCGATTCAAACAACTGTGCTGTCTGCCAAAGAACGCATCCAAGCTTACGATTTGATTCGGCGGGAAGTGGCGAGCGGGCGTCAAGTTTATGTGGTGCTGCCGCTGGTGGAGGAGTCGGAAAAGTTGGATGTGCGATCGGCAATTGAAGAAAAAGAGAAACTTGAAAAAAGTGTATTTCCTGAGTTTAAGGTGGGTTTGCTCCACGGTAGGATGAGCAGTGCTGACAAAGATGACGCAATTACTAAGTTTCGGGATAAAGAAACTGATATTTTAGTATCTACAACTGTGGTGGAAGTGGGAGTAGACGTGCCGAATGCAACGGTAATGCTGATTGAAAATTCGGAGCGTTTCGGACTGTCGCAACTGCACCAGTTGCGGGGTCGAGTTGGTCGGGGTCGCGATCGATCTTATTGTTTGTTAATGCCCGGTTCCAAGACTGCGGAAGCTATGCAGAGAATGAAGGTTTTAGAACAATCTCAAGATGGTTTTTTTATTGCGGAAATGGATATGAGATTGCGCGGCCCAGGTCAGGTTTTGGGAACTCGGCAGTCGGGTTTGCCGGATTTTGCTTTGGCGAGTTTGGTGGAGGATCAGGAGGTTTTGGAGTTGGCGAGGGCCGCAGCTCAAATGGTCATTGAGAATGATGAAAGTTTGAATCAGTGGCCTGTGGTGCGGGATGAATTGGAACGGAGATATCAGCGGATGATGAGCGGGTCGATTTTGACTTAGATAGTCTTGACGCAGCAATTGGGTTTTTGTAGCAGGACTTACCCGCTCGCCTACCGAGAAACCGGGTTTTTTAACGGAGATTGAAGGTTTTATATCAATTCCCGTTGCATCGGAATTAATATAACCCGAAATCAGGACACGGCAGTGCCGTGTCCCTACAA
>JAUBOH010000628.1:0-2725 GCA_036700145.1 Microcoleus occultus BM001215366
GGCGGGCGATCGGGGAAAGGGTAGGGCGATCGCAATTCAATGAGTGGCTGTTGGATATGCAGGCTAATGACATTTTCCAGCTAATGGCAGGGGAAACCCCAGACATCACCCCAGATAAACGTGAAGACTCAATCATCATTCCTGGTGGTGCATTGCGTTACTACGCCAAGCGCTTGAATTCCTAAAATTGCCCTCAATCTTTTTGTAGTTCGTTACCTCACACCCGATCGCTATGAACAATATATCAGTTTCTCCGATAGAAGCCCTCAATGCTGCAATCCAAAATCACAATCCATTTAGCAAAGCTGGAATTGTCAAAGAACAAGACATTTGGGGAAAAGGTTTCCCCGATATTCCGACTTTAAATGCTCACGCTTCTGATGCCATTTTTCAGGCAGTTGAAAAAGTACAGACAAGTCAATCTAGCCAAGAAAAGGTGACTTCACTGGTATTAACTGCTCAGCAGGGAGTGGGGAAAAGCCACATTTTAAGTCGCACTCGCCACAGACTAGAAAGTAATGGTGGTGCTTTATTCGTCTATGCGAGTGTGAACAATTACACCGACTTAAACTTAATTAAATACCAATTTCAGCAAACTTTAGCTAACAGTTTGAGCCACACAGGTAGCCAAAGTGTCATGCAATGGCAGGAAATAGCCGCAGCAATGGCAAACGAAGGTTTCAAAGGTATCAATTCTACTTCACAAAATCTTTCTGCTCAAGAACTTCTCGATCGATTTGACAGAGTATGCGCTAGTTGGGCAACTAAAAATAAGAATTTCATGAACACCCTAACTAAACAAGTTCTCAAAACCAAATCAAATGTAGACCCTTATATTGTTCGAGCAGTTTTGTGGACGTTATCGGAAACTGAAACACCTTTTGCTATCAAATGGTTATCTGGTGAAGAGTTAGATAAATCTAAAGCTGAGGAACTAGGATTGCCGTCTAATTCCGGCAAGACTAATCAGGACAGAGAAGCAGAATCCCTGAATAATGTCCAGCAAATTTTAAACTTGGTGAGTTACTACAGTCCTGTAATCATTTGTTTTGATGAAATAGATGTAAAGACAAATTGTAGAGATGATGGCTTGACAACACCGCAGGTAATTGCCGATCTAGTTAAGCGTTTGTACGATACTCTCGAACACTCCGATCTCGGTCAAGGTTTGGTTATTATCACAGTAATGATGCCCGATACATGGCAACAAATAGTTAACCTAATGCCTGGCGGTATACCCGATCGAGTTTCAACATACACGCAGCGAAAACCAATCGATTTAAAATATTTGAACGGCGATTCTTTAGTCGATTTAGTGCAACTATGGTTACAAGATTTTTATCAAGTCAGGAATTTAAACCCTCCTCATCCGGTCTACCCATTTGAGGAAAGTCAACTGAGAGAATATGGCAGAGGTAAGCCAACGGTACGGGAAGCTTTGACATGGTGTGCCGAGAATTTTCAAGTTTTCATGCCTCCAATGCCTGAACTTCCAGAAGATCCTGTTGAGCGGTTTGAATTGGCTTTAAACAAGGAACTTGGGGCAGATATCCAAGAGGATATCGAGGATAATTCCACAATTGCTCAGGCTATTTACTTTGGCTTTGAAACGTTGAAAGGTCAGACGGTGGACAAGGTAACAATTGATGATATTACCACAGAGATTAAGCCAAAGGCAAAAAATGCAGGTTGGATCGGATTCAAGATAATTGGCACCGAAAACGGAAAAGCTATCAAGATTGGTGTTGCAATTATCGAATCTTCTCAATCTGAATTAGTTGCTGCATTAAAGCGCTTAATTGATTATCAAACCTTTGATTTGACGCGCGGTTGTTTAGTGCGTTCCAAATCCAAAATAGAGACGATCAAGAAAACTTCTAAAGCCTACAAGCTACTAGAGGAACTCATATCAGTAGAAAAAGGCGGTGAGGTCGTGTATTTAATTGAAGAGCAAATAAAGCCGCTGCTGGCTCTCCGTGCTGTTTGTAAAAAATGCCGAGATTACAATTTAACAGAAGACCAGGTTTTTGATTTCATATCTCAGCAGCAGCTCACTTTTGACAATCTTTTACTGCGGGAAATTTTGAGCGATCCGTCTGGTGAAATGCCTGCGGTTGACGATGAAGATGAAAGCCTACTTTTAGAAGACATTTTCAATCCTCCCACCAGTGATGATACAGGTGATGGGGATCTAAGTGACCTATTTAGTTAACCATGAGCAAATCAATTTTGCTTCAAACAGCTCTGGCTTTACCAAATCCAGATATTGAAGCTTTAATCCAAGGACGAATGATTGCAGCTATGCCTCGGATGTTTCTGAATCCGGGGCGGACATTTGCTTTGTATCCAGCCAATCTTTCGGTTGATTTGCTATCGGGCGCTCGATATTATCGATCGCACTTTTTGCCCGTTGCTCAAAAGGCGCTTGCTCAGTTAAATTCAGATAAAGTTTCGATCAAAGCTTGGGCTAGGTGCGAATTGTGCCAAATGCTCAACGATTCTGAATCATTAGAGGCTTTGTCGCAGTTAACAGTCTGGAAAACAGAGGCTTTACAGCAAATTCTCCAGCAGCGTCCTTTTATTTTTGTAGCTTACCTGCGAGTTTATCTGCTACCTAATCCTATTGAAATACCTGTGCAATCTAGCAGGAATTTTATATCTTTGCCAAATTCCCTAAATGTCACTGATTCAACGCCTGTGTTGAGCGATAATATCTTTGCTAAAC
>JAUBOH010000629.1:0-2712 GCA_036700145.1 Microcoleus occultus BM001215366
TTTGTAATTTACAATAGGATAAAAAATCATGTCTAGTGCATTATCCCTACCTCAAGCTAATTTAAAAATGGCTCTCTGGCAAGTCGATGCTGATGCAATGAGTAGCAGCGACTTGTATGTGTGGTTAAATGATACCGGCTTGCCGCATGAAGTCTCGATCCGGCTGCATGAACTCGCCACATACACGAAAAAAGCTGGTAACAAAGTTTTACTCATCGGCAAAATTCTCCTCATTAAAATCATAGAATTTGTCAAAGCGCATCCCAATTTAGCCATAGGGGCTGCTGTTGGCGTCGTTGTAGGAATTTTGGCAAATTCGATACCATTTGTCGGCCCGTTATTAGGACCTTTGGCCGCAGCGCTGGGTATCCCAATTGGTGCAATAGCCGGCCACCGACTCGATCAACACGCCCAAGGCAAAGAGGTGTCTGATGGAATTATTGCAATTGCTCAAGACATGATTGAGATTGCCAAAGCATTTTTTCAATTAATGATAGACGTTTTCAATACAATTTTCTGCAACGTCATCACTGCTTAACTGCCCAAATTAGCAAAAAGATTGAGGTCTAATATGTCGGCAAATAAAACGCCAACCAAAGAGCAAATTCTGAAGTCAATAGAGCAACTGGAAAAAAACCCACATGATAAATTAGGGATTTTAGCAGATATTGGCATTGGTGTGGTGGGGGCTGCCGGTGCTGGTGCGGCGGTGGCAGCTTTCGGTGGTGTACCAATTCTATTGGGGTTGTGGGTCGTTGCACCTCCCGTAGGATTAGTTGTTGGCGGTGCAGCTTTAGGTGCTGCTGCTCTTGTAGGGGTAAAACGAATATTTGATGGCAATTTTAATGAGGGAAAACGAGCAGAAATGCTTAAAAACTTCAAAGAACAGCTAAGAGATATTGAAGCCAAAGAAAGAGCCTCTAACCTGCAAGACAGCGATAAAACTAAATTTATTGTTTCCTTGAAAGAACCCGTCAGGCTCGATTTAATTAGCCCGAAAGACGCTCAGGATTTAATTAGCGCCGTAGAAAGGGGTCAAATTGCAATCAAAGAAGCGATTAAAATGGTTGAGGATGTGGTTAAAGCTGCTAAACCATAACTGCCTTCTGACTGCGTAACCTGGGAATGCTAAGTTGTAAGTCAGCGATCGCCCTTCCTTGAGTAAGCGTGCGATCGCCTCCTAATTTTCTGGAAAATAACGCTCCAAAAACTCCCTAGCCGTAACAATAGGAATCCCCTCATATTCCTGCAACACTAACAAATCGCGATCGCCCGTAACAATTACATCAGCATCAGCAGCGATCGCAGTTCCTAAAATCATATTGTCATTAGCATCTCGTAACTCAGGCAAGTTGACAGTAGAAATCGGATAAACTTCCACTAACTCTCGTGTTCCGCTCATTAAATCATTGAGATTTATGCTCAAAGCCTGAAGCTTAGAACGAAATTTATCTTGACTCAATGTGCTTTGCAGTTCATTTAATAACTCTTCCGAAGCACACACAGTAATTAGATAGACTTCTGCTAACTTTAATACTTGATCGGGTCTACCTCCCCACAACCACCCTGATACAAAGATATTAGTATCCAGTACAACTTTCATTGTTGCGACTCTCTTTCCAAACGTTTTTCGCGGCGCACTTCCCGCACAAGTTCGCAAATTTCTTCCATTGTCATCGGATTAGGATCGGGTGGTAAAGACTCTCTACGCCGCCGCAGTTCATCCCAGTCGAAACCAGCCACCTTCTGAAAGACAATATTATCTGCGGTGACAGTAACTGTATATCTATCCCCAGGTTTAAGTTGAGCTTCAATCTCGGCGGGAATTTCTAACTTACCGTCGGAGTTGACAGGAACAGTAATATTTGATTTCAGAATGTATTCTCGCAGGTGTTCAACAACTCTATCTTGCAGAGTTTCCGGCAGAGATTCCATGATTTTTACCAAAGTGGCGATCGCCCTTGATGACATAGCTTTATTCTCCGTTTTTGAGAAACCATTCTCATTAATGATTTATTAATCGGCAGCGTTCCCTGATTTTAGCAAGTTTGAGGGAATCGCCCTCATTAACTTCTTACCTCTTGATACAAACCGTCTGAAGATTCTGCTATTTTAGGCTGACTACCATCTTTAATAGCTTTCATCAAATCGTCGCGCAACGCTTCTAAAAAATAGCGATCGTTGCCGATATCTGATGCTTCATCCTCATCCAATTCTTCGTCCTTCAAACGTTCTCGGTATGCCTCGATCCGAAACTCAAGAGCTTCGATAATAAATTGTACATCCTTAAAAGATAGAATCATCTGAACTCCATTTTTAATATTTATACTCACTTGCCACTATGCTAACCGACTCGGTTTCAAAGCTGCCCAAGCTGAAAATCTTTAACTCACTTTGTAGAAAGATGCACTTATCAGTCGAAGCGCCTCCTTGTACTCTTCTATCGGCATAGTATAACTCGGTTTCCACAACCAATGATCGTTGTGGTCATTAACTAAATCAAGCGCGGCAGGAATTTCACTCTCCGCATCTAACTTCCACCAGTTTTTGTCGCTTCTTTGAGTAGCAAATGTCGAAATCCCACCTCCTAAAGTAGGATCTACCCAGATTTGACCACTTTCTTCGTAAGTAGCAACATCTTTGTTCGATCGCACATTATCCATTCTAGGTGAATTAGCGTTGCCTTGTCGATATAGAGCGATCGGTGTTTTT
>JAUBOH010000630.1:0-2709 GCA_036700145.1 Microcoleus occultus BM001215366
TGTATGAGGATGTGAACGGTACGTTTATCCAAGATGAGGAGATGCAGAAGCGTTTGCTCAACTTAAATCCTCATTCTTTCCGCAAGATTGTGAGCACTTTGCTTGAGGTGAATGGCCGGGGTTATTGGGAGACTTCGGAGAGTAATTTGGACAGGTTGCGTGAACTTTATCAGGAGGTGGAAGACCGGATTGAGGGGGTAGAATAGTTCTAAGATTTATGGGGCTGGCAGAAATGTCAGCCTCAATAACTTCTGTAACTAACTGTCTATCTTACGAATTAAGGAATGCACACAGGTTCTGGATACGGTCAAGGGAGATTGATATAATTAAGTTAGCTCCATTAACGAGGTAAACTATGTCAGTAACTGCAACCGAATATAAATATGTAGAATTAGATGAGAAGAATGTACCTATCATCACAGGGACTACGATGAAAGTAGTTGAATTAATGACTTCGGTAAAAGCTTACAGCTTGACTCCTGAAGAATTACTGGAAAGCTATCCTCACCTAACTTTGAGTAAAATTTACTCTGCTTTAGCCTACTACTGGGATCATAAACAAGAGCTTGATGCAGATATGCAGCGCCGATTTGAGTATGCGGAAAAGTTGCGATTAGAAGCGGGCGAATCTCCTTTGGCTAAAAAAATCCGCGCCCAAGGACTAATTGAATGAGTATAGCTTTGTACATGGATGAGAATGTGCCTCTACCGATTGCAAATGGACTGAGACAAAGAGATGTAGATGTTTTGAGAGCTCAA
The DNA here is from genome assembly GCA_036700145.1 of Microcoleus occultus BM001215366. Taxonomy (GTDB): domain Bacteria; phylum Cyanobacteriota; class Cyanobacteriia; order Cyanobacteriales; family Microcoleaceae; genus Microcoleus. The sequence continues at coordinate 760 of JAUBOH010000630.1, forward strand.
GAAGATAACCATCAAAACACGCCAGACCATATTATACTCGATCGCGCAACGGATCTTCAGCGCGTTGTTTTTACACAAGACGAAGATTTTTTAGCCATAGCTAACAGTCGCCAGCAAGCAGAAATAAATTTTGCTGGCGTTATCTACGCCCATCAACAGAATGTAACTTTTGGTGATTGCATTCGTGACTTGGAAATTATTGCTAAGGTTAGCGAACCTGAAGATTTAGTTAACCGCGTTCAGTACCTACCTTTATAGTACGATCGCACTTAAATTAATTCCGGGTTTGTTACCCGCTTTATGAAATACGATCGAATAAATTCGATCGAATAAAGACGGCGGTTGAAACCGCGTTCGATCGAATAAAGACGGCGGTTGAAACCGCGTCTACACAAGCAAAGTCCGCCTGCGCGGACTAAGAATATTGAGTCCGATCGAATAAAGACGGCGGTTGAAACCGCGTCTACACAAACCAAGTCCGCCTGCGCGGACTAAGAAGACTGAGTTTTTACATAGTGTTTCAACACAAGATTCAAACTAAACAAAGTTATCTTTTCTCGTTCTATTGAATCCAATAAAAACCGATTTCCCAGCGATCGTACTGAATTGACTATTTCTGACGGCGAAAACGGTATTTTGTTGAAACATTGAGACACAGCAACGGGTTCAGGTTGATTGGTCAGATGAACCATCACTGCCAATTCTGCCGCAGTCAAACGCCCAAAAGGTTGAGATAATTGAAATTGCAACCCTTCATCTAAAATCGGCATTTCGCACTGCAAAAACTCCGCAACTCTCCCGCCAAATAACTCTTGAATCAGAGTTGCAGTCAACTCCAACCACAGAGGATTGCCTTGATAAATATCAATCAAAGTTGACCATGTTTCCTGATCGGATAACTTTTGTGAGTTCAAAATCTCTTTAGCCGCTTCTCCCAAACTTTCCAATACAAAACACCGCACGGGACGATCCTCTTTTGATAATCTAGCAATTTCCCTCGGTTTTTCCCAACTATTCAATATCAAACAACTTTGATGACAGACTTCGGCAATAAGTTTAAAAAATAACTGATAATCTTCATATCCAGTTTTATATTGTCCAGCGAGTTGTCGGCTGCTAAAAAGCATTTGCACGTCATCGAGGACAATCAGACATCGGTATTTTCGCAGGTAATCGAGGATTTGGGAAATTTTGGTTTCGATGTTTTGGGGAATTTCGGATGGTTGGGAGAAGATTTGCAGCAGGTTGGTGAGGGTTGCATCTAGGGTTGGGGAAAAGCGGAGGCTGCGATAGATGACGTAATCGAATTGGCTTTTGATGCGATCGATTAGACGCAGGGAGAGGGTTGTTTTGCCGATGCCGCTGATTCCGAGGAGGGCGATGAGGCGTGTGCGATCGCCCGTTATCCAGTTTTCGAGGGTGGAGAGTTCGGAAGTGCGATCGAAAAAGGTGAATATTTCGGGTGCGTCGCCTAAGTCTATGTGGAGTTGTTTGGGAGTTTGTTGGGGGTTTTGGGGTTTTGTTGGACTTCTCGCCCTTTCTTTGCAAATATTGACATTATGATTAACTGTTCCATAATTTTCACCAATAGCTGATGAATGATTATAAAATTTTGCTCTCTCTAGTATTGCTCTAACATTTCCTTTACTAACTTCTTCGCCAAAGACATCTGATAGTATCTTCCATAATTCAGAAGCAGCAACCCTAACATAACCTTCACTGCAACCACGGTCTTGGGCTACTTTTGTTGCGTATTTTCGACCTTGGAGGGTTTCTTTTAAAATAGCTTCTTGCAGGTCGTCTAAGTGCTTCCCTGTTTTGGAAAAAACTTTGTCATCGGCAAATCTTAAGACTTCCTTAAGCTCCATAGATCGCGTTTGGGGTAATTTTTAGTTATTATAACTTATTTTTTATAACTTTTTAGATAACATTACATAACATTTTCTAACG
>JAUBOH010000631.1:0-2702 GCA_036700145.1 Microcoleus occultus BM001215366
TTCGTTCCTCAACCCAACCTACAATTTAAGGCAATTCTGGGGAGAGAAAACACGCCCTAGCCGGAAAACTAAAAAATAATTCTCAAGATAGATAGCGGATTCTGTCTGTCGGTAGATAATATCATATAGCAGATGCTTTAAAGTGCGCGCCGATCGATCGCCAGCTCAGACCGAAAGACGTAGAGACGACTAATAGATGGAACCTTGGCAAACCCCGCAAACTAATTTAACCGACATTCCGATCGCCGAGGAACTGTCGCACCGCATCCCTCGATCGCCCGATCTCCAAGCAGAAAACCGGGCGCTGCAAATTCTGGCCCGACAACTGGCAACCTCGCCCCGCACGCTGCTCAAAACACTGGTGGCGATCGCTCAAGAATTGTGCAGCGCCGGCAGCGTCGGAGTCTGCTTGCTAGAAGAAAATGAAACATCCGAACAAATATATCGGTGGGAAGCCTTGGCGGGCGCGTGGGAAGCCGCAGAACAAACAAACATACCCCGCAGACTGCGTTGGTCAAGAGCAGATCGAGACCTCCAAACTCCCCAGTTGTACTTCGCTCCAGAACAATCCTTTACCGGCTTGCCAAAACCAGAATTGCCGATCGCCGAAGCATTAGTCGTGCCGCTGCTGGCAGAAAATCGACGGCTGGGAGCAATCTGGATCGTCTCCCACGATCGCGATCGCCAATTCGATAGCGAAGACTTGCGGATCGCGATCGCGCTGGCAGATTTTGCCGTTGCCGCCCTACAAATCGATCGCGCCGATCGCACCAAAGAAGCGCTCAGAGAAAGCGAAGAACGCTGGCAACTTGCCTGTGCCGGCAACAGCGACGGCATTTGGGATCACAACCTGGAAACAAATTACTTTGTAGTGAGCGATCGCTGTTTAGAGATTTTGGAACGCGATCGCGAACAATTCTACCACTTCAGCCAATATTTAAGCTGGATACATCCCGAGGATTTGGAAAGAGTGCAAAGCAATTGGCAGCAGCACTTGCACTCCAAAACCTCGCATTACTGCTGCGAGTACCGCATCCACTGTCGGGACGGGCGCTACAAATGGGTTTGTGCCAGAGGGCGAGCAATTTGGGACGAGTCAGGCAATCCCGTGCGCGCCGTGGGTTCCCTGACAGATATCAGCGATCGCAAAACAGCCGAATTAGCTTTGCAAGAAAGCAACAACCGCTTTCAATTAGCGACAAGGGCGATCGACGGCATCCTGTTTGAGTGGGATTTGGCATCGAACTCAGTTTACCGTTCCGAAGGACTCTCCTCCCTGATCGGTGTCCGCGCAGAGGATGCACCGACAACATCAGAATGGTGGAAAGAACGCATCCATCCCGTCGATTTAGCCCGCATCGCAGCCGAGGCAAAATCAATCTTAAATGCCGATCGCTACGAAGGCGAGTACCGAGTCCGCCACGAAGACGGGCGCTGGATCGATGTTTGGGAACGCGGCTGCACGATCCGCAACCAGCAAGGCGAAGCCATCAAAGTTGTCGGCTTCACCACCGAAATTACCCAGCGCAAACAAGCAGAAGCAGCCCTGCGCGATCGCGAAACCCGCCTGCAATTGATTCTCGACAGCGCCAAAGACTACGCCATCATCACCCTCGACACCGGCGGACACCTTACCAGTTGGAACGCAGGCGCCGAGAGATTGCTGGGCTACGCCGAAGCTGAAATCGTCGGCCAGCACGGACGAATCATCTTCACCCCAGAAGACTCAGCAGCCAGAAAGCCCGAACTAGAAATGCACCTCGCCCTGACGGAGGGAAGAGGAGAAAACGAGCGCTGGCACCTCCGCAAAGACGGCAGCCGCTTTTGGGGCAGTGGGTTGGTGATGCCCCTGTGCGAAGCAGGCGAATTGCAAGGCTTCCTGAAAATCATGCAGGATAAAACCGAGCGTCGGCAAATAGAAGAAGCACTGCGACAAAGCGAAAATCGCTACCGCACCCTTACCGATGCCGTCCCCCAATTAATGTGGAGCAAAACCGCCGATGGCAGGTTAGAGTTTTGCAACCAGCACTGGCAAAGCTACACGGGTATCAGGCCAAAATTCCCGCTGGCTGCGCCGATGTTAGAAATATTTCATCCTCTGGATTTGCCAACAATTGTCGCCACCCGGAACCAGGCGATGCAAGCAGGGGAATCCTACGAATTCGAGTGTCGGGTGCTCCGGTTTGACGGCACATACCGCTGGCATCTAGCGCGAGTTGTTCCCATCAAAGACAAGGGGGGACAGGTGGTGCAATGGGTGGGGATCGGCATTGATATTGACGATCGCTTCCAAGCCGAAGAAAGCTTAGCAGAAAGCGATCGCCGCTTCCGCTTTCTAGCTGAGTCGCTGCCCCACCTGATGTGGAATGTAGACGCAGCCGGGGAAATGCGCTTTACCAATCAAAAATGGTCGGAATATCTGGGAATGTCTTACCAGGAAGCCGCTCAAAACAATTGGGAGTCCGTGGTGCCGCCCTTGGATTTAGCAGAATGTTTTGCCTGCTGGCAAGAATGTCAAGTCACCGGAGAAGTTTATCAAGCGGAATTCCGCCTGCTGCGGGCCTCCGACCAAATGGAACGCTGGCATTTGTCCCGCGCCGTGCCAATTCGCGGCCGAGAGGGTGAGATTGTCGAGTGGATTGGCACCAATACCGATATTCACGATCGCAAGCAAGCCCAACTCAACGAGCAGTTTCTCTCCG
>JAUBOH010000632.1:0-2694 GCA_036700145.1 Microcoleus occultus BM001215366
CGCCCCAGCAAAATTCCAAGCAACCTCTCCTCCTTTCCGTTGGGATGAAGCGGGAGGTATCCGTATAGGTTCGAGTCGAGTCACCCTAGATAGCATACTTGCTTCATATCATAATGGCTCCACTCCCGAAGAAATCGCTATTCAGTATTCAGTTGTTCGCTTAGAAGACATATACAGTACCATTGCTTATTATCTAAACCATCGTCAGGAAATTGACAGTTATTTGGAACAGCGCAACCAACAATCTCAGCAACTGAGACAACAACTTTCTCAAAAACACAACTTAGTCGATCTGAGACAACGTTTGCTTGCTCGTTATCAGTCAAAAGGGGAGTCGATACCAAGTGCGCCTTCTAACTGATGAAAATTTTAATGGATCTATATTGCGTGGGTTAGTGAGACGTTTGCCTGAATTGGATATTGTTCGTGTCCAAGATGTAGGACTGATTCACACTGACGATCCAGATATTTTAGAATGGGCAGCTAATGAAGGACGCATCTTACTTACCCATGATGTGGCCACTATTACAATGTATGCCTACGAGCGAGTCAATCAAGGACTACCTATGCTTGGAGTTATTGAGGTTATTGGAACAGCACCCATTGGTAAGATCATTGATGATTTAGAACTATTTATTTGTTGCAGTCAGCCTGATGAATATGAAGGTCGAATTCTTTTCATCCCTTTTCCTATACTGTGATTTGGTTAGATAGTCGGTGGAATCTACTGTATGTGGTTCACATTGAGCGTGAAGAGAATGTCATTCGGATTATTTCAGCACGTAAAGCAACTCGTCAGGAGAGGGCAGAGTATGAAGATTGAAGCATTAAAGCAGCGATTAGACCGCAACCGTCCAATGACTAGCGTGACTATCCGTATGCCCGAAGATGTTGTGGAAGACCTAAAAAAAGTTGCACCATTGTTGGGTTTTTCGGGTTATCAGCCATTAATTCGTGCTTATATCGGTCAAGGTTTGCGCGTAGATTTAGAACGATTTGAGAGCGAGACAGTGACAGCCTTAGTCGCAAGTTTGAAGCGTCGAGGTGTCAGCGATGCAGTGATTGATGAAGCATTAAACGAAGTTGTTCACGCTAAATCCTGTTAATAGAGTAATAGTCATGGAAATGGAAGAATACTTGAAAGTGAGTGAAGTTATTGATTGGCAGCATCCCGAAATTATGGAATGTGCTAAACAAATCGCATCGGGACATGAGACACCAAGTGCGATCGCAAAAGCGTGTTTTGAGTGGGTGAGAGATGAAATTCGTCACAGTTATGACTATCAAATGAGTCCTGTTACCTGTCGAGCTTCAGACGTTCTTCAGCACAAAACAGGTTATTGTTATGCGAAAAGTCACTTGTTAGCAGCGTTACTAAGAGCAAATGAAATTCCAGCAGGTTTTTGTTACCAGCGGTTGAGTATTGACGACAAGGGTGCGCCTTACTGCTTGCACGGTTTCAATGCCATCCATTTGCCTGAAGTTGGTTGGTATCGGGTTGATGCCAGAGGTAATAAAGAAGCAGTCAACGCTCAATTCACTCCACCTCAAGAACAGTTAGCGTTTAAGATTCAGTTTTCTGAAGAGGCAGATTTTCTAGCCATATTTTCAGAGCCGCTTCAAATCGTTATAGAAGCATTGCAGCGACAGAATACATGGGATGATATGCTTCGTAATCTCCCAGACATTTCGTTGGAGTCTGCTAAGAGTTATGGTTTGTGGTGATACACGATTATGAAAAACATCACACAGGTTTCACCTGAAGATGCAGCCGCCATTCTCGAAGTACAAAAGCTGGCATATCAGAGCGAGGTACAGCTTTATAAGGACACCTGTAAAGTTGCGTCGATTTAATCCTTAAATCCTTTTAAAGCTATGGCATTTGAATTTGACCATCTCTTTATCTTTACTGACATAGGCGCTAGTGAAGCCGATCGCCTCATATCATGCGGTTTAACCGAGGGAGCGTCTAGAACACATACTGGACAAGGCACTGCCAATCGCAGTTTCTTTTTCCACAACGCCATGCTGGAATTCTTGTGGGTTCACGATCCAGAAGAGGCGAAATCCCCACAAATTCATCGCACTCGTCTTTGGGAGCGATCGACAAATCGGCAGAATGATGCCTGTCCCTTTGGGATTTGTCTGCGTCCTACCAGTGTTTCTGGCGATACCATTGCATTTCCCAGTTGGGACTATCATCCACCTTATTTGCCTCAAACAATCAGTATTGCAGTGGCAACAAATAGTGATGTGTTAACTGAGCCAATGCTGTTCCAGATCCCATTTGGCAAACGTCCCGATCGATTCCCTGCCGAAAAGGCGCAGCCTCTAGAGCATCCTATTGGTTGGCGCGAAATCACTCGTGTCGAGTTAGTTAGTCCTGCGGCAAATAGTCGATCGCCAGAATTGCAAGCTGTACTTGATACCAAACAAATCAAGCTAAGTATTGGAACAAATTATTGCATCCAGCTTGGGTTTGATGGAGAAGTACAGGGGCAGCAAATAGATTTGCGACCCGGATTGCCACTGATTTTCAGTTGGTAGAAAGCTGTGTCGTAATGATAGGTCGGACACGGCAGTACCGTTTCCCTAGGCCAAATGATATCAATTCCGGTTGCACCGGAATGATATAGAGGAGACGGCAGTGCCGTGTCCCTACAATGTTATTTTGCGTAGGGATACGGCACTGCC
>JAUBOH010000633.1:0-2683 GCA_036700145.1 Microcoleus occultus BM001215366
CCATCAGGCGAATCGGACAATGATGAAATATGAGGTGCGTCTGCTAAGTCTAGTCTGGTTTGGGGTTTGGAGGTGTCTGAGGTGGGGGTTGAGGGCGATCGCTTTTCTGGAATTTCTGGAGATTGGTTATCTGTAGTAACATTAACGTTACAAATTCCTACAAAATCTTTGGCAATTTTTGAGGAAACGATCGAGACTTGCCACCTCTCCATAGCAGTTTTTAAATTTGATTTATTAATCTCTTCATCAAATACCTCTGAAAGGATTTGCCATAACTCAGAGGCTACATTCCTAACATGACCTTCAGTCCGATGGGATTCTTCTGCGATTGTAGAGTGTTTTTGACCTTTCCATACACCAAGCAGGATAGCTTTTTGCAGATCGTCCAAGTGTTCTCCTGTTTTGGTGAAAACCATTTCGTCGGCAAATCTCAAGACTTCTTGAACGTCCATTGGTCGGCTTGTGGGAATTTTAGTTATTGTATCATACTTTTTCTGACATTTTATAGCATAAATGATTAAATCTGACATTTAATGGGATAAGGCTTTGTAAAACTCATTACATTTCCTGACTTTTTATGACTAGACATAACTTGAATATTGACACTAAAATATTCTATATTTACAAGCAGAACTGTAGTTTTAACAGTCAATTGTATAGCTATAACAAATAAAAAAAGTTCCTGTAGGAGGGAGCCTTATGAGTAGCAGTAATAATACTATTGCTATCGTTAGTCTGGGGGTCGGTATTGTTGTCATCATTGGAATCGGTGGGTTTTTGGCCTACTCGAATGTGAATAATCAGCTAGTTAGCACTCAAACTCAGTTACAACAAGCTCAAAAGGATCGAGACGAGTTTAAAAAACAGAGCGAGGAAAAAGATAAAGAGATCGATAATAAAGATAAAGAGATTAAAGAACTTCGCGACACTTCTGGTGCTCGCGAAGGAGAAATTAATCAAACACAAGGCGAACTTAAGCGAGCCAAAGCAGAGACTCAGACAGTAAGTGGTTGCCTAAAAGGTGTATTGGAGGCAATCTCCTATCAAGATGACCAAAGTAAGGCTATCTTTGCTCTAGGAGCAGTAAAGGATAAGTGCGAGTCAGCAGGAAAGATCGTAAAACGAATCGAAGACGCAGAGGATGAACCTCCTCCTTCTCGTACAAGAAATCAGGGTGTCACTTCATTTTAAAAGTCAGCGAATTTTCTGCTTAACGTCGCTGCGGGTAATCGCTCTTTCTTTTTCTGAAGCGCGATCGTCCTTATGTTGTTACAAGCTTAAATTATTTCTGCACACATCATTTGGTTACTAAAGCAATGAACAAAAAACTAGGAATTTTAGCGATCGCAGCTCTTGTTACTCTCAGTGGGGCTATCCTTAAAGGTACTCAAATGGCTAATGCTAACCTAGTGCAAACCACTACAGTCACTCATCAAAACTTTACAGATAATAACTTAACAATCTTAGCGCAGGGTTATGGGGGACAACAGCGTAGCCCTTGGGGACAAGTAGATGCACCACAAATATACAGAAATCCCGATACCGGGCAGGCTTTTTGTTTCTATACATCAGGACTTTGGGCACCTTGTCCAAATCAGGGCACATCAGTTATCAGAGTGCGAAATGCCAAATGCACGGGTTCCAATATTCTCCAAGCACATGCAGATCGCTGTCCACGTGCTTTATGTGAACAGGCAAAACTTCAAGCCGATGTTAGTGCACTTAGCAGTAACGGCGGTTCAACTCCTGCTTTACCTTGTAATGGTCTCCCTTAGCAAACAAATGCGGATTTATCTAATAAGTGAGTTTGATTTTTAGGGTGCTTGGTTAACGCCCTTCATTTTACCTCATTTTTCAGTGCGATCGCCCTTCCTGAACCGAGGTGCGATCGCCCTCATTTTATTGATTCAAACTATTTCCGAGGCTAAAAGCCTACCGTCAACTCGCTCATATTCATCTTCCACTAGCCACGAGTGAGCCTCATCGTAACTTGAACTTAAAAACAGCGGTTTATAATTAGCCGATGGCTCGTAAATACAACACTTACTATTTTTGCCACCCACTAACATCAGAATTCGAGGCGGGAAAACAATCGGATCTACCCACAACTCGATAAATTCCCAATCATTGATTTGTTCGACGAGGTTTTGTGCGGGGGATAACATGGTAATTGTCTGTTCCTTTGATGATTTTAATTTCTGCGTAATACAGCGGAATGCGACTGCCGTCGGCTCTAATTTGATAACCTATAGGATAATCAAAGTATAGCCCGTAGCGATCGTAGTCATCGATTTCATCCTCAATCCCTGTCAGCTCTCCTCTATCTATAATAGCTTGTATCACTAAATCCATTGTGGCTCTGTCATTAAATACATGAGCTTTTCCTTCTTTTCTCAGCAGTCTTTGTACCTGTGGCGTTTCGGGAAGATGTTTGTCAAATAAACTGCTTCTTGGGTCTGGTGTTAGTTCGCGGTTAATGCCACTCATTAACTAATCATATAAGATACTTGCAATTCAGTTTACCATCACCTTACATCAAGAGCGATCGCCCTGACTTAAATTGAGGAGTGGTCGCTCCTTCCTTAACCGAGGTGCGATCGCTTTTATAATAACAGAAGACAGGATATCTAAGCACTTTCCTCGATTAAATCTGCTTCCGCATCCCGGCGTCTGTTCATCCCTT
>JAUBOH010000634.1:0-2681 GCA_036700145.1 Microcoleus occultus BM001215366
TGTGATTAGGAAATATGCGATTAATCGGTTTGGTCAAAAATCGAGCTGATGCGATCGTGGAGCTGGGTTTTGTTCTCCCTTAGCCCCCCAAAACATCGGGGAAGAGCATTCGGAGCTTACCAGGTAGAAGTTCGTTTTGTGCTAACTATGTCTTGCCAAATCCACTTTGACTTAATAAACTGATTGTAGGGAGTGGGTACTTTTTTAAACCGTCGGGGAAGCAGCTTAATTAAAACTCAATAACTGCAATATTAGGCAATGAATACAAAACCGCTTGGATTGATTCCGCAAGTTATGGCTGTCGTTTTGACCCTGTTTGGGATAGCCGCCTGTTCGACAACAGCTTCTGCTCCGAATACCTCAACTAAAGCTAGTGGGGCGGAGAGCGAAGAGTTGAATCCAAAGAATGCTGAGGCTTACTACAAGCGGGGTAATACCTACTATGATAAATGGGAAACAACCAAGGCTTTTAATGATTATTCTAAGGCGATCGAGCTGAATCCCAACCATGCTGATGCCTACCACAATCGCGGGTCGTTATACTCTATCCTGGGGGAAGAGACGAAGGCGATCGCTGATTATTCTAAGGCGATCGAGTTGAATCCAAAGAATGCTGATGCCTACTTCGGTCGGGGTCATGCCAAGTTTACCCTAGGGAAAAAAGCAGAGGCGATCTCCGATTATACTAAGGGGATCGACCTTGATCCCAACCAAGCTGATGTCTACTTCTATCGGGGTATAGCCAAGGAGAACCTAGGGAAAAAAGCAGAGGCGATCGCAGATTTTAATAAGGCGATCGACATTTTGCCCAAATATACTCCTGTTTACGTCCGTCGGGGTAATGTCAAGTCTGCTCTAGGGAAAAAAGCAGAGGCGATCGCCGATTATACTAAGGCGATCGACATTAGTGCCACATATGCTGATGCCTACTACAGTCGGGGTAATGCCAAGTATGACCTTGGGAAAAAAGAACAGGCGATCTCCGATTATACTAAGGTGATAGACCTTGAACCCGACTATGCTGAGGCCTACAAAAAGCGGGGCTTAGCCAAGTCTGCCCAAGGGAAAAAAGCAGAGGCGATCTCCGATTATCAAAAAGCCGCTTACTTCTACAATAAAAAAACAAACCGAGCCACTTACTTCTGTAATAAACAAATAGACAAAGCCACTAACTGCAATGAACAAACAAGAAGCAGAAGTGATTACCAAGATGCTCTTAACCAAATAAAAAAGTTATCAGCACAGTAGCGATAACCTGAAATAAAACTTACACTCATCAATCCGGTTTCTCTAAATAATCCTGGGTTTTGCAGCGAAAAATTAATCAAGAAACCGGGTTTCTGGCCTCTTGCTTTTGCAACAACAATGCAGGCAGAGGTTCGCTATCAAAATCAAGCAACTCACCAGCCACAGGTAGCCATTCATCATTTAGTTCTTGGCAAGAAACGGCTATTACCCTATCAAAACTATCGTCGCAGGGGATGATAACTTCATAAACAAAACCATCCTCAGCGGTCAAAAAAGCATCTCGTATATCAATACTTCCAGACCGAATCCGTTTAAACCGACCTATAGACATGGGAACATAAAGCCATTTTCCCATTTCTTTTGTTTGGCTTGCCCAAACCGCAAGAAATATCTGTTCAGACGCATTTCGGCAAGCAAATAGGCACGGTACATCGTAATACTCGTACACCTCGATAATTTCCAATTTACCTAGTTGAGTAGACTCTGGAAGCAGGCTCATAACTATACCTCACTCAGTGACATCAACAGCTTCAAATAAAGTCAAGGCTTCAACGTTAACTGGAACCCACCAACTGTGGTGAGAATTCTTAGTACCCGGTGAGGGAGTGTGCTTGATTCGTCCTGAATCGGGAGTCAAATTGGCCACAGCAACTTTCATATTTTTAAACCGACCAGTTCTGCGGTTAACCGTGACATCATCTCTTGAAGTAAAAACAGAGAGAGCACAGGAACGGCATTCTTTTTCGCTGTCAGGAAATTGCCGATTTGGATAAAGTTGGCGGACTGTCAAAAAATCATCAGCCGTTGCAGAATCTTGTTGAATTAAGCGGTAAACTCGATCGCACGGCCCTTTAGCGTCGTTTGGCGGGCAATCAGGTGGGAAACAGTCGGGCCACTCCATTTGATAACCTCTGAGATGATTTTGATCTACTTCGCCTTTCCCTTCCCCGCCAAAAACTCCCGCAGCCGCAACAAACTAGCCGTTTGTCCCAAATTCAGCGGTAGTAGCGACACTCCCTCCAACCGAGACTGCACCCAACCGTCGCCCCAATACCACTCGTGAAACCCGTCAATTCCTTGACTCAATAACAGCCGCAGACAATTCGACTCAGCAATATCAACGTGGTGCCCAACAGCCACCGGGCCCAGCCAACTTGTAAATGTCAAACCTGAAGCAAATTCTTCTGGCAAACCGCTAGATAACTGCTGCGGCCACAGCCATTGCTGCAATTGACTGGGACGTAACAAGCTGTCCCGAATCGCAGTTTCCGAAGCTTCAAGCTCAATCCGCAGGTTGCTTTGTTGAAAATTACCGAGCATAAGAATTTTAGATATAAGTGCAAGTAACTTAAATGTAACTTATCGCAACCCACTCGAAGGTATGGTGCGTCGCTGTGAAAAGTTCGATTTGGTTGAGAGATTGTCGAGGGCGA
>JAUBOH010000635.1:0-2672 GCA_036700145.1 Microcoleus occultus BM001215366
TTACCAAGGGGGGGACAAGAGCATTCAAAGTCCCCCTTCCCCCTTGGGGGGGCTAGGGGGGGTGGGGATTTAGGGGGATCGAGAATTCGATTAACAATCACCAATTCCCGATTACCAATGCCCAATTCCCAATGCCCAATGCCCAATTCCCAATGCCCAATTACTTAGAGATAAAATGAACCCAAAAATTCCCGTCAGCCATACAGACGCTGCGGATTAAGCGATAGGAATAGTGCAAGTAAGCACCGCTGACAGTTGTGTCGTAACCGGTTGGGAACCACTCGCCATAGGGATCGTGAACGAAGAATCCTTCGCTGTCGTAGCCTGCGGCAACAATAATGTGACCGAAAGAGGTGAAGTATCCGTGGATTACGGCGGGATTTCCGCTGGCTAGCCAATCTTGAACTTCATCAATAGTTGCATTCTCTGTATAGAAATCTTGAGCGCCGTAATCTTTCACAATCTTTGCTAAATCGTATGGGTCCCAGCGACTGTAACCTTTGGCGATCGCATATTCGTAGAGTTCGTCTTCATATTGCCCGTTTTTTTTGCGCCGAGGAATTCTCAAAAAGTCCAGACACATCGCTAAAGAAGTTACATTGCAAGCACCTGTAGGATTGTACAAGTTATCCATTTGCGATCGATAAGGAATGCCAAGTCTGACAGTAGGCGGATTCGGTTTGGGATAAAGCAAAACGCCGTCTTGACTAATTTGAGCGTGTGCTCCGAAAACATACCAAATCCCTGAACCTTTGAAAGACTCGTTGCGGAGAGCAACTCTCACATGACCGCGAATCGGAGCAAAAGCAAGCAGTTCAAACTCTTTTCCCGCTGGTATTAATTGTTTTTCGGAGTCCTGAAGTTGAGAAGACGCCAGCGGTTTTGATTTAAAAATGGTGTCTCTAAGCGTTTTCAGTATCAGGGGAGGTGTGGGAATGTCCCCCGGTTTGGCTTCGATCAGCTTTTTGGCTGTGATTGCTCCCAAAAAACCCGGTTCGCCACACTTCATCAGGGTTTGAAACCGATGAAGTGCTGCTGTAGATAGGGGGCCAAATACGCCGTCTACGGGAGGTTTCAGTAAACCCAGGTCAATGAGGCGGCTTTGAATTTGGCGGCCCAGTTCGCCGTCAGCCGCGATCGCCTTAGCATCGTACCTAATTTTTGAGTTGAGAAAGTTTTGTAATTTCATGTTGGCCTACCCACGTCAATCGATTTTAGATTTTAGATTTTAGGTTTTAGATTTTAGAATTACGATCGCCGATAAATCCGGTTTCCCTAGACTAAATTGCTCGATCGCCAATAATTCCCAGTTTATCGTCTCATAAAATTACGTTAATTTTGCCGATCGACCGTACCGGAAAGGTTTTGTATTCATGATTCGATACAAAACTTTCAAGCTTAAGGTCGATCGAGATTTCAGCAAACGAGTCCGACTTGGGTTCACTCAGCAGTCGGGCGAATTACCACAACACCGATCGCGTCGGGAGACAGATATTTGACGGAGGCTTCTCGGAGATCCTGGGCTGTCAAAGCTTGGATGCAGGCGGCATAGTTGAGTGCAGGAGCGATATCTCCTACCATCGACTGATAGTAACCGTACAAACTTGCCCGATCGCTCGGAGTTTCGTTACCAAATACAAACCGATTTGCTACTTGGGTGCGGATGCGGGAAATTTCGGCATCTGTCACCAATTCGGTTTGGAGAGTACGGATATGTCCAACGATGGCTGCTTCCACGGATGGCAAGTTTTCTGTCGCTAGTTGAGCGGAAATCGAGAATACGCCACCGAGTCCAAAAGTCATGTTGCTGACCGAAATTGACGAGACTAGCCCTCGATCTTCGCGCAAATCCTGAACCAAGCGAGTTGTGCGGCCGTGACCCAATATTGTCGCCAAAACATCGAGGGCATAAGTTTCGGACATTTCCAGGAAACCTGGCACTCGCCACATCATTATCAGCCGGGCTTGCTGGAGGGCAGAGTCTACAAATTCGTGGCGGACTGTTTCTGTAAATGGCGATTCTTGGCCGTAGCTTGGGCTTGGGAATTCTGGGTGAAAGTTGCCAACAGCAGGCACATTTATGTTGCCGTTTTGTGTTGTGCTTTTTGCGGCGAAACTGTCTGCCACAATTTCAATTAGTCGATCGACCGGCAAATTGCCTACAGCTACGGCTGTCATCGCCCCTGGCTGATATCTGCTGCTGTGGAAATCCCGCATTTGTTGGGCGGTAAGCTGCTCGATTACCGAAGTCGGGCCGAGTACCGGTCGCTTGTAGGGCAGGACTTCAAAGGCTAATTCCATCGATCGCTGATAGGTGCGGCGGCGGGGATTGTCGGACGATCGCCTAATTTCTTCTAAGACTACCAACCGTTCGCGATCGAAGGCGTCGTCGGGAATGCTCGCATTCAGCAAGACATCGACTTGCAGCGGTGCTAGTTCGGCAAAATCCTTGGGGGCTGTGGTGATGTAGTAGTTGGTGTAATCTTGGCTGGTAGCAGCATTGGTGACAGCGCCGCGCTGTTCGATCGCCCGCTCAAATTCTCCGCTGGGAATGCTGGGAGTCCCTTTAAAAATCATGTGTTCTAAAAAGTGAGCCATACCGTTGATTTCGTCTGGTTCGACGGCTGAGCCTAAATTGAGCCACACGCTGAGGTTAACCGCATCGACCGGCA
>JAUBOH010000636.1:0-2652 GCA_036700145.1 Microcoleus occultus BM001215366
CATAGGCCGCCGTGGGCATAGGCCGCCGTGGGCATAGGGCATACCTCACTTTATTGAGAACTGCTATAATGGGGATTTATATTCTTGAAATATCACATCTTTTACCCAATGTAATTGATTTTCAATCCGCCAATGCCCTCGGATTTTATCACCAAATATTTCGGCATATTTTGGACAGCTACTTAGATAATATGCCCTCTCTTGGTAAGATTTTGTCCCTCTAGTTCCACTTCTTTCAACCAGTATGAATCTCTGACTATTTGCCCACAGAGATTTGATGCTATCTGGGACTTCAAAAACCGAGACCTTCCGAGTAATATGTCGGCCATGACTGGTATCTTCGGTTATGTTTTGGCTAAGCAGAATGGTAGTTTTTGCTCTTGCTTCTAGGGAGCTATATAAGGTAGGCTGATTCTTTTTGACGGCAATCAAGTAATTATTACCTCTCTCAGTACAATAATTCGGACAGTTTTTAAGCAGCCAAAGTACCAATAAGACAGGAGTGAAGGAAAGTTCGGGTGATTTAAAATCAAATGTGGGTCTAACTCTAACTTAGCAATAAAGGTAGAAACCAGATGCTGACTTTTTCTTTAAGCCTATCTAAACTTTCATATATTGTCCAACTCAGTTCTTGTTTTATGTGTCCCCATATTCTCTCAATTGGATTCTATTCTGGACTATAAGGTGGTTGAAAAATCAGTAGAATATTATCTGGTATTTTTAGACTACTACTATGATGAAACCGGGTCTTCCGTACTTAGTGTGCTAAATTATCTCAAAAGAATACCGAAAATCCTTGCAGGGCAAAAGTTTGGGAATTACCTTGGTTAAGTTTAGCCATTTTTTTTAGTAAATTTAGATATAGTTTGCTTTTTGACTACTTAGGGCTTGCTGAATCAGTGGTTCAAGTAAACACTGTATGGAATTTCCGAGCAAAAAAGGTAGTAAGGGTGCAAGAAAAACAGGTATAATGACTCAAAAGCCGTGCATCACCATTGGCAGTCATGTACCGAAAAGCTGAGTTTGTTCCCAGCTCACCCTTCGACTTTGAACTCCCGAAGGGATGCCGGTTGGCAGAAGATAACCGTTGGGTCAAAATGGCGCAACTAATTCCTTGGTCGGAATTTGAATCAGCATATTCGGCAAATTTTCCCACCGAAATGGGTTTAAGAGCCAAATCATTTAGGATGGCATTGGGGGCATTAATTATCAAAGAAAAACTGGGAATTAGCGAGCGCGAGAAACAGTAGAAGAAATCCGCGAAAACCCCTATATGCAATACTTTGTCGGTCAATCCACCTACAGTAATGAACTGCCATTTGACCTATCACCCCGCCGTCCACTTTCGGCAACGAATCAGTGCCGAGTTAGTGAATAAAGTCAATGAAAGAATGGTAAAGAAAATCCGGGAAACTACCCCAAGCCCGAAAAAAAAAAAGGATTCGGCCGCCTCAAATGAGTTAAAAAATCAAGGAAAATTAATCAGAAATGCTCCCTCGGCCCCAGCCGACATTAGTTATCCGACCGACTTAGGACTATTAAACGGAGCCCGAGTTCACACCGAAAAAATCATAGATATCCTCTATAAACCTGTCAAAGGTAAAATCCCGAAAAAACCAAGAACCTACCGCGAGCTCGCAAGAATTGATTACTTATTAATAGCAAAACAAAGAAGACCATCTCGAAACAAAAAAAGACAGGCAATTAAAAAACAACTCCAATATATCAAAAGAAACTTGGCTCATATTGAATAGCTAATCGAGTTGGGTGCTACTAAGCGAAAGTTTGAATAAAAAGCAATATAAAACCAGGCTAGTCCTCACAGAAGTCGATCGCCAACAGCAGTGGTTATTTGATAACAATAAACAGAGTATATCGGATAGAATAGTAAGTCTAAGTCAACCCCATATCCGTGCCATAGTCAGAGGAAAAGCCGGAAAAAGCGTTTAGTTTGGAGCCAAACTATCAGCAAGTTGTTTTGAAGGATATGTATTTTTAGACCGGATGAGCTGAGACAACTTTAACGAATCAGGAGACTTAAAAGCCTAAATAGAAGCGTTTAAAAGTTACACAGGATACTATCGGTGAGTCAGTTCATGCCGTTAGCGAAGCCCTCGAAGAGGATCGTATTTATCGTACAAGAGAAAACCGAGCATGGTGTAAAGAAAAAGCAATTAGGCGAGCGTGGACCGCCTTTAGGAAGGCCTCCCGCAACTGTCAGTAAAGAAAAAAAGAAGCAAGTCTGGGAAGATGAGAGAATTAGAAATGGGATTGAGGGCAAATTCGGGGCTTGCGGAAACGAAGATTTGGCCTAAATCGGATCGTGGCAAAACTTGATAATACTTCACAAACAGCTATTGCTATCACTTTTTTAGTAATGAACCTTTCTACCTGGTTGCGCCTGGTTTTTTGTGTCTTTTTATGTCGCTCGGACAAAACAACACCTGTTTTTGGATTCAAGATAGTCTCCACTTATCTTGGGAAAAGATTAATGTAAGAAAAGCTTATTTTAAATCCAGCTTGAATATATCTATCGCTCTTGGGAAAGCGATCGCTTATTCAGCAAACCCTACTTACTTATGAAACCAAATCGATGTTTGTAGTTGCGCTTGGGCGCCCCAGCGCCACAACAAATCTAAAACATATTTATTT
>JAUBOH010000637.1:0-2636 GCA_036700145.1 Microcoleus occultus BM001215366
AACCACGGGGGGATTGCCCCTACAAGAATTATGCAAATGATTTAGGATCGCTATATATCCTCCGTAGGGACACGGCAGTGCCGTGTCCCTACACTTCACAAACCTGGAATACGCTGTATTAGTAGAGCCAGGATTCCTCGCCCTACTAACAGCCTTAAAGCAGAGTAATTGCAGTCGATGCCGGAGCGCCGATCGGACCTGCGCCAAAGCCTAAATTCACCACCCCACCAGTCAAACCAGGAACATTAAACACGCTCAGACTAACGCTAGTTTGACCGGGATTAAAGTTCACCGTGCCTCCATTCGGAGTCACACCAGATGAACCGATAATAAAGAAGTCTGCGTTGTTCACAGGTTGACCGCCACCAGGGGAAGCAATCAAATAGTCGATCGAAGCCGAAACCGCAGTATTGCCAGTCCGATTAATCGTGAAAGTTCCAGCCGCGCCATCAGCAATAGAACCAGGAGACGAACCGTAAGAGAAGAAAGTGGGAGGCGTAGCAGTAGTATCAACAATACTCAAAACCGCCGCTGACGGACTCGCCAAACTGCCACCGCTCAAAAACAAATTCACCGTCTCAGTAGGCTCTGTGAGGCTGTCAAATAAAGTTTGAACCGGAACTTGTGCGCTAGCTTGTCCGGGTGCAAAATTGACCGCTTGAGCCACACTATTGTAATCAGGAGTAGAACCCGTAGCTAGAGCAGTACCGTCACCAGTACGGAACACGATCGTAGCCCCTATCGAAAGGTCGCCACTGCGATTGATCGTAATCGGCGCAGTGTTGCCCTCGTTGACGCTGTAAGTAGCCGCACTGAAGAAAAACGTGTTTTGACCGGGCGTCGGAGTTGGCGTCGGTGTCGGAGTTGGCACATTATTAATCGTCAAAATTGACGGATTGCTGCCCACATTGCCACCGCTAAGCACTAAATTCACCGTTTCCGGCGATTCAAATATCGTGTCGTTCAAAGTTGTCACGGTGAAACTAGCGCTCGTTTGCCCCGCAGCAAAATTCAACGCCCCCGCCGCCAGAGTGTAATCGGGTGCTGTCCCGGTAGCACTTGCCGAACCGTCAACAGTAGCGTAGTTAATCGATGCAGCCGCCGTGCCACCTGTGCGAGTAACGTTAATCGTAGCCACGCCGCCTTCATTGACTGTGTAACTTCCTTGCTGGAATTGGAAGACACTTGCAGGTGTTGGAGTTGGCGTCGGCGTCGGCGTCGGAGTTGGCGTCACATCAATGCCTTCATATTGAATACTCCGCACTAGGTAGTCGGAACTATCGCTTTTAAAAGAGGTGTTATTGTAGGCAGTGGTGGGGTTATCGTAGGCTTTGGCAGAGAACCGCAGTTCGTCAAAAGCAACGCTAGTGGAATTTGCTTGGATCTGGAATTTGAAATTGCCATCGGCACGATCGCCTGTAAAAGTCACTCCATTCGCAGACACAGACAGGGGTTTGGGAGTTACCGGAGCGTTGAGGCGAGTAATATTAAAATTGGTAGCCGGTACCAAAACTCCGTTATTGAAGATTTGCAACAAACCAACTTCATTACCTTGATCGCCTACTCCTACAGGTGCTTTGGCGCTCAATGCACTCAGGTCGATCGTGGCGCTAGTCACGTCTTTGTTATCTGCCCATTTCACCTTCAGCGCCTGAGATTGATTGGTGTTGGGGTCATAGTTGATTTCCGCCCGCACTTTCTTGACATCGGTGAACCAACCATCATAAGCAGATGGGGCACCAATACCAGCGGGAGCGCCGTAACTTAACCAGCTTTTAGGGTTTTCGTTCGTTGCCAAAGTCAGGTTGCCGATCGTAATAGGGCTAAGGTAGTCAGTTTCGCCGCCATCAACAGCTATCCCAGACAGTTTGATACCTTGACTCTGGGCGGCGGTAGCCCATTTTGCGATCAGGTCATCGATGACGCTGTAATTAGTGCTTTGACCCAAAGAACCATTGAAAGTAGCCATAGCTTCTCTTTTGATGATGAGTGATTGAGGATTAGAAGTAACTGAAAACCAAAGCTTGGGCTTTCTTTATAGCGATCGGTCACTGCCAGAAAAATTTGGTCATAAGTACGTGCAAGTAAATAAAGTAAAAATGCTTAGGTTGCCAAAATGCTTCTTGCCCAATAAGCATCTGAAGGCTTGATTGCCCCGATTAAAAGTTGAGTGTAATTACTTGCACCTACTTAATACAGATGCTTATTCTTTACTTTCATCATCAATAACTTCGATCCGGAAAAAATTCCGATAATTTTTTCATCCCTATAAAAAGCGGGTTTTCCACTTGACTTTTGTGACAACAAGAGTCAAAACCCCTAGTTGACGCGGGTTAGACCAATTTATGGTAAAAAAAGATGGGTCAGTATTTTCAAGAAGCCCCATCTATTAAAAATGCTACCTCCGTCTTACCAAATTTGTTTCCAACGGCAACTAAAAAACACCGAATACTTAACTCTGACAATTTTAGTTTTTCTACTGTAAACCCAACGCAAGCATGAGTATTGAAGCGCTGGCGACATTGAGGCCGTATCCAATCATGTTTGAAAGCCGACAATGCGGAATTCAAAGATTTCTAAAATTATAGCAACCGCCACATCGATTAAGACATAAATAACCTCATGAATAGATTCTC
>JAUBOH010000638.1:0-2631 GCA_036700145.1 Microcoleus occultus BM001215366
TTCCCCACATGGGATGGAATCAATTGGAATTTTGTCAGCCGAATTTGCCGCTGTGGCAAAATTTGCCGTCCGATCCTTGGGTTTATTTCGTGCATTCTTTTTATGTCGATCCGGTCGATCTGGAAGTGCGATCGGCAACTGTGACTCACGGTACTCAAAACGTCACGGCGGCGATTGCTAAAGACAATCTGATGGCCGTGCAATTTCACCCGGAAAAGTCTTCGACTACGGGATTGAAAATGCTGTCAAATTTTGTCATTCAGGTGAGGGCAAAAGTAGCTGCTTAGAGTTGGCAAAAAACTCGGTTTCTTGAATAAACCGGGTTTTTAGGACAACTGACCAAAATAAAAAGTATTAGTCAACGGGTCGATCGCAAACCTAATTCTTTCTAAAAAACCAATTTGACCGATAAAAGAGGGAAAATCGCCCCAAAACTCCTCAACATCCGGGATAAAAGCAGTAGCATCTACATCCAAATCTTCTCCTTTATCGGCTACCAATTTCATGTTCAGGCGAATCACGCTTCCCTCTAATCGCATACCTCTCACAAACAAAGTCATTCTTTGAAGGGGAGGAAGAAAATCTAAACCGGCCTGTCTTGCAACTCTAGGTGAAATTATCGGATAAGGGGCACCAGTGTCAACTACAGCTTGCGTTTTGATACTTTCTACAGTCACGGGCAAAATTATTCGATTTGTAGTTTCATTGGCTGTCACTGGAATATAATCATAATAAATCGCCCCTGTAGCAAAAGTGTCTCCCCCAGGAAATAGAAGTTGTGTCATTAATAAATTACCGTCAACAATACACCTTTTGTATCATCTAACTGCTCCACTAATTCATCTATTGAACTGCCAGTGGCTAATAATTGACCGTTTCGCACGGCTACCCAGCGGTTTCGATAGTTATAGCGGTTTGCCCTCATCCACTCTCTATTAGCCACTTGATTTTTGCGTTCTTCTGGGTTGCTAGGACTGACAGTTACTTTTGCTGGTGCTAGAATGTAAGCGAAATTTTTGATACGCTCATGGTCGGGATAATGCTTGACAGCTTCTAGGGAAATTAGCTGGGCTTTGTAAAATTCTCCTTTCTCAAAAGCAGTTCGGATTGCTTGGATAAAATCTTGGGGAGATGCGTTTGCTAAGTCTAATTCTTGAGCGATAATTTCTTGAATTCTCGCCTGTTGTTGTTTCTCTCTTTCTTCTTTTCGCTGTTGAGCTTCGAGCCGATCGTTTGGCTGTCTTAGCTGTTCTAAACGTTCCCGAAGCATGGTGCTGGCTAAGGAATTGGGATTTGAATTGAGCTTGAGAGCTTCAGCTTCGAGGTACTCCCAGTCTGCATCGGAAATTTCGATGGTTAATGTTTTAGGCTTATTCATATTTTGATACTTTGCTCGCGGTATCTAATTGCCATTATAGCCACGGCGGGCGGGTTGATCTATCCTTTGCATTACAGCAAATATTCTGGGTAAAACTCGATCCGAAATCACTGTAGGGTGCGTCGCCATCCAAAATCTGCAAATTCGATTGAAAATCTCACAGCGACGCACCATACAAATACTACCACTAGCGAACGCAAATGCTTCGTTCCAGAGCTGAGGGGTAACACCTATCGCAAATTCGCCAACAGTCTCTTTCAATGGCCAATTTATCTGGTTAGCGCGATTTTTGGGTATCGCTCTCCCATTCTAGATAGAGCCATGCTAAAATTTAAGGCGATTGCTGCGTCGCGTCCGAGTAAGTTGATCGGAGCGATCGCTTAATGACCAAGTATATTTGGCTTTGGTTGCTGCTGATTGTGTTAAGTTTGATCGCGAAGCGTTAATTGTCCCTGGAGTTTAATCTTAATTAAATCTTATGAATTTAGAAGTCATACCAGAAGATAATTATCACACTGTAGTCTCTGAATATGTTAATCACGTTAGCGAAAAAGGCTATCAATTTACATCTGATTGGTTTAGTTATCATACCCATCTTTGGAAGAGTTTGATTCCCCAGAAGTTTGCTAATGCTCCCAGTTTGAATTTTCTGGAAATTGGTAGTTGGGAAGGGCGATCGACTTGTTGGTTATTAGAAAATGCCCTTACCCATGAATCGGCGAGAATTACTTGCGTTGATACTTTTGCGGGTAGTGTTGAACATACCGCGATGGGATATGATAGCAATGTCCTCCAAACCATTGAGTCTCGTTTTGATTTTAATGTCGCGTTAACGGGAGATCCAGAAAAGGTGCGGAAAATTGTGGGTTATTCTCAAGAGGTATTGCGATCGCTGCCTTTAAACAGTTATGATTTAATATACATCGATGGTTCTCATATTAGCAGTGATGTATTAGAAGACGCGATATTATGTTGGCGGTTATTAAGAAAAAATGGTTGGATGATGTTTGATGATTATGACTGGCCAGCCCCCCAGGATTATAATCATCCTAAAATAGGGATTGATGCTTTTTTAAGTGCTTTTGGCAATAAAGTCAATGTCCTCCATAAATTCTATCAAGTTATCCTAGAAAAAGTTGTTTAATGTGGATTCTGTTAGTCCGTCCTTCACTTCGTTACAACCCAAAAATTGTTCCCATAAAATCGGGATTTTAAATGAGTCTGAGAATCTGCGGCAACCGCCAAATCAAAAC
>JAUBOH010000639.1:0-2628 GCA_036700145.1 Microcoleus occultus BM001215366
CGTTTCACGGCAGCCCGATTAATTGTAGGGAAACGGCACTGCCGTGTCCTGACTTTGAGTAATTTATTATAATTTCAACTATAAAGATTGTGGTCGGGGTCTAGCCAGACAATATAAAAAACATTTTCACTAAAAAATCCATGCACCCTACCATATTCATTCGCAGAAATTTGAAACTGGTAGGGCATATTTACTAGCACAGATTCATTGGGAATTCCGAAGCCATTAAGTTCGGTAGTATTTTGCCAAACTATGCCATGACAGCGCAGACTTTTACTCTGATTATTCATAACTTCTTGAGCATTCAATTGCGACAAA
Organism: Microcoleus occultus BM001215366; assembly: GCA_036700145.1. Classification (GTDB taxonomy): domain Bacteria; phylum Cyanobacteriota; class Cyanobacteriia; order Cyanobacteriales; family Microcoleaceae; genus Microcoleus. The sequence continues at coordinate 319 of JAUBOH010000639.1, forward strand.
TCGCGCAGCCTTCTCAATAGAGATGCTAGATACTTAGCATCTCTACCACCAATGGAGAACTTATCTTTATCATCCTGATAATACCTGAGAGAAAAACTAATTCCTTCGGGGATTTGGATATTGACAACCTCTCTCCTTGCCGAAGATGGTTGACTGCGAATCTCTGTATCTTGTCTTTTTTTATGCTTCTTCGATGACACGGCTTTTGTAAAATTTTTTCATTGATTCCTTGGTAATAATAGCATGAGAAGGTTCATCTTTTGGCAACTCACCTCTAGCATTAATCCAAGGATCTTCGCGTCGCACCATCAATTCTAACTCATAGGCATCCCGAAAGAGGTAATCATCGGATAACTCGTCTAAAAACTCTTGTACTTCTTCTGGAAACTCTGGCTTTTCCACTTCTTTCAGAATTGGTTTAAAGTCAAATTGTTCTTTGTATTCATAAAATAAAGCCGGGATAGTCGGCCCGTGTACCCAAGCTTCAAAATCTTCATCAAACAGCGGTGTATCTTCAAAGGCTAGATACCATGCTTGGGCGTAGTACAATAGTTTTTGTAGCTTGTGGTTGCTGAGATAGGAGCCTACGTCATTCGCGAACCAGATGTAGTAATCTGCGAGTTGGGAGGCGGTTGTGACTGTAGTTATTGTGGTCATATAACTCGACTCAATAAGTTTTGTAGTCTATGATAGCACAGTCACCACTCTTTATGATTTGGCGGTTGAAACCGCTTCTTGTCAAACAAAGTCTGCCTCCGCAGACTAACAAATAAACCAGGTATTTAAGCCGGATTGGGTATAACTGAAATCTTACCCTCTGTCAAAAATTTGTAGGGGCGGGTTCACCAACAATAATTGCCTAAAACCGACAATCTCGTAAACCCGCCCCCACCCACAAAAAAGCCCCTTATTGATATTGGTGCGACATCTCCGTTACAATCCTTTGATATACTGCTTCAGTACAGGTGACAGAGTGTAAAGACTTGCTTCTTTTTCGATCCAGCAGCGCCGCGATAGAGATTGCAAGGCGTTGAGCAAATTTGATGATGATATTTGTCCATGTTGTAGCAATTTGGCGAAGTTGACTGGCTGGTTTTCAGTCGCCAACAATGACAGGACTTGTTTTTCTAGTTCGGAAGTGCGATCGAACTGCTGCTGTAAAACATCTTTTACATCTTCGGGTAACAATATGGTATCATCTATTAATACCTCACTCGCGCCGATTCCCAACTCTTGAATCAAAGTCGCCACGCTTTTTAACCATAACGGATTGCCTTGGTAGCGGTGAATGAGTGCTTCGCAGTTATCGATTTCGGCTAATCCTTTATCTCTGAGGATTTCTCGTGCGGCTGCGGTGTCTAAGCCAGTGAGTTGTAAGGTACGAATGGGAGTATTTTCGCTTGTGAGTTGAGGAACTTCTTTCGGCGGTTCCCAACCGACTAGCAGAAAGCAACTTTGATGGGATAATTTTTCTATCTGTTTGAAGAGTGAGCGATATTCTTCGTATTCTGGTTTATATTTTCCTGCTAATTCGCCGCTACAAAAAAGGTTGTGAACGTCATCCAAGACTACTAAACAGCGATGGTTTTGTAAATACTTAATCAGCGGTAAGCGTTTCTGGTTTGTTGGGGATGAATCAGGGTTTTCTGACTGGGAAAAAAGCTGTGTTAGGTTAGATTGAAATTTATCGATGATGGGAAATTCGTCTAGTGTGTACCAAGCTGCGTATTCAAACTCGTCTTTGATTTGTTGTACGAGTTGTACTGCTAGGGATGTTTTGCCGATTCCGCTGATACCGGTGATGGTGATGAGGCGGCAGTTTTGTTGTAGAATCCAGGTTGTGAGGGTGTTAAGAGAGGGGGTGCGATCGAAGAAATTGCCCAACTCCGGCATTTCGCTTAAATCTTGATGTAGAGTTTTGGTTGGTTTTGCGTTAGCTGTTTCCTGATTTGGTGGATCTGAGTTTGGTATATCTGGCGGGTGTCTACCTTCTCCACAAATGTTGAAACTACCGCTCACATTGTGTGCAAAGTTTAAAACATTAGAGTTTTGCAACCTCTCGATTGCCGATCGTAAATTTGATTTACTAATATCTTCTCCCAACTCTTCTGAAAGTATTTCCCATAATTCTGCGCCCACTTTCCTCACACTACTTTCTGAACAATCAAAGTCTTTGGCTATGTGCTTGTATGTCTCGCGTTCTAGAGTTCCCCGGAGTACCGCTGCTTGTAAATCGTCAAGGTGTTGACCCGTTTTCTCGAAGACAATTTTATCCGCGATTTTTAAAGCTTCTTTTAGGTTCATCGGATA
>JAUBOH010000640.1:0-2618 GCA_036700145.1 Microcoleus occultus BM001215366
GCTGCATTCGGATGCAGCCCATCTGCAATCAAGCGCGATCGCCACCAATCACTCCCGCGATCGATCCATTTATCAAAAATATCTAAATACGGAATTCCCCGCAACTCACAAGCTAACTTTGTGGCTTCTTTATACCGATATTGGTCAGCATGACTGTAATACAAACAATCTTGAAAAGGCATTTTACTTTCATCCACCGGCACCATCCCGACAAATATCACCGGACAAAGTTGTTGGGACAGGTTTAACAAATTATCCAAAACAGTTTTAAAATGTTCAAAATCAGTGTAGCTGCGCCCCGTCGGCGATTGCACTCTCGCCGAATCGTTGAGACCGACCGAAAGTATCATAGCATCCGGGACGCGGTTTCTGAGCTCGCCCCGGTGGCGAAACTCGTTTTCGAGCCGCTGGGCGACTTGATAGGTGCGATCGCCCCGAACGCCCAAATTGTATAAAACGTGTCCTGCACTCTCCGGTGACATCCACTGGCGCCGCAATCTTTCCACCCAACCCCCGCCCGCATTGTCGCCGAAACCGTAGATCAAGCTGTCGCCGAAAGCAACCAATTTAAGGGGATGAGAATTTACCCGATGCAAGTTACCAAAGGAATAGGCTGTTGCTGCCTGCATAACATAAATGATGCTCAGTTAATAATTGATGAATATTGACATATTAGACTAGAATGTAACATTACATAAAGTAGGTAGTCTCATGGTTAAGCGTCCAACCTTCGATTCAACTCAGCTAACCCGTCGGGCGGAAGAGTTGATCGGTGCTGCATCCAACCGCTATCGGATTACGGTACAGGTGGCGAACCGCGCCAAACGCCGCCGTTATGAAGATTTTGACAATGACGACACTCAAATGATGAAACCTGTAATGCGGGCGATATTTGAGATGTCGGACGAAATGACTCAGCCGGAAATTATCGGAGATATCTAGACTTGGCGAGTTTTGAGTTTTGAGGGGTGAATTGCGAGCAATTTGTGTTAACTCAAAACTCGAAACTTTCTCAAACTAAACTGGCGCGCCCGGGTCAAAAATCAGGTTTGTGTTATCGCAACCGATGTGAAAAAATTCTCAGTCCTCAAATTAGAACATCTAGTCAGTAAGTTTATGAGATTATTCTAGAATTAAAATTGTCAAAACTGTGAAAAAATTAAAGCTGGGCTTGAGTTTTTTGTTCATTACTTTGATTGTGGCGATTTTCACGCTTTTGAGTTGGGTATTGGAATCGGGCGAATTGAGTTTGTTGGCTTTGGAACCTTCGCGGATGCGGAGTTCTGAGTCTCCGTCGGTGCAGCGGGTTGCTCAACAATCAGCGCCGTTGCAAGTCAGGGCGCAGGATGCGTGGAAATTTGTGTATGAAAAATTGCCGGATTTGCCGATCGAAAATAACTACATTTCTAAGGAAACTGGAAAAGTCGATCCAAACAATACTTTAGTCGGGCGCTTGATTCGATATCACGTATTTGTCAAAGGACGGCCGCCCAATTACCGCTTTGATTGGAAGTTGAGTTTAGCTGACTATCTGGGGGCGACTCCCGATTATTTGGTGGAAAGCGTGTATCCGGGAAACGACGTTTTGCGGTCAAATCCGATGGAACGCGATCGCGCTGCTATTCAAAGTTTAAATAGAACACAGCGGGATGCTTTGGTTCAAGCTTTGGTTGATGTTTTTAGTGGAAATTCAGGGCCGACGCGCACACCGGCGGCGGGCGAAACAAAAGAGCGATCGAACACACCGACAATACCTGAACCGCAGCCGGGAGATGCGAAGTTGCTGACACCTTAATAGTCAAGGATGCAGAAACCGGGTTTTTTACCGAAATACTGCATTAGAGCCTTTAAAACTGGTAAAAAACCCGGTAATGAAGGTATTTATGACTAATTCCTACTAATCTCAAATCCCAAATCTCAAATCTCAAATCCCTCAATGGTGGAACGTGTAATTAAGACTGGTGCTGGCTGGCGTTTGGGATGGAACCCCAACGCCTTGGAGTTTAAGGGAATGGTGGCCGGGGAGGGTTGGGCGATCGAACTGGCGGAGGCTGAGTTGAACGATTTTTGTCGGCTGTTGGGACAGTTGGCCGCCACAATGAGTCAAATGGCGATCGAGTTAATGGACGAGGAAAAAATCGCCATAGAAGCCGAAAGCGATTTGCTGTGGGTGCAGGTAGAAGGCTATCCCGAAGCTTACAGCGTGCAGTTGATTTTGAATGCTGGCCGGAGGTGCGAAGGTTTTTGGCCGGCGGCTGCGGCGTCCGGTTTGGTGCAGGCCACAAAAGTTTTAAAAGTTTTTTGACTTTTTCAGGAATTCCATGCTAAGCTATTAAAGCTGTCGGGGCGTAGCGCAGCTTGGTAGCGCACCACTTTGGGGTAGTGGGGGTCGCACGTTCAAATCGTGTCGCTCCGATAGATGGAATCCTTGAGAAATCAGGGATTCCATTGTTTTAGGGATACATCGCATCATTTGGTCATTCTCAATTAGGGGTGACACAGTATGTCAAGCTGAGACATTCACTGCGATAAAAGTGCGATATGCCCAAAGGCACTGTAAATATAGAAGTTTTCAAGGATCGACTCCGGTTGGCGTGGTCGTGGCAAGGCAAGCGCTT
>JAUBOH010000641.1:0-2618 GCA_036700145.1 Microcoleus occultus BM001215366
CCCCCCAGCCCCCCCTTGGTAAGGGGGGGAGAAGATTTAAATCGCATCTTAGCAACAGGCGAAGATTCAAAATCGCGCTGTATTTGGCTGGCTGATGAATGGTTTTTAATTGCTGGTTTAGATTTGCCGTCGGCTGCGGATTACGAAGATTATCCCCAAATTGGTAACGGTGTCGGTTCGATTCGCCAATTTATCCAACAGTTTGAGACTGCTTTGGCTAAACTGCAACCGATGCTAGTTAACCCTGGGCGCAAGTTGGTTTGGGTGGTGGGAAATGCTGTGGAAAAAGCTTTTGAGCCGATCGTACAACAACTAAACCAAATTCCCGGCTTGTCCGTCAACATGGTCGCACTGTCGAGCCGCTACTGGGGACAAAGTATCACTGTCACGGGTTTGCTCACCGGGCAAGATTTGCTGGAAGCTTTGCAGGGGCGAGACTTGGGAGATGGCATCTTGCTGCCATCGGTGATGCTAAAACAGGGGGAACCGCGTTTTCTCGACGACATGACCGTAGAACATCTCTCTAGGGAGCTGAAAACCCGGATTTTGCCGGTTAACGGAGTAGAGGAACTAATCGCAGGGGCGATCGGTCTGGCAACTGCTGAAGTTGAATTGTAAATTTCGATCGAACATTGAAAAGTAACATGAGTAGGGTAATTCTGACTTGTAACTGGCGGGTTCAGGCTACAGACTAGAAACTTGAAGCCAAATCTTGTTTTAAAATTGTCTCTAGGATTGCAGAGTAATTAAAAAATTATGCGTGTTTTTCGTCAAATCATGGTAGTCGGAGTGGGCGCTGCAATTAGTTTGAGCAACCCTGCACAGAGTGCTTCAGCACAGCCCCCGGCTCAGTCTCAGGACAGCTTGGCCCGATTCAATCAGCTTCAATTAGGGCCGAATGTTCGATCGACCTCGAACACAGCCCCAGAACCAGCATCAGATCCCGCCGAGTCTCAGCAGCCAGGGTTCGCGAATATCGCATCAAAAACTCCCCCAACTGAGCCTGAGCAAGCATCAAAGCCTCAACAGGCTGCTCCGGCTTCCGCCTTTCCTCAGCAGCAGGAGAATTTGGCGCAGTCCCCAACAACCGCACCCAGAGGCGCTCAGCAGAAACCAGCCCCGAGCCGCCTCAACAATGTTCCGGTGCCGAGTTTGCCAACACCAGTTCCCCGGGGCACTCCGAACGAAAGTTTCCCCCCTGTTACCCCGAAGGGCATTTTAGACACCAAGCCCCCGGGTTCCCTGGAACCTAACCCGAATCCGCTGCTGTTTCCGACAAAGCCCGAGGATGTCAGGATCGAGCAAACTGAGTCAATTACTTTGCAGCAGGCGATCGACCTCGCCCGCCGCAACAGCCAAGTTTTGCAAATCGCTGACCTGCAATTGCAACAAAGTCGATCGGCTTTGCGCGAACAGCAAGCTGCTCTTTATCCCGACCTGAATTTTCGAATGGGCGCCAACCGTTCTGTGACAGCAGGCGGAGAACTCGGAGTCCGGGCCCGGCAGCGCAGCGCCAACTTTGAGGCTGCCCAAAGCGGGCGGCCCGCCGCCACTGTTGCCCCCAATTTGGGCAGCAACAGTCTTGACAGCGCTTTGGAGTTGAGCTACGACGTCGATTTGTTCGGGAGGCGGCGCGCTAACATCCGCGCGGCCGAGGAACAGTTGCGCCTTCGGGAACTGGATGTGGAACGCCAAGCCGAGCAACTCCGCTTCGACACTGCTGAGGCTTACTACAACTTGCAAAACTCCGACGGACAAGTTGCGATCCGCCAAGCTTCGGTGAGAAATGCCCAGCAAAGTTTGCGGGATGCCGAAGCCTTGGAACGGGCGGGGGTGGGAACCCGGTTTGCCGTGTTGCAGGCTCAGTCAAATGTGGCTAACGAAGTGCAGCAACTGTCAGTGGCCCGCCGCGACCAGCGAGTGGCCCAGCGCCGTCTGGCTGAGATTTTGAATATCAGCCAGACGGCGAACTTGACGGCGGCTGACCCGGTGGAGCAAGCGGGCTCCTGGAGGCTGTCTCTGGAAGAGAGTATCGTCCAGGCTTTTAAGAATCGCCCTGAGTTGGAACAGCAGTTGGTGCAGAGGGATGTCAGCAAGCAGCAAAGGCGATCGATCCAGGCCGGGCGTTTGCCTCAACTGAGTGTTGCGGGCAGTTACAACGTGCAGGGAGTAGACCCAGATGACCCTAGCCCCTTTGCTACTCGGGGCTGGGCCGACGGGTATTCGATCCGGGCGAATTTGACTTGGAGTATCTTTGACGGCGGCGCGGCGAATGCCAGGGTGAAACAGCGAGAAACTGATATTGCGCTCGCCGAAACTCGATTTGACCAACTCCGCAATCAGGTGCGCCGGGAAGTGGAACAAGCTTATTTTGGCTTGGAGTCTAGTTTTGAGAATATCGAAACTTCTGAGGCGGGGGTTTTGCAGTCGAGGGAAGCCCTGCGTTTGGCGAGACTGCGGTTTCAAGCTGGTGTGGGTACTCAGACGGATGTGATTCAGGCGGAAACTGATTTGACCAGGGCTGAGAGAAACCGATTGTCGGCAATTGTCACTTACAACCTGGGGCTTTCGTCTCTTCAGCGGGCTGTGAGCAATCTTCCGACTAATAACCTGTCGGA
>JAUBOH010000642.1:0-2606 GCA_036700145.1 Microcoleus occultus BM001215366
TAAATGTGCCGATTAATGCGAGGGATTGTTGGCGAAGTTTCATGATTATGTTCCTTTGAGTAAAAGTGATTTAATAAATGACCAGTTTACCATTTTTACAGGCTAATTAAATTTATCAGAGATCCTCGATAGATTTTCTTAGGGCAATTCACCATTTGTGCTAAAGTATGAATATGTTGAAAGCAGTTAAGGTACGAATTTATCCAACTGATGAGCAAGTTATCCAGTTAGCCAAGGATTTTGGCGCTACTCGATGGCTGTGGAATCAATCGCTCTGTTTGATGTCTCAGACATACAACGAGACGGGTAAAGGTGTATCTGCTTACGACATAAAGAAACGAATACCACAATTAAAAAAAGAGTATGAATGGCTAAAGGAGACTTACTCACAATCCCTCCAGCAGGTCGTTTTAAATCTCTATAGGGCCTTCATCAACTTCTTTGAAGGACGAACAAAATACCCTAAATTCAAAAGCAAGTTCGATCGGCAGTCGGTGCAGTATCCAGCTAATGTCAAGGTCGAGAGCAATGTGGCTATCAAATTTCCTGGCAATCTGGGAATCGTCAAAGCCAAAATTCATCGCGGTTTACCCGTTGGCAAAGTCAAAACTGTTACGGTTTCCAAAACTCCTGATGAACGGTATTACGCCTCTGTGCTGATTGATGACAGTATTGTTAAACCTGAAATCAGTTGTGATGGTAAAGCGGTTGGGATTGACTTGGGATTAATTGATTTTATTGTCACCTCGGACGGTTCAAAATCCCGCAATCCCAAGCATCTGAAGAAACACGCCAAGAACTTAAAGCGTAAACAGCAAAAACTCTCCCGAAAAGTAAAGGGTAGTAAGACTCGCGCCAAAGCACGGCGCATGGTCGCTAAAGTTCATAGCTTCATTGCACGGATTAGAGAAGATTTTCTCCACAAACTATCTCGCAAGCTAGTTAACGAAAACCAAGTTATTGTGGTGGAAAATCTGGCAGTTAAGAACCTAGTAAAAAATCATACATTAGCCAAAGCTATTAGTGATGCTGGATGGGGAATGTTTTGCACCATGCTCAAATACAAAGCTGAGTTTGATGGCAAAACATATCTAGAAGTAGATCGGTTTTTCCCTTCATCTCATCTTTGCTCAAACACGCTGCTACCGATTCGGAAAATGGCTCTTTGTGTACGCTCATTTGATTGCCCTCACTGTCATCAACGGCATGACCGAGATGTGAATGCCGCAATCAATATCAAAAACGAAGGCTTGCGACTATTGGCGTTGGGAATCAGCGCTACTGCCAATGGAGGGAGTGTAAATCCTCATGGTTCTGGACGTAAAAAATCTCCGAATTCTGAGGTGGCTGCCGTTGAAATTGGAAGCCCACGCGCTGATCGGTACTCCGATTAGCATTGGGTAATTCACTGTCCCCCGGTACGAGGTTGGATGCGCCAGAATCAAACGCCACAAACCGCCCGTCGGCTGAGATGGAGGAACTGAAGGAGTTGTTGTTCCCCTGATTGCCTGCTGAGTCAACTGAGACGCGAGTAATAGTCATAAGTCATGATATTTAAAAGTAAAAGTATTGATTGATATCATTCAGTAAAGAGCTCTCAAAGTCAATTCATAAAAGTCATAACCTTGACTTCATAAAAGTCATATTTATCAACAAATGTTACCAAGAGTAGACAAAGTAGCCAAACTCAGATGCAGTCAGCGATCGCATGAGACTTGCTCCAGAATCAATCAAGTTTTATGTATTCCCAAATCTAATAACTAATTCCCCGCCCGTTTTTGGCAAATTCATCCACAGTTTGCTGCGAAAGTTCGTGAATTGCGATCGCCCGCAATACATCCAAAGGCAATGTCAAATGATGCGCGCCAGCTAATAAAGTCTTCACCGCTTCTTCCGGCGACTTAATACTGGCTGCCAAAATCTCAGTATTGCTGTTCTTCAAGACATTTGCCATATCCTGCACTAAAGCAAAACCATCTCCCAACAATCTGGTGGCGCGATTCACGTAGGCGATCGCATATTTTGCCCCCGCTTCTGCTGCAACAACGGCCTGGGACGCGCTGTAAATAGCTGTCACCGCGCAGGGAATTTCCGGCGACAAATGCGCTACTGCTTGGAAACCGAGATCCGTTGCGGGAACTTTCAAGACTGTTTGCTGTCCAATTAATGCAAAGGCCGCTTTTCCTTCTGCTACCATGCCATCAAAATCAGATGCTGTTAGCTGATAATAAACTTCCCCAGGACTCAGTTGTGCCAGTTGTTTTAGCGTCACATCGGGAGATAAATCGCTTTTTGCCAGGAGGGTGGGATTAGTCGTAATTCCCGCAATCCAGCCGAACTTGCTCGCTGCTTTTGCTTCCGCTACAATTGCAGTATCGAGATAAATTGCCATCAGCTCTACACCTTCAGTTTGTTAATAATTTCCAGACGCTTGCTTTCAGTTTGAGATAACTCAGAGCGAAATTAATTGTTAAGCTTTAACAATATCAGAATTTCGGAAATATTACTGTTAAGCAAATATAACAATTCTGTGATGTGCATCACAGGTAGTGTTTCAACAGTTGACAGTTGACAGTTGACAGTTGACAGTTTGAGAGCGACCTCTA
>JAUBOH010000643.1:0-2606 GCA_036700145.1 Microcoleus occultus BM001215366
GTGCTTTGATTAATGAGGAGTGGAAAACGCATTTGATTCATACTAAGATTAAGTCGCTGCTTCCCGAACGCAGACACGAACGTTTGGGGTGGAATGAACCTCTGGAATTAGTTAAAATTTCGAGGACTAACAGAAAAAGGGCGATCGCCGCTGCTGTTAAAAATAAACAATCTCTGCCGGATTGGGGCTATCGGATTGATTGGATGAAACGACAAAAAGCTCGGGTGTTTTTGCCCCATATAATTGAGGGTTTGTCAAGTCAAGCTGCTAAAAATCAGCGGCTGTCCTTGGTGCAGAGGTTGTGGCAGGTTGTATCGCTGTTGTGGCGCAATCGCTGGCTGCAAGAGGGTACTGAGATTGTGGGATATAGTAATATTGCGATCGTCAGTTTTCAGTGGCCTGCTGATGCTGATGGGGAAAAAGCGGTGATTCAAAGTGTTTATTGGCGGCCGGTTTGGGCACCGGATAGTGTGGTTTACAGTCAGTATTTTGTGTCGTTGGGATTGGATGAGGATGATTAGATTTCCGGCGGTTGGAAACCGCAGACAATTTTCATGGTAAGATAGAAGCTATACACAATCTTACTTATTAACTGGAGATATCAAAAATTTTATGCAGGTTAGTAGGCGGTGGACAGTTAGCGATCGCTACGGCAATAATATTTATTTAAGCGATGAACGCTGGGAACACATCATCGATCCTGACAATCATCCTGAAATGGAAGATTGTGAATAAAACCTCAAGCAAACAATTCGATCCGGTCGTCGTACACAAGATTCATTAAATCCACAAAAATACCGCTACAACAAGGGATTTGAGGATTTGTTTGAGGATAATACGCATATTGTTGCTATTGTTCTATGTCGATTTAGTGAAGGTAAAGACGGTCAACCAATGTCCAACAACTATATTGTTACAGCCTATCAAAAAGTAATGGGTTAATTATATGAGTCAGTCAAATATCAAATATGATGAAATCAGCGATACACTCACAGTTTCTTTTGAGGCTGGGGTGGCTGCTACAGGGATAGAATTGACGGAGCATATTCTGTTACGATTGAGTAAGCATGAACGAAAACCAATCAGTCTTGTGATTTTGGAATACTCTGTGTTAGCCCAAAAAACTGAGATGGGAAATAGAAGCTTTTCGATAGCATCTGGATTATCGCAGTTGTCTGGTGAATTGCGAGAAATTGTGCTTGATATTTTGTTGCAAAAACCTGTTTGTGATTTTTTACATCTTTCGGCTTATACTATATCTTTGATTGAAACTATTCCGATTATTTCTGTGCAACCAATTCCGGTGGCGATGAGTTAAATATTGAATCGGGCGGATCAACCCGATCGCACATTTCTCTCAAACCCGATCGCCCATCCACAAAAAACCCAAAAACCCCGGCGGTTGAAACCTCGGCTACACAAACAAAACCCGCCTCCGCGGGTTGAAGATTTCACCCGATGATTTTGAATCTCCGAATACCCTCTTCGTCCGCGGAGGCGGACATCGTTTGTGTAGACGCGGTTTCTAACCGCCGAGGATTTCTAACCACCCAACAACAACTCCTGAAACCGCGCATCACCCCGAATCCCATCAAAATCCGCATCAGTTTTCGCTAACTCTCGATATTCTTTCGGTTTCAATTCAATCGCACGCTGCAAATTTTCCAGCGCTAACTCCACCTGATTCTGCAAGGCAAAATAGCAAGCTTTATTATAATAAGCATTAGCATGATTTGGATATATTTCTAAAACTTTATCCCAATCAGCCATTGCCTCATCATAACGACCTAATGTTAGTAAAGCGTAAGCTCGATTCTCCAATATACCAGGAGCGTCAGGCTGCAATTCTAAAGCGCGATCGTAACTGGATATTGCCTCTTCCGCACGTCCGAATTTTTGCAGAGCAATCCCGCGCCAATCCCATAAATAAGATTGATTTGGTTCGATCTGCATCGCTAAATCGAGACACAAAATAGCTTGCTCATATCGTTCCGACTCGAATAGCACATCGGCTTTTTTAAACCAAAAATCCCAGTCAGCAGGCTGAATGTTAATGGCAAAATCCCAGCTTTCGCGGGCCGCTTCTTGACGGTCGCACTTCATCAGTGCAAAGCCCCGACAAAACCAAAACTCTCGATTTTCTCCTTCTATTTCTATTGCTTTGTCGAGACTGGCAACAGCTTCTGCATAGCGCTCCAACTCATACAAAACCTGACATCGTTCCAAGCAAACAATCAACGCATCCGGCCTAATTTCTGCAACTTCAGTGAATTTTGCTAGGGCTGCTTCATATTGCCCTTGTTTTGCCAGCGCCAAGCCACTATAAAACAAAGAAACGGGATTATTTAGCCCAGCAGCATCGCCCAAATCGCGCATTCCCTCCAAGCGCAGGAAATGTACTCGGCCAGACGTATCGCCCGCTACAACACTCACCCCATCAGGCAAAATTGCACAGCAATTGAAGCTACCATCTCCGCTGAAACTAGCAATCTCTTCACCAGTAAGCAAATCCCAGATTTTCAGGGTTTTATCCCATGATGCGGAAATCGCAGTGAGGCCGTCTGGTGCGATCGCCACTGCACTTACATAGCTACTATGACCGGTGA
>JAUBOH010000644.1:0-2595 GCA_036700145.1 Microcoleus occultus BM001215366
CTTGATATCATTGCGCTCAATAATATCTTCCCAGTTATTGATTCCGACAGCTTTGCAAATATCGATAAATGTTTCGCGTCGAATTCGGTTTTGCGCCCAAAATCTCCTTAAAGTGGCTTTGGAAGTTAGAGCGGCTTTGCACCAAGTATCCTCAGTTTTATTCCATTCGAGATTGCGTCGCACCATATCAATGATTTTCAATCCTTCTTCAGATGCTCTGAGCAAGCCTGCCATTTTTACTCCCATACCACAACTTTACCCCAATTCGATTATAGCTCACATCGGAGAGCCGAAAGATGAGCCAAATGAGCCAAATGAGCCAAATGAGCCTTTCACATTGAGCCAAATGGTGAGCCGTTGAGCCGATACAGAGCAAGGATTAGGGATTATTGTAGATACATGACTTTGGCTTTCGGATACAGTTCACGAGTGAAATCAAAGTCAGTAGATTAACTATCCTATGAACTTTATGAACTAAGTGAATGAACCAAGGATGCTCCTAGCACCTCAATTTACATCTCATTTCTTATGTTAAAAAGTTTACCAAATCGCCACCGGGATTTTTATTTTCTAGGATTACTGCTTTGGGAAGTATTCAATTATCTTGTGTTTCCAATTATGGGAGCAGAAGCTACTACGAATTCGGTAAAACCTGCTTCACATAATAATAATTGGATCTGTTATATGCAAACAGCAGATGGTAGAGTTGTTAATCTCACAAACTTATGTACAAAAAAAAATCTGGATACACTCAGGCAATTGTTGACAACTAAGCAATGCCAGAATTGTGATCTAAGTGGTGTGAATTTGAGTGATGCTGACCTACATGACGCTAATTTAACTCGTGCAAATTTGACTAATGCCAACTTAAAAGGAGCTAATTTGTTAGGTGCTAATTTAACTGGTGCTAACTTGAAAGGAGCTAATTTATTTGGTGCTAATTTAGCTGGTACTATTTTAAAGAATGCTGACCTTAGCGGTGCAATAATGCCTGACGGCACAATAAACAAGTAGAAATAATTACGACAGCGTAATATTCGGCTTAAATACAATTGCGTTTTTACTAAAAATTACGCATTCTATCACCATTAATTAGCAATTAACATGAAAACAATCAATCTACGCAAAATTTGGATGCGCTTGCTGATCGTATTTATAATAGCTATATCTATACCCATTCTGTTGGAATTAACAAATAGTAGCAGCCTCGCACAAGTGTTAGTGAAACCAATAGTCCGAAGGATTGGTCTTCCGTTTAAGCCAGGTCAATATTGGTATGTTTGCCAAGGTTACAATGGAACAGTTAGTCATGGAAATACTTTCGCTTTTGACTTGTCATTCGCAAAAAACAGTTTTAGAGTAGGAGGAACAGGATGCCAACCCGGTACAAATAATGCGTCCGATAATCAACCTGTTTTGGCACCTGTAACAGGAAATGTAACTTACCTTAGTGGTTGGAATGAATTTGTCTGTCTCTCACCGGAATCTGGGGGGGGGAGCCTATTAATTGGTCATCTAAGTCCTTCTAGCAGAGTGAAGGTAGGACGTGTAGAGCAAGGAACTGTACTGGGTATGGTAAATCCGGCAAAATTTACTCCCAGTGGATATGCTCACATACATATTGAGCCACGTAAAAATCCTTCATGTACTGGTAATACAGCTGCGTCAGTCCCTCTTGACGATGCCAATATGTTTCGGTTCTATGAGTCGCCTAATCTACCAAATATAGGAGGCAATAACCAGCATTATGGAACTGAATTAGTCGGTCAGATGATGCTTGAACCAAGGTTCCGGGCTATCAGCGACTGGGCAACAAGACGCGGTTACAAAGGCGGTTATCCAAACTTCCATTGGACTAATTACGGAAAAGGGCCTGTTTACGGTTCAATGCTAATAAAAACTTCGGCAGCAGATTGGAGAGATATACCAGCCAGTGAATTAGGCAACCCTAAAACCCCAGAAGAGCGGTTTCGGGCTATCAGTGATTGGGCAGCAAGAAATGGCTACAGAGGAGGATACCCAAACTTCCATCAGGCTAATTACGGCAAAGGTGTTGTCTACGGTGCTGTTCTAATCAAACGTGAAGCAGCAGACTGGCGGGACATCCCAGCTAACGAGTTGGGAAACCCTCAAACCCCAGAGGAACTCTTCCGCGCTGTCAGTAGTTGGGCCTCAAGAAATGGTTACGGGGGAGGATACCCAAACTTCCACTGGACTAATTATGGCAGAGGAGTAGTTTACGGTTCTGTTCTCATCAAACGAGAGGCAGCAGATGGGCGGGATATACCTGTTAATGAACTCAATTAGTGGTTAATTCTTTCCGAGTTTATTATATACTCAGAACTTGAAACTTTGTAGTCCATCGATCGCCTTCTCATTTATCTAAAACCACTAAAACTGATCGCCTTTATTTTCTCGTAAGTCCGATCGCCCTTTCCCTCATCCCCCTCCATCCCCGTTCATCTGCGATTCAAAAAAGTGCGATCGCCCTTACGAGAAAAAGTGCGATCGCCCTTCCGATGCTCATGCTCTTGATTAGGCGGTGGGGATAACTTGAATTAGCCCCGTGTGAAAGGCTGTGTCGTAGGTAATAAC
>JAUBOH010000645.1:0-2567 GCA_036700145.1 Microcoleus occultus BM001215366
TTGTTTGATTTCCCCCGTTTAGGGGGAGGCTTCAGACCCAATTTTCAGGCGTGATTGTTTTGATTGCATACTACCAATGTCTGCGACTATCTTCGAGGAATTTACCAGAAATTGCTCGCTATACGAAAGCAGTCATTGTCAAATCGGTACGTCGGCTGTGCCTGAAAGTTGCCCCGCGCGCATTTTTTATTGAGTTGACAATGACTGCTGAGGTTTGTCAACTAATCAAATCCCTTCCCAGAACCTCGAAATTGATCTTCGAGAGCTTTAATGTCAGAGTCTACCATTAGTTTTACCAACTCTTCAAACGTCACCGAAGGTTCCCAACCCAACTGCTTCCGCGCCTTAGTCGAGTCGCCAATTAACAGTTCAACCTCTGCCGGACGCAGGTAGCGTTCGTCAAACTCTACGTACTCATGCCAATCTAAATTAACGTGCTTGAAAGCTAAATCTAGAAATTCTCGGATGGAATGGGTTTCGTTGGTAGCGATGACGTAATCGTCCGGTTTGTCTTGCTGTAGCATCAGCCACATCGCTTTTATGTAATCCTTCGCATATCCCCAGTCGCGCTTGGAATCGAGATTGCCCAAGTAAAGTTTTTTCTGCTTGCCTGCTACAATTCTGGCAACAGCGCGAGTAATTTTGCGGGTGACAAAGGTTTCTCCGCGGCGGGGAGATTCGTGGTTGAACAGAATGCCGTTGCAGGCAAAAAGCCCGTAAGATTCGCGATAATTTATTGTCTGCCAGTGACCGTAAACTTTGGCACAAGCGTAAGGACTTCGGGGATAAAAAGGTGTTGTTTCTTTTTGTGGAACTTCTTGCACCAAACCAAACATTTCAGAAGAACCTGCTTGATAAAAGCGCACTTCAATGCCGGTGCGCTGCTGATAGTCCCGAATTGCTTCTAGCAAACGCAGCACGCCCATTCCCACGGCGTCAACGGTATATTCCGGGGAGTCAAAGCTAACTCTGACGTGGGATTGAGCGCCCAAGTTAAAAATTTCTGTAGGTTGGACTTCTTCGATAATGCGGCGCAGAGTCGTGCCGTCGGTCAAGTCGCCGTAGTGCAGAAACAACCGGGCGTTTTCGCTGTGAGGATCGACGTAAATGTGGTCAATGCGATCGGTATTGAAACTAGAACTTCGCCGGATAATACCGTGAACTTCATAATCTTTCTCTAGCAGGAATTCGGTCAAATAGGAGCCGTCTTGACCTGTAATACCTGTTATTAGCGCTCGCTTGCGTTGCGTCATCTGATTTTCCTTTGACAGGCTGTGTTAATTCACTTCGGACTTTCCGGGCAGAGGCTGTTGTTGCCGACCGATCGTATTCTCAAGCTTTACGTTAACTCACAATTCTGCGATCGGTGTCAAAGAAAAGTTGAGTTTTGGCAAAGACTTGGCCGCTTGCTGTCAGTAGTCAGCATCAGTGGCCAGTAACAAACAAAACCAACTACCGATGGCTGACTGCGGACAAAAATTAATATGCGCCGTTATTTTTGGGAAAAATCACAACTCCTATTGTTTTGAAAACAATCCACATATCCATCCAAAGGTTTTTGTCATTGGCGTAATAGAGGTCGATTTGGACTCGGCGGGGATAGGGAATGTCGTTGCGGCCGGACACTTGCCACAAACCTGTAATTCCAGGTCTGATGGTGAGAATTTTGTTGATGTGACGGCCGTATCTCGGCAGTTCTTCTTCAACTAAAGGTCTCGGCCCGACGACGCTCATATCTCCTTTTAAAACATTCCAAAACTGAGGGAATTCGTCTAAACTGGTCATTCGTAAAAATCTTCCAATCCAGGTAATTCGAGGGTCTTGTTTTAGTTTGAAATTGTCCTCAAACTCTTGACGCAAATGCGGAGATTTTTCCATGATTTCCAGCAATATGTCGTCCGCATTTTCCACCATCGTTCTGAATTTAAGGCAATAAAACATTTTACGGTTTTTGCCTACTCGTTCCTGTACGTAAAAAATAGGCCCGGACGAGCTTAAGGCGATCGAGAGAGCCAAAAGCAGGTAAACCGGAGCAAACAGGATCAGAACCGATAAGGAAAAGAGAATGTCAAATAACCGCTTGAAAAATTCTCCGTCGAGGCTAGTCAGAGAACGACTGATGCGTCTATCTCCTTGCAGGACAGGCGCAAAACCGCGTCTTGCGATCGCTCGAATTACCTTGCCGGAGATTAGTTGGCTGTCGGCAGTCATCTTACTCCTTCACTTCACACCACACACAGTCACGATCATAAAGCCTCAAGACGCTTTGTTCTATGAATTATGTTTCAAATACTCAATTTTCTTGCGGAAAGGGGCAGTTGTCAGTTGACGGTTGGCAGTTGACGGTTGACGGTTGGCAGTTGTCAGTTGGCCCGAAAGCGGTTGCACTCAAACAAGATGGAGGAGACGGCAGTGCCGTGTCCCTACGGTGATTAATGTAGGGACACGGCAGTGCATATCATCAGGAGTACAACCGGAATTGATGTCACCCTACACCAAAAAAAGGAAAAATCATGACGACGCTGCTAATTCAAACCGAAAGCGTACCAATGACGGTCAATTTTCCT
>JAUBOH010000646.1:0-2507 GCA_036700145.1 Microcoleus occultus BM001215366
AACATCAAACCGACAGTCCGGCAGGGGTTGAAACCCCTGCCTCAAAGCTAAAGTCCTCGATCGAGGACTGATAAGAAAAATTTAAAATTCATTAGTCCTCATAGCGAGGACTTTAGCTATTAGACCCGTGGAATTCATTCTAAGAGCGGACTCGCCGACGGGTGGGAGGACTGGCGGACTCAAAGCTTAAGTTGACACTCCTTGGGCAATGCCGTTTCCCTACGATTAATCCGGGTAGGGAAACGGCACTGCCGTGTCCTAATTTCGGGTGATATTAAAACAAATCCGGTGGCATCAGAATTAACATTACCCACAGTCAGGACACGGCAATGCCGTTTCCCTACAATTAATAGGCGTGACAGTTATATCTCTCGCGAGCGCTCACGATTATTTTTGGGCGCAAGAAACGGCAATGCCGTCTTCTTCGTTCTGTTCACGAGCGCGATCGAAATTCAATCACATCTTGCTTGATAGTCACATCTTTATCACCAAAGAAATCGTGACCTAGCAGTCCGATATTTAGTGCGGGCGATATCGGTACAACTACATTTTTAATTGCCAAACCGCCAGCTTCTATTGAAGTAACATTGCCTAGGGAAAAAGTTGCCACTCCGTTCGGAGTTTGTGCTTGCACAGTCCCTTTAGCAACTACCCCCAAAGCAGCAGCCATTGTCGGCGTAATTACTGTGCGGCTGGCTCCAGAATCTACCATCATATCGAACTTTTGTTTGCCGTTAAAGGTGACTTCTATGACTGGGATATTTGCATCTCGGCGTTTGATTTTGACCAGAAATACTCCCGAGTTAGTCTCCGGCGCAGCAGTAGCGGGGCTCAATTCTTGGGGGACAAAACCGCAGACCGAACTGCTTAAGTTGACAGTTTGGCCCTTGGAGTTGCGAAGGAAGCACCCCTCGATTTCTTGAGCTGCGACTCGCGAGGAGTTGACTGCGGTGCAAACTAGAATTGAACTGCTCAGAGAAATAACTGCTGTTAAAGCCAGTAAAGGTTGGCGCGGGTTTTGAGCGTTCAGCATCGGCTTTTTTGAGTGGGAGAGAAAAGGCAAGGGAGATTTGCGGGCCATAGTTTGTTTGAAAGCTGTAGGTCGATCGTAACAACGACAACGGCCTTTTGGTATACCTTTAGACTTTCCACCCGCCCTCAAAAGCTGCTGGCCGATAAATTGCTGACGCAGGTGGAGATCCAGAATTTGCACTTGCTGCTGCTTCTTGATTACCTGCTGCTCTTGCACAAATCAAAATAATATCTGTATATTACCGGCTAGCATCAAATCCCTGGGAGTGATAAGAGTTAAACCACACGAAAGTAATTCAAGGATGCCATGTCACTTTCAACTGCACAACCTGCTCTCCTAGTCCTGGCTGACGGTACTGCTTACCGAGGCTGGTCCTTTGGCGCTAACGCCACGGTCGTCGGCGAGGTAGTATTCAACACGGGAATGACGGGCTACCAAGAAGTCTTGACCGATCCCAGCTATTGCGGCCAAATTGTCACTTTTACTTATCCAGAATTGGGCAATACCGGGGTAAATCTCGAAGACGAAGAATCGAAGGGCCCGCAAATTCGAGGTGCGATCGCCCGCAACGTATGCAGCCGACCCAGCAACTGGCGCTGTTCCCAATCTCTGCAAGACTACCTGAAACAGTACGACATCCCAGGTATTTACGGCATCGATACCCGCGCCCTGACGCGCAAAATTCGCACGGTGGGAGCGATCAACGGCGGCATTTCGACGGTGATTCTCGACCAGGCGGAGCTTTTGGAGCAAGTGCAAGACGCCCCCAGCATGGACGGGCTGAATCTGGTTCGACAAGTCACCACCCGGGAGGTTTACGAGTGGTCGGAAGCCACAGACTCGGTTTGGGAGTTCAGTCCCACAGTCAAACCTGATAATGGCGAAATGTGGACGGTGGTGGCGATCGACTTTGGGATCAAGCGCAACATCCTGCGGCGTTTGGCGAGTTACGGCTGTCGGGTAATTGTTGTCCCCGCTGACACGTCGGCGGAAGAAATCCTCAAATACAACCCGGACGGCATTTTTCTGTCGAACGGGCCGGGAGATCCGTCGGCGGTAACGGAAGGGATCGCGACGGCGAAAGCTTTGTTAAAGTCGGACAAACCTGTATTCGGCATCTGTATGGGACACCAAATTTTGGGACTTTCCTTGGGTGCAGAAACTTTTAAACTCAAGTTCGGCCACCGGGGATTGAATCATCCAGCGGGTTTAACCCAGCAAATAGAAATTACTAGCCAAAATCATGGTTTTGCGATCGACCCTGATTCCCTAGTCCCCGAAGTAGAAATTACTCACCTCAACTTGAACGATCGCACCGTAGCCGGATTGAAGCACAAAACCCTGCCGCTGTTCTCAGTCCAGTACCACCCCGAAGCCAGTCCGGGCCCGCACGACGCCGACTATTTGTTCGATCGATTCGTGCAGTCAATGCGAGAAAATCAGTCATTAGTCATTAGTCATTAGTCATTAGTCA
>JAUBOH010000647.1:0-2495 GCA_036700145.1 Microcoleus occultus BM001215366
TTCTGGCGACGATTCACGTCGAACGGGATTCCCAAAAAGGTATTTTAATCGGTAAAAGCGGCAGTATGCTCAAGTCGATCGGCAGTGCGGCCCGGGAACAGATTCAAAAGTTAATTGAAGGCAAAGTGTATTTGGAGTTATTTGTCAAGGTGCAGCCGAAATGGCGGCAGTCTCGTACTCGTTTGGCAGAATTGGGCTATCGCGTGGAAGAGTGAAACTTTATCAGTTGGCAGGCAGAATATGCGTCCGAATGTTGACTCTCAGAAGATCGAACGACTGATGCAAGTCTTGGGCAGAGAGGCTCAGGGTTCTGGCTGTATTTATTTTACGGGTGGTGCTAGTGCCCTACTGATTGGATGGCGGAGTTCTACGGTTGATATCGATATTCGTCTAGATCCTGAACCCGCAGGCATTTTTCAAGCGATCGCCAAAATCAAACAAGAATTGAACATCAATATCGAACTTGCTTCCCCACAGGATTTCTTACCCCCACTTCCGGGCTGGCGTGACAGGAGTATTTTCATTGGCAAATACGGTCAAATCTCGTTCTATCACTATGACTTTACAGCCCAAGCCCTTTCTAAGCTATCTAGGGGATATAACCGCGACATTAATGATGTTCAAGCCATGTACGAACAGAAATTATTTTCTTTAGAAAAACTACGTGATTGCTTTAAGGCGATCGAATCTGAATTGATCCGATTTCCTTCTCTTAATCCCGAACTCCTGAGAAATAGGATCGAGCAATTTATTGAGCGTTGTGAAAGTACATCAGAGAGGAATCAATAATGGAGCTAAATGAATTGCCAGGATCGGAGTTAATCTTACCTGGATTGGAAGATATTCATCATGGCAGAAACAATACAATCGGGTCGCTATTAATCGCGATCGCATCTGTACGCTTAACCGAAGCAGGCTTGGATATTCCGAAGGAGCCTTTAGCATCAGAGCCAGAACTAGCTTTGTATGCCCATCTTCAGAACGAACACGATGATGCTTATTATTACTACAATGCTTTACTAAATAGCCTCAACAGCTTTTGTTCCGCACTTGAGTCTAGAACACAATGACGATAATTCCAACTATGAACTACCGAAACCACATCACGATCGAAGCAAATAAACGCGGTGGTAAGCCTTGTGTGCGCGGCTTGCGAATTACAGTTTATGAAGTGCTTGAGTACCTGGCTTCCGAGATGAGTGAAGGCGATCGATTACAGTAAATCTTTAAAATAGTACCAAAAACAACCAAGGAGAAACCCATGTTAACCCTAGAAATGGCAATCCAAAAAATCCAACTTTTTTCCCCCGAACAACGCAATAAAGTTATTGAATTTATCGAATTTATCGAATTTCAAGCCAGCCAAACTAAAACGATAGAACAAAAAAACGATGACTCCGATCGAGAACAATCCTTTTTTGAGCTAGCCGGAATCTGGGAAGGCAAAAATATCACCCTAGACGACATTCGCAAAGACGCATGGGGTAAAGAAAACCAGAGATAATGTAGAAGAACGATTATAATCGGATGAAAGCGCGATCGATAAAACTCACCTCAAAAGCACCTATGAAAACCACGATCGAAATCGATAGCTCCCTCATCACCAATGCGCTCCAAGTCACCGGACTGACTGCACAACAAGAAGTCATCGAATTGGCCCTGAGCCTGCTGATCCAAATGAAAAACCAAGAGAACCTACGTGCGCTACGGGGTAAACTCGCCTGGGACGGCGACCTCGATCGCATGAGAACGGATACGCAACAATAGTAAGCCCATGATTATTGTTGATTCCAGCGTCTGGATTGACTACTTTAACGGACAATCCACCCCACAAACCGATCTCCTTGACCAACTCCTCACCACCCAACCGATCGCGATCGGCAACCTTATCCTCACCGAAGTCCTCCAAGGGTTTCGCCAAGACTCCGACTACAACAGGGCCAAGCATCTCCTCACCAATCTCACCGTCTTCAATTTCCTCGAAGCCGACCTCGCCATCAAAAGTGCTGACAACTTTCGCACCCTCAGAAAGCAAGGCATCACAGTTCGCAAAACGATCGATGTCATTATCGCCACCTTCTGCATCGAAAACAATCACGAACTCTTATTTGCCGATCGGGACTTTCTTCCATTCGTCGATCGTCTTGGACTGAAATCTGTTCTCTAAACTGGTCTGCTAAAAATCCCATATCAAACTATGAACTACCGAAACCATATCACGATCGAAGCAAATAAACGCGGTGGTAAGCCTTGTGTGCGAGGCTTGCGAATTACGGTTTATGAAGTGCTTGAGTACCTGGCTTCCGAGATGACCGAAGCAGAAATTCTTGACGATTTTCCCGATCTGACGCGAGAAGATTTAAAAGCCTGCATTGCTTATGCTGCTGACCGCGAGCGTCGGTTTATGACCGCGACCTTATCGGCATGAAATTACTTTTTGATGAAAACTTGTCGCCCAAGTTGCCGAATCGTTTGAGCGATATTTTCCCAAATTC
>JAUBOH010000648.1:0-2488 GCA_036700145.1 Microcoleus occultus BM001215366
CTTGCCGATCGACTCGAATCCACCTGGAAAAAACTGCGCGGACAAAATAAAATCTCCGAGAGCAACATCCAAGACGCCCTCAAAGAAGTCCGTCGCGCCCTCCTGGAAGCCGATGTCAACCTCCAAGTCGTCAAAAACTTCATCTCAGAGGTAGCGGCCAAAGCACAAGGCGCAGAAGTCGTCTCAGGCGTCCGTCCCGACCAACAATTCATCAAAATCGTCCACGACGAACTCGTCCGCGTCATGGGGGAAACCAACGTCCCCCTCGCCACCGCCGAATCCGGGCCCACAGTGATCCTGATGGCCGGTTTGCAAGGAACCGGGAAAACCACAGCCACCGCCAAACTAGCGCTGCACCTCCGCAAGCAAAATCGTACCGCACTGCTAGTCGCAACCGACATTTATCGACCAGCCGCGATCGACCAATTGCTAACCCTCGGCAAACAAATAGACGTACCCGTATTTGAACTAGGCACCGATACTGACCCCGTAGAAATTGCCCGCCAAGGCATCGAACACGGCAAACAACTAGGCGTTGATACAATCATCGTCGATACAGCAGGCCGCCTGCAAATCGACCAAGACATGATGGCCGAATTGCTTCGCATCAAACAAACAGTACAACCCCACGAAACGCTGTTAGTTGTTGATGCCATGACTGGCCAAGAAGCAGCAAATTTAACCCGCACCTTCCACGACCAAATCGGCATTACCGGCGCCATCTTAACCAAATTAGATGGCGACAGCCGGGGTGGTGCAGCCTTGTCAGTGCGGCAAATATCCGGTGCCCCGATCAAATTTGTCGGCGTCGGCGAAAAAGTGGAAGCCTTGCAACCATTTTATCCCGATCGCATGGCATCGAGAATACTCGGCATGGGCGATGTCTTGACGCTAGTAGAAAAAGCGCAAGAAGAATTCGACATCGCCGACGCCGAAAAGATGCAAGAGAAAATGCTCACGGCAAAGTTTGACTTTACCGACTTTCTCAAACAAACCAGACTGCTAAAAAATATGGGTTCCCTCGGCGGCATCATGAAAATGATTCCGGGGATGAACAAACTGTCAGACGAACAAATGCGACAAGGAGAAGTGCAGTTAAAACGCACCGAAGCCATGATCAATTCGATGACAACTGAAGAACGCCGCAACCCCGAACTTTTAGCAAGTTCTCCCTCCCGCCGCCGTCGCATCGGCAAAGGCGCAGGCTACGCAGAAAACGACGTAACTAAGCTGGTAAGCGATTTCCAGAAAATGCGTACAATGATGCAGCAAATGAGTCAAGGCAACTTTACCGGCATGGGAGGATTGCCGGGAATGCCGGGAATGCCGGGAATGCAGGGAATGCAGGGAATGGGCGGCCAGAAGAAAAAGAAAAAAAACAAGCCTAAAAAAGGTTTTGGACAGTTGTAAAAAATAGTTTGTAGTGAGGACTTCAGTCCTCTATTTGATGCGGACTGAAGTCCTCACTACAAACCTAAAGCAACATTTTTGAATATAGTTGTCGGGGGCGGTTTATATATATCTGGGTTGGGTGCATTTATTTTTTTTTGCGAACCTGCTCTTACAATTTGTCTTAATCGACTTGCCAGTTTCTACCCAAAAAACCCTGGAATTGAATATGGTACAAACATTTACTCAACTAGAAACTATATCTATAGAATTGCCAAATGCGATCGCCCTGGTTGTCAGTTGCGAGCAATTCGATACCCTAGCATTGGCAAATCCCGACTTGAGATTAGAAAGAACATCACAAGGAGAATTAATAGTGAATCCACCCACCGGAGGAGAATCAGGCAATCGCAATCTCAGCATCAGCGGGCAACTTGACCGTTGGTGCGAAGCAAATGAGGATTTAGGAAAAGGATTTGATTCTTCTACTGGATTCATTCTTCCTAACGGTGCTCGCCGTTCTCCCGACGCTTCCTGGGTGAGTCGAGCTCGCTGGGAAGCACTAACTGCACAAGACCGAAAAGGCTTTGTTCCGCTGTGTCCCGAATTTGTAGTAGAATTGCGATCAGCCTCCGACAGTCTCTCCACTCTGCAAGCTAAGATGCAGGAATACATGGACAACGGGGCGAGATTGGGCTGGTTAATTGATCCGCAAAATCGGCGGGTAGAGATTTACCGACAGCAGGCAGAAGTAGAAATATCGATCGATCCAGCCGAGTTGTCCGGCGAAGATGTATTGCCGGGATTTGTGTTGAATTTGAGGCGAGTGTGGCGATAAAGAGCATTCATACAGCGTATCTGCGTTCATGCGTTCATGCGTTCATGCGTTCATCAGCGCTCATCTGCCGACATCTGCGGTTGCAAATCCCATCTACTTTCCCAAAACGCCCTTATTCTCATCCGGCACAAACTCCGTCACAACTTGGCCGCCGCCACCGTCCCCTTTGACAATCACAGTTTGATTTTTCAGTTCTCCCGCCGCCCTCGGCCCAGTCAAATTAAACACCGGATTGAGTTGCTTGTAAACCACATTTCCTTC
>JAUBOH010000649.1:0-2483 GCA_036700145.1 Microcoleus occultus BM001215366
GGCAACGGTAACGATGTCCTCAGCGGCGATGACGACAACAATACCTTAACTGGCGAAGCTGGAAACGACAGCCTCTACGGCGGTAAAGATAACGATGCTTTGCTAGGCGGTAGCGGCAGCGATTTCCTCTATGCCAAAGAAGGTAACGACATCCTCAGCGGCGTTGACGGAAGTGCTCCCAACCAACAAGGGCTCGGCGAAATCGATACCCTGATTGGTGCTGAAGGCAACGATACATTCTTGCTGGGAGATGCCACCAATTTCTACTACAACGATGGCATCGATAGCAGCACTGGCGCAGGCGATTACGCTTTGATTGTCGGTTTCAACCCGATCGAAGATATCATCCAACTTCAAGGTGCTCGGAACACTTACTTGTTAGGTGCTTCGCCCGCCGGATTGCCTGTTGGAAACGCTCTTTTCAAGAAAACTGGGAGCTCGGACGAATTGATCGCGATCGTCCAATCAGTTTCTTCCTTTGGCCTTGACAGCAACTATTTGCGCTTCGTCTAAGGGCAAAGTTCGATCGGCGGTTGAAACCGCCCCTAGACAAACGAAGTCTGCCTCCGCAGACTAAGAAATTTTAGCTAGATTAAGTCCTGCACCAAAGGCAGGACTTTTTTTGTCCGCTGGATGGGCGATCGTACCCACGCAAAATTTACACTCAAAATCCCACGATCAAAATCACAAAATAGGTGTACAATGTTGTTCTAGTCTTTTTTGACTCCAATTCCTACAAAGTAAAAAAGACTAAGCGCGGGCGTAATTCAGCGGTAGAATGTCAGCTTCCCATGCTGAACGTCGTGGGTTCGAGTCCCACCGTCCGCTTTTGAACAAAATTATTTAAAACCCTTGATTGAGCAAGGGTTTTGGCGTTTATAGGGCTTGGTCTATGTGGTTGCACAGGATGTTTTTGGAGACAAACACAGGGTTTTTGAGGGCTGTTTGGAGACAATTTGGAGACAATTTGGAGTGTCTGCAAATATGGCTTCGGTTAAGCGCGTAGCTCTCTCTGCCAATACGTCCAGCACAGTTTCCATATCCGCCAAATCAGCCCTCGACTTCTTGCGTCTAGCTTTCAACCCACATTCCGCACCTCTACTAGACGTATGGGTCATGGTAAAATTTCAAAAGCGACAGGACAACGTTAGCACTTTGGAGACAATTTGGAGACCAAGCTGGATACAAAAATCAGCTCGGAGGATGTAACCCTTTGCCAGTATCGGGTTCCATGAGTGATGCTTACCTCTTCCGCTGAACCTGGTGGGTTCGAGTCCCACCGTCCGCTTTGACTGAATTTTCAGAGAATTATGAAAATTAATTAGTGCTATCAATTCAATTTATGGCTTCTTTCTTAACCGCTGCTTTATATAAGTTCGTTGAACTACCGGATTTTGCTGACCTGAGAGCGCCGCTACTGGCCTGTTGCAACAACAACAACGTCAAAGGCACTATCTTGCTGGCCTCTGAAGGCATCAATGGCACTATTGCCGGCTCCTCCGAGGGCGTACACGCAGTGCTGGCATTCTTGCGTAGTGACCCGCGTTTTGCGGATCTGGTGCACAAGGAATCTTTCTCGGAAAAAGCACCTTTTTACCGCCTGAAAGTACGCTTGAGGCGCGAAATCGTCACGATGGGGATACCGGACATTAATCCCCGCCTCATGGCTGGCAAATATGTTAAGCCTGATGAGTGGAATAACCTGCTTGACGATCCTGATGTTGTTGTGGTTGATGTGCGTAACGACTTTGAGGTCTCTATGGGTACTTTTGCAGGGGCTGTTAATCCAAAAACAAAAAGCTTTTCGGAGTTACCTGAATGGGTGCTGCAAGAAGCTGCTTTACGCGATAAACCAAAGGTGGCAATGTTTTGCACGGGCGGTATTCGCTGCGAGAAATCTACTGCTTTTTTGCGTACTCAAGGTTTTGATGAAGTCTATCATCTCGAAGGCGGAATTCTCAAATATTTGGAAACGGTGCCGGAAGCAGAAAGTCGCTGGAAAGGTGAATGTTTTGTGTTTGATGAACGGGTTTCTGTTGTTCACGGGCTAAAGTCGGGAAATTATCAACTTTGTCGCGGTTGTCGTCACCCAATTAGTGAGGAAGATCGGGCTTCTGAATTATTTGTACTTGGTGTGAGTTGTCCTCATTGCTCTGACTCGAAAACCGAAACCAAAAAACAAGGCTTATCTGAGCGTCAGCGTCAGATTGAGCTTGCTAAGCGTCGCAACAAAGTACATATCCGCGCACGCTATGATGTTAAGGAAAAAGTAGATGGTGCGATCGACTAATAGTATGATTCGCTCTAGCTCAAAGAAACCCGGTTTCTAGGATAAATCAGGCGCAGGCGGCGAGAAATCTACGTAGAAACCCGGTTTCTGACTCGTGTATGATATCAATTCCGGCTGCGCCGAAATGACAAGCGAGGACACTCAAGATGCCGTTTCCCTACCCCGATGAATTGTAGGGACACGGCATCTTGAG
>JAUBOH010000650.1:0-2482 GCA_036700145.1 Microcoleus occultus BM001215366
GAAAGCAGTCAACGATTTGGCATCTCAACTGCGGACTGAAGTCAGCAGCCGCATTACCCAGCATCTAGACAGTCAAATAAAAACAGCACGTCACCTCGCAGAAATAAACGGCGATGCTGTCGATCTCGGCTTGCTAGATTACAACAATTATCAACAGCTCGGACAGTTTTTTTGGCAGCAGTTACAACAGTACAATATCGGCTATATCGGTTTTGCATTTACCTCTGGTGATTTTGCAGGTGCTGGGCGTTTTTTTGATGACGGTCGCATCACAGTCGATGAAGTTTCTCAAGCCCGTAATATTAAGCAAAATTGGTATATTTTTAATACAGATAAAAAGGGAAATCGCACGACTCTGGCTGTTGATAATGGGCCCTACATTGCCAAAGAAGAAGGTTGGTACACGCAGACAGCCCTAGCAGGAAAACCGACATGGAATCTTTATCAATGGCAGTCTCCACCTTATACGCTTTCTGTTTCGGCAAATCGACCAGTGTACGATAAAAATAGACAGTTAATCGGCGTTATTGGCGTTGACCAACGGCTCACGCAAATTAGCGATTTCTTGCGTCAGTTAAACGTTAGTCGTTCCGGTAGAATCTTTATCATCGAACGCAGCGGGCTGATTGTTGCCTCCTCAAGTTCAGAGAAACCTTTCACAATTGTTAACGAAAAAGCACAGCGACTATCCGCTATCAAAAGCAGCGATCGGTTAATTGCTAATACTGCTCAAAACCTGAACAATCGCTTTGAGAATTTTAAAAAAATCAAACAAAGTCAGCAGCTTGATTTCTTGTTGAATAAAGAACGTCAGTTTGTCCAAGTTTTACCCTGGAAAGATGAATGGGGATTGGATTGGTTGGTAGTTGTTGTGGTTCCTGAATCCGATTTCATGGGGCAAATCAATGCTAATACTCGCACCACGATTCTATTTTGCCTCGGTGCGTTAATTGTCGCAACGATTTTGGGTTTTTACACTTCCCGCCTGATTACTGGCCCGATCGCACTTTTGAGCACAGCATCATCGGCGATCGCCTCCGGGAAGTTCGATCGCACAGTGGAAGTCTCCGGGCACAATGAATTGGGCGTGCTTTCCCAATCCTTCAACGACATGGCCAAGCAACTGCGCGACTCTTTCCGAACTCTGGAAAACACCAACGCCGAACTCGAACAGCGCGTCGAAGAACGCACCGTAGAACTCAAAATAGCAAAAGAGATGGCAGACGGCGCCAACCGCGCCAAAAGCGAATTTTTAGCCAACATGAGCCACGAATTGCGGACTCCCCTCAACGGCATTTTAGGATACGCACAGATTCTCCAGCGCAGCGAACCTCTGACGCACAAAGGGCGCGGCGGAGTTGATATCATCTATCAATGCGGTTCGCACCTACTAACGCTGATTAATGATGTGTTGGATTTGTCGAAAATCGAAGCCGGGAAACTCGAACTGCATCCCGCCGCTTTTCACCTGCCTTCATTTATCCAAGGTGTTGCTGAAATCTGCGCAATCCGCGCCCAGGAAAAGGCAATTTCCTTTGATTTGCAGATTGATTCAGAACTTCCGACAGGGGTTTTCGGTGATGAAAAACGTTTGCGCCAAGTGCTGCTGAATTTGCTCTCGAATGCAGTTAAGTTTACGGAAAAAGGCGGTGTTATTTTTTGTGTTGATGTCGTCAAAGATGCTGAGTTTTCCGATTTAAATTCTCAGTTAGAAAACTCAACTCAAAACTCATACAAAATTCGCTTCCGAGTCGAAGATACTGGCCCGGGAATGACACCAGAACAAGTTAAGAAAATCTTCCTGCCTTTTGAGCAAGTGGGCGATCTAAAAAAGCAATCGGAAGGTACTGGATTGGGACTCGCGATTAGTCAAAAGATTGTAGCGCTGATGCAGAGTGAAATTGCGATCGACAGCCGCCCCGGAGAAGGCAGTATTTTTTCCTTTGAAGTGGAACTCCCGGAGGCTAAAAATTGGGCCGATAGTTCGAGAATCCTCGAACTGGGGGCTGTTTTGGGCTACCAAGGCGACAAGCGCACAATTCTGGTGGTGGATGACAGGTGGGAAAACCGGGCTGTGCTGGTAAACTTATTGGAACCGATCGGGTTTGAGATGATTGAATCGGCTGATGGGAAGGAAGGGTTCGATCGAGCTTTAGCCACCGCACCAGATTTAATCCTTACCGATTTAGCTATGCCCGTAATGGACGGATTTGAATTTTTGCGCGAGATCCGCGCCGATCCTCAACTGCGAGATGCGATCGTGTTGGTGTCGTCTGCAAGCGTGTTTGAGATCGATCGCCAGAAGAGTCTAGATGCAGGTGGAAATGATTTTTTGCCGAAACCGGTGCAAGCAGATTTGTTGCTGGGATTGCTGAAAAAATACTTGCAATTAGAGTGGGTGTATGGCGAAACAGTAGATGCGGGCGAACAAGCGCAACAGGCGATGATGAGCAAAATGCAGCTTCCGGCGATCGAGATTTTG
>JAUBOH010000651.1:0-2462 GCA_036700145.1 Microcoleus occultus BM001215366
CCCGCAATGCAGCGGGGGGGCTAGGGGGGGTCGAAGAGTGTTGCACGATTTTAGAAAAATGGTATAACCAATAACAACGGGTGCATCCCAATGTTGCACAGAGGCGAAGCATTCCGGCAGACAATTTATTAGTTATAAGCAAAGACTTACTGCCGGAATGCTTCGCCCCTACGAATATATTTGCAAAAATGAGATGTACCCAATAACAACTAACCAATAACCCTTCGACTACGCTCAGGGCGACGCAACTAACCAATAACAACTGACTTTTTTATTTATGCTTGACTATGATTTAGTGATTATTGGTGGAACTCCGGCCGGACGCTATGCTGCTTTGACTGCAACTAATTTCCCGGCTCGCGTTGCTTTGGTGGAACCGCTAAGTAATTCGCAAGATTTGCCGACTGGGGGGAAAGAGTCGATCGACCTTGGTTTGAGATACACCCAAATTTTGAGCGAGGCTGCTCGTTTTTCCCAGCAAATTCGTCGCCAGCAGTTCGGAGTTTGCCAGGAAGTGGCTAATTCAAAAATGCGGTTTGACGGGGTGCTGAAATGGGCCGAGGGTGTTGTTTCTAATTTGTCAGAAATTGATTCTCTTGGCGTTTTAGCCGCTCGCGGTGTCGATGTTATTTTTGGCGATGGCGAGTTTGCTAGGAAACCGGATTTGGCTTTTGTGGTGGGCGATCGACAATTGCGATCGCTTTCTTATTTGCTAGCTTGTCCAACAATGCCTGCGATTCCCAATATTGAAGGACTTTCTGCTACTGGCTTTTTTACTTCCGAAACTGTCGCCAAATTGGCAAAACTTCCACAGTTACCTCAAAGTTTGGCTGTAATCGGTGGCGATCCTAGCGGTGTGGAATTGGCTCAAACTCTGACTCGATTAGGGGTTGCTGTGACGCTTGTGGCAAAGGGATCGCACATTTTGACTAAAGAAGACCGAGAGGCTGCTGGCTTGGTTCAAGCTGCAATGGAAGCCGAAGGAGTGCGGGTTTTGACTGGTACTGAGGTGACTCAAGCTAGGGTGATTGAGGGTAAAAAGTGGATTCAAGCTGGGCCAAGGGCGATCGATGCTGAAGAGATTTTTCTGGCCGCCGGCCGCCGGCATAATTTTGGATCGTTAAATCTCGAAGTGGCTGGGGTTAAATTCAGCGATCGGCGGTTGATTTTAAATGAAAAGCTGCAAACAACTAATTCTCGCATTTACGCGATCGGCGATGTTGCTGGAGGTTATTCGTTTCCTCACATCGCTAATTGCGAAGCTACGGTTGCTGTGAAAAATGCTTTGTTTTTGCCGATGTTTCAAATAGATTATCGCGGGATTCCTTGGGCGATTTTTTCTGACCCGCAGTTGGCGAGGGTTGGCTTGACTGAAGCGCAAGCAAGGCGTCGTTTTGGAGATGATATTATTATTAGTCGGGAATATTTTAAGAATATTGAAAGAGCTCAAATGTGCGGGGAGACAAGTGGTTTTTGTAAGATTGTCGGGCGCCGCAATGGGGAGATTTTGGGGGCGAGTATTGTGGGCCCGCAAGCTGCTGAGTTGATTCACGCGATCGCCTTGGCTGTGCGTCACGGAATGAAGGTTGAGGCGATCGCCGAACTTCCTTATATTTGGTCGAGTTTTTCGGCAATTAGCGGTCAAACTGCTGCTGTTTGGGAGTCGCAGCGCGGACGCCGCAATATTTTTATGCAGAATTTGTCAGAGAATTTGTTTCACTGGCGCAGGTATTGGAAAAAATAGTTTTGGGAATTGGGAATTGGCCAAACAGGGCATCGGGCATAGGGCATTGGGCATTGGCCAAACAGGGCATCGGGCATAGGGAAGTCTATTTTTATTCAAAGCTGTTGATTTAGTGGTTAACTATGAATATGATAATCAATGTCAAAACTTGAAATACAGTCCAGACACACTACTATTACTACCCGAGGTCGGATTCATGGATTGCAAAACTGCTACTTTGGTTTACGAAACCGGAAATCCCCTGGAAAAGATTCGCGAGATTTTTCCTGAAGCTTGGAATTTTTTAACACATCAGGCTTTGGCTTTTGTTGCTCTTAAAGAGGATGAGTTTGATTCGGAAATTAAAAGGTCGATCGGCAAAACGCCTTTTGAGTTCAGAATTACTCACCGCGATGATACTGAACAGTTAACAAAGGATATTTCTGAGTTGTTGGGCGATATTACTTCTCGGTTACTTTTGGAACAGCATTTTTCTCAAGTTGCGGGTCGTCCTCTTTATTTCAGCACGATTTGCTGTTCTAGCCACCTGACAGCCGATCGCGAATTGACTCTGGCTGAAGTTCTGCCAATTCAGCGGGCTGCGGTTAAGTTACAATAGTCGTCAGGAGTCATTAGTCATATCAATTCCGGCTGCACTCATACATGACAAGCGAGGACACTCAAGATGCCGTGTCCCTACAATTGATCGTGGTAGGGACACGGCATCTTGAGTGTCCTC
>JAUBOH010000652.1:0-2458 GCA_036700145.1 Microcoleus occultus BM001215366
TAGTGTCGATCGTTTCGGAAATTGTTTCTCCAATTGCCGATCGAGAGTTCTGTAATGCCTCATTGATAATGTTTTTATCAAACATTATCTCTGGTGGGGACTCTTCGCTAGTTTTTTCGCGATTAACTTGTTGGCTTGTTTCGACAACTGGAAAGTTTAGCGGAGTTTTTGCTTTCGAGCCAGATTCGCTTTGGGCGGTGACTGGGATTTCTATTGATATGAATTCTTCCTCTAGTTGGCGATCGGGTATGGCGGTTTTTAGGGTAATAACTGCCCCGGTAGCAGGTTTTAGTTGCTTTTTTTCGCGAATAGGGGCGGAGTTTAGGCGAAAAATTAACCAGGAAAAACCGCTAAAAATAACTAAAAACAATAATTTTTCTTCGGGCATCAAATCATTCCATAGCTATCTAATGGTTTATGTCAATTAAAGTCAATCGAAATTAATATTACTCAAAGCCAGGACACGGCACTGCCGTGTCCCTATAATTAATCGCGGTAGTCCAAGGGCACTGCCGTCTCCTCTATATTATAAGGAGTGCAACCGGAATTTATCTCACTCACATAAGATAGCTCTACATCCATCTTGATCGGAGTAGAATGCGTAGTCTAACTGAAAAAAGTGGGATTTTTAGACAAGAAGAAGTGACGCATCCTACTCGCTTTTAAACCCGTTAATTAAGCACTGACCAAGCGACGGTAATAGTACCACTGTTATCGCAGTACCAAGCCGTTTCATCATTCTTCAGAAATGTCAAGGTTTGACCTGGTTTTAAGCGGATAGTTTTCTTAGTACCAACTTCCTCAATACTGCGGTTGAGCTTATCGAAAACCACTAGGGAATAAGCGGGGAGATTGGGATATTTCAATTCTCCCAGTAGGGGTTCTTCGGGATGGAGAACTCCGGCAGCAGTGGTTTGCTTACCTGGTTTGAACGACCACTCGCCTGATGGAGAAAACTCAATCAAAACCTCTTTGTCGGTGGGATTAGTAAAATCCACCCCTTCTGGGCTAATGGCAGGAACGTCAAATTTACCATTTAATTGGAGCGGTATTTCTATCTCTGGATTTGGGTCTACGATCGATTCTTTTCGGAATGCCATTCCGTATGATTCACCCAAACCACCGCCATAAGCGAAAACTAGGGTAGCGACACCAGTGGTAAGATCAACTTTCACAACTCGGTGTCCGGCGCCTACGCCATAGATCGCACCATTAGCAGAAGTTGCAGCAATACCATAGATATTAGGAATTCCAAACGAACCAATTCTGCTGCTGCTCAGAGGATTGGAGATATTAACTTTGTAGAGTTCAGCATCAGTTGTGGACAAATATAGTTCATTATTGACAAAAGCCAAGTCTCCTCCTGATGACACCGGCAAATAGCCGATCGTAGTCGCAGCACCCGTAATTGTGTTGACAGTATAAAGACAGTTGCCGCCAGCCGCATAGAGCGTTCCGTCTTGATTAAATGTTAGGGCATTGGCAACGCCTCCTAAACAACCAATAGCCGTAGCCTGAGCATTGTTAGGGTCAATTTTGTAGAGGCGGGAGGGATCGACTGCCCATAATTCATTACTGGGAGACCAGGCGATGTCAAACATAGTGACGCCCATGCTACCAATGACGGTCACGGTATTTGTGTTGAGTTCAATTGTGCCTAACTGTCCGCGATCGTCAGAAATCCACAGTTTGTTGAGTTCACTCATTTTTTTACTCCTTGTTAAGCTTTTACAAAATTTTTGGGGCGAAATTCTATCGGCTGCATCTTGAGCCTTGGTTTGATTTTTGGTTAACGCTGGAGCACACCTGGTTTACCAAATATATCAGCCAACGCAACTAAAGTCAAGCCATTTTACGTATAAGTTGTTAAAATTTTTATTTTTGCTTTTTTGCGATCGAAATTAGGTTATCTGTGGAATAAGATATGATATTATGTTAGCAGTTAACTCTGATTCTGCCCTTTGAATGTCACAGTTAGCTCTTTTTTATGAATTCTTCCGGGTTACATCTATATATCTAGGGTAAAGTATCTAGCGTAAAGTCAATGGCGCTCGCCCACTGATAATTTTAGCGCTCGATTGCTATATTCCGATGCAAACATAAAAGGTGCGTCAGGTTTTGAGGCGAACTGAGAAAAGCTCCCCTCAGACACTTAAAAGGGCGGAAGTTAGGTCAAATCTAAACAAGTGGAGAAGTTGTGTTATGCCCAAGCTCTATTTCAGAACTCTGTTAGGTGACAAGACTTATGGCAAAGGTTATTTTGCCTATAACAATTCTCAAACTGCTAACGATCAGGAAATCGTTTACCACACGGATTTAACAGAGTTTTTCTATAAAGATCCCGAGACGGAGATCGATCGCAGTAAAGGGGGCGCAAGGGGGACTTTACACTTTGTAATCGGCAGCCCGCGCAATAATCCGGCACCGGCAAGAAGTGTTTTTAATATGGAGTTGGCCG
>JAUBOH010000653.1:0-2444 GCA_036700145.1 Microcoleus occultus BM001215366
GTGATTACGATTGAGGAAGCTCACCGCTTTCTCGATCCGGCGATCGTCCGATCGACTATTTTCGGCACGATCGCCCGCGAAATGCGAAAATACTTTGTGACTCTGCTAATTGTAGACCAGCGCCCGTCCGGTATCGACGCCGAAGTCATGTCGCAAGTCGGCACCCGCATCACAGCTTTGCTAAACGACGATAAAGACATCGATGCTATTTTTACCGGCGTTTCAGGAGGGCAGAGTTTGCGATCGGTTTTGGCTAAACTGGACTCGAAGCAGCAAGCATTAGTTTTGGGGCACGCCGTACCGATGCCCGTAGTAGTGCAGACTCGTCCTTACGATGAACAATTCTACAGGGAAATCGGCGATATTGACTGGCAAGAAATGCCCGACGAACAAGTATTTGCCTCTGCAGAATCTGCTAAAATGGATTTGGGATTTTAGATTGAAAACTTTTAGCGCAAATTTACCGCAAATTAATCGTGGCGATTGCTTCGGGGACGCTGACAATCACCGCCTATGTCGGTGATTGTGGAAGTGGTAAATTCGATCGCGCGATCGAACGTCAAAAAATTACCCCCCCAGCTTTCACTCAGAAGCTTTCCCCCCCTCACCCCCTTACCCCTCATCCCTAACTTCACAAAATTTGGATAAGGTTAAATATCGCTGACCTTAGTAGCACAATTCAACTCAAACAGCCCAACAGCCAGCTTTGATACACCTTTACTTACTTGCAGCCGAATTGAGTTAGCATATTTTAAGAAAAATGTCAAGAAATATTTTAAAGAGTTATTCCCAACTAATAGGGCGATCGAGTTCGGTTATCTCGCATCGCAGCATCTAGGCAGCGAGAAAAATTCAAGCGATGATGGAACAGAGAGCAAAAAAAGCCCTCGAATTGCATGAGTCTGTTTGCATGAGTATTGTGAAGTTGAATTGCAGTTAAAACTAGCAGGGAATTTAAAACCTTAAGGAAAAATGTAGAATCTTGACCTTAAGACAGAGGTTTTTACCCTTTACGATCCTCAAAATTTGGAATAATATTGAGCAAAGTAAACTTAAATTCACTTCGCCAAGAACTAGCCGTTAAAGCTAGCGAGGTACGGAAAATCGACCGGGATTACTGGAAAATCAAGCACAAAAGTAATCCCAAACAACAAGCTTCTACCGATCGTTACCGATGAACAGGAGGGGAAACATCTCCCCCTGTAGCAGTCTTTATCCCACTTGCAAAAGTGGGACAGGGTATCACCAACTTTTTATCTGTTGTTACAAGGAGTGCAATACTCACCCATGTCCACTACCACCCCCAAAACCAAAACAGTGAAAGCCGATCGCATGGGCACGCGGCCATACTCCTCAACGGATACGGTTCGTACCTATCTGCACGAGATCGGTCGAGTACCCCTGCTAACCCGAGAAGAAGAGATTGTTTTCGGGAAGCAGGTACAGCAAATGATGAAATTAATCGAAGCAAAACAAGCGCTTGCTAAAGAATGGCAGCGAGATCTGACGAATGAAGAGTGGGCTGCCCAAATGGAGTTGACCGAAGCCGAACTGAACCGGATCTTGCAGTTAGGGCGGCGCGCCAAGCAAAAGATGATTGAAGCGAATTTGCGCCTAGTAGTTGCGATCGCCAAAAAATACCAGAAACGCAATATGGAATTCTTGGATTTAATTCAAGAAGGCACCCTCGGTTTAGAACGAGGAGTCGAAAAATTTGACCCGATGCGGGGATACAAATTTTCTACCTATGCCTACTGGTGGATTCGGCAAGCAATTACCCGCGCGATCGCTCAACACGCCCGCACCATTCGATTGCCTATTCACATTACCGAAAAACTGAATAAAATTAAAAAAGTGCAGCGGGAACTCACCCAGCAGTTGGGCCGTTCTCCCTCCCCTGCGGAAATTGCCTCCGCCCTAGAACTGCACCCTTCCCAAATTCGGGAATACCTGCTGATGGCAAGACATCCAGTTTCTTTGGACTTGCGGGTAGGAGACAACCAAGATACCGAACTGCAAGAACTCTTAGAAGATGAAACCGCATCTCCAGACAACTACATTACCTCGGAATTGCTGCGGCAAGACCTCGATACTTTGATATCAGAACTTACCCCCCAGCAGCGAGATGTAATAATTCTGCGCTTCGGTTTGGAAGACGGCACCGAAATGTCGCTGGCGAAAGTCGGAGAACGGCTGAGTCTCAGCCGGGAACGGGTGCGGCAGCTAGAACATCAAGCTCTCGCCCACCTGCGGCGCCGCCAATCTCAAGTCCGAGAATACTTAGCTAGTTAGTCACTCAAGGAGTTGAGATTTGGGGAAAATCTCAACTCTTTTTTTGTGTGGGCTGTATTGCGATATCAATTCCGGTTGTACCGGAATGATAAGCCAGGACACGGCAGTGCCGTGTCCCTACAATATATTTTGGGTAGGGACACGGCACTACC
>JAUBOH010000654.1:0-2443 GCA_036700145.1 Microcoleus occultus BM001215366
CTGAACTTATGGTACAACCTTCCTACTGGATCGATCGTGAGATTTCGATGCAGAAAGTCAGAAATCTTTACTTATTCAAATTTACGGAAAACCTGCAAGCCAGATTAGAAGAACTAGCCGAGAGAAAAAAAGCTAATCTTTTAACTTCAGAAGAGGTTGTAGAATTAGCAAGCTTACTAGAACTCGATCGGATTTTCACCTTAATTAACGCTAAAGTTATAGCAGCCTCCGGTAAACCGCGCTACTAGAGATAATGTAGTTATTTCTAGTATACTAAGCTCAAATTATTACTGAATTTTCCTTCCTATGAATGCCCCAGCCACTACCCTTCAAGCTGCATTACAAAGTCTTCCTCAAGGCGCTTTGGAAGCTATTGTTAGTGCTAATTTTTCAACTCAGTTTTTGCAAGCATTGGGATTTGAATCTGATGAGGTTGTTCCCCAGTATGATACTGATGGTGGTGGAATAGTCGATCGAGCAGCTAGAAAAACTATTGGAAATGATATCTTCTTACACACAAAATCTAATCCCTATCTCCTTTTAGAGCTAAAAGGAAAAAACATTAATCTTACTGAAGGTACACCAGGGTACTTAAAAACAGTCGCTCAACTTAAGCGACACTTACTTGGTTCTAAGTGCAAGTCAGCAGAATGGGGAATTATTACTAACTCATCCCATCTCCAACTGTTTAGAAAGCATGGTAAAGTAATCTTTCCAGCTACTCAATGCTTGGCTTTGGACTTGAATAATGTCGATCGAGTTGTTGCTGATATAAGAAAGAAGATTGCAGCACCAAGTAGAGCCTTGACAGTAACAATCTATAATAACAAAGGGGGTGTTGGTAAAACAACTACAACAGTTAACCTCGCAGGTATTTTAACTTTTTTGGGCAAGAAAGTTTTGGTAATAGATTTTGATTTCAATCAACAAGATTTAACAAGTGCTTTGGGTATTCCTGTCAGTGATGGGGTTCTTAAAACAGCTCTTACAGACAAAAATGTAGGTCTAAAATCTGCCGTGTGTGCTTATAATTTTTCTAATAAAAAATTACAACTCACTTTTGATATTATTCCTGCTGACAATGAACTAGCCAACGACTCCGATCAGAAACTTCGCACGTTAATGCGACTGTATGCACTGTACAATCAGCTCGAATTCGCAAGGCAGAAATATGATTATATTTTGATAGATTCATCTCCTAATTGGCGTTTTAATAGTCAACTTGCTGTATATGCTGCTGATGTTCTCCTCATTCCTACAAAGCACAACAACCTCTTTTCCCTAGAGAATGCGGCAATGGCCATTCAGAAATTCATCCCTGAGATACAAGCCGATAAAGAAGATGGAACTCCCATTGCCTTACCTATCTTTTTCAATGGAGAAAAAATTACAGAGCCACAGCGAGAAGTTGCTCAAAAAGCAATCAACAATATTCTGAACAATGCTAAAAAAGACAAATTCGATCTACTGCCCTACTTCTATCCTAAGTACACCAGTGCGAAAAAAGACCTACATATCCATGAAGTACCAAGTTACGCTAATATAGCTAGTTCTGTCTTCTCACGCACTCCTGCTGTTTATCGCGATCGTTATGCCCATGAATACTACAAAAAATTAGCAAAGGAGTATTTTTTACAATGAAAAGCTCTAACAGTATTGGGAGTTTGATGCACCTCCCCATAAATGAAATCGACCCCGGAGATCGTACTAATATCCCTGAGTTTTTGCTCAAAGCTACTGCAAATATACTTAAAGAAAAGGGTGGACTAAACTGGATTCCTGTCATTGTTAAAGACATTGGTGAAGACAGATATCAAGTTATTAGTAATTCCTTTGTTTATGCTGTAGCAGAGGAAGCTGGGCTAGAAAGAGTCTGGTGCATTATTGCTGATGATAGTGATGATACTACTACACTCGCTAAAATACTTGCAGGTGAGGAAAAGCCTAAAATTAATCTTTCCACAGCATCCAAAGATGAAATTATGTCAGTATTGCAGTATTTGAAAGAACAGCCAAACAGCGAAATAAAATCAGTTATACTGGCTGTAGCTACAAATAAAATTTATGAGGCTCCTCGTCAGTATTGGAAAAATTTTGAGCCAATCACAAGCTTGAAATGCGGTATTAAAAAAGGCAAACAACTTGACACAATTAAGAGTGTATTTTATCTGACTCCCCAATCAATGCCGGATACAATAAGCGACGTGACTATTCTCAGAACAATGACTAATGTTGAATTAAAAGCAATAGCCAAAAAAAGAGGAATTGCTGGCACCAGTAAGATGAAGAAAGATGCTCTCATTGAGGCGCTAAGCTAATGGGCAACGAAAAAAATGCGGTAATCCAGAACTAGAAAGGTTACTATACCGTTGTGGCGAGATTTCGATAGAGGGCGATCGCATATTTTTGGCGAACCATTATACAGTAGTATTAATTTGTCTCT
>JAUBOH010000655.1:0-2441 GCA_036700145.1 Microcoleus occultus BM001215366
TCCCCCTTAAGAAGGGGGACTTTGAATGCTCTTGTCCCCCCCTTCTTAAGGGGGGCTAGGGGGATCTCCAGATTTAAAACACACCCTAACCCGACTCCCACAAGAGTTTTGACTGTTAAATTAACCTAGATGATATTAAATACCCCCACAGCTTCCAAATCAAAACCTCCAGATGTAACAGGTGGCGTAGTTGGCCAAGGATCGTAAATTGCTCTATTAGCGCCATCTTTGAAACTGCCGCTACCGGGAATATCCACAATTCGCACAAAACGAATCGCATTGAGATTAACTTGACCCGAAGTTACTAGCGCATCGGTAGCCAGAGTTTGTAAATCAAAAGGAGTTCCCCAAGAACCGCCTAACAATTCTCCTTGGTCGGTGGTAAAAGCATTGTTGACGTGCTTTCCAGCTAAATTGTAAATGTTAGTTGGATCGAAAACTCCTTCTTTAGCTACAGGTTCACCAGTCAAAGAATCGCTTTTAAATCTGGCAAAGTTTATACCATTGCTAGAAACTTCTACATAAGCTAATTCTCCGAAAACACCTCCTAAGTTGTCAAAGCCATTTTCAAACAATGCAAAATCTTGACCAGAACCATTGCGAATTCCTGAACTAAAAGTTAAGGTAATCTGACCCGGTTTGACTCCGCTATCAATCTGATTGCGATCGAGATCGCCGAGAGAAGCGATGTCAATGAAATTATCTTTGCTAGCAACAGGGCCCAAGGTTTTTTCAGGAGTTTGAAATCTGGCATCAACACCGGGGGCTGGTTGATAGTTTTCAAATCCTGTAGCCCAAGCAACAAAACGCGGATTTACCCGATTATTTGCCGAGATTTTACCATCTCCATCCGTGCCGACAAATCCGGGAATTCCAGAGTCTATCTTGCCCGGATCGGCGGTAGAATTCGAGTAGGGCCCACTAAGTTGCACGAAAGTTTTGAATTCACCAGTGACAAGTTTGCTGCTGTCAATTCCCCGGACGATCGCCAAAAATCAACCAGTAACTTTATCTTGAATTATCGCACTATTTGCTAACTCTACAGTGCCATTGGAAATATTGAGATTTTCAAAGCTTAATCCCAACAAGCCAATGGAATCTTGTTCGGCATTGTAGTCGGTAATGATGTCAGCATCGGCGATGGTTAAACCGCCTGTGGTTCGCGGTGTGCCACTGCTGCTGCGGCCCAGAACAAAGTTATCAAAACCTTCGCCACCTGTCAATGTGTCGCGGCCGCCGTCGCCATAAAGATTGTCGCTACCAGCGCCACCGTCGAGGCTGTCATTACCTTTACCCCCGCGCAAAATGTCGCCGCTTTCACCGCCGTTGATGACATCGTTGCCGTTATTTCCGTGCAGCGTATCTTGACCTTGCAAACCGCTAATTGTGTCATCTCCATTTAAGCCAAAAATTGCGTCTGTCTGTGGAGTTCCATTCAGTAAATCGTTACTGTTTGTACCTGTTATATTTGCCATTTTTACTTGTTCCTCAACACCTTGATTGTGATTTGAGATTTCCCCCAAACTTTTGACTATCTGTCGTACAAGTCAGGGAAATTTATCAGGACTTACGCACGGGGCAAAAAACCCGGTTTCTGCCTGAATATTTGTCTAAAAAATCGACGATTTTTGGAAGAAACCGGGTTTTTTGCGTAAGTCCTATTTATGTCTGTAGGGGCGATCGCACGAGGAGGCCCCCTACAGATAGCGCAGGAGTTTAAGTCTTGTTCGATCATCTTATCATATTTGTGAGAATCATTCTCATTGTGTTGAAAATTTTTGGTTAACTGACCCAGGATGCTTGCTAAACTAAGCTAAAAGCTTCAAATCCGAGTAAGTTGGCGGGTAAGTCTGGGAGGAGGGCTAAGATTTCACCACTGGTGGCTAAGGCGATCGCGCTACCATCCTTTGTCTGCAACACACGAATTTGGTCGTAAGTCAAGCCACCTGCTAACAAGAACAAATCTTCGCCAATTTGAAAGTCGCCGATCGCATCACTTCCCTGTTCTAATTGCAAAACAAATTTGTCGCGGCCCTTTCCTCCTACTAAGATGTCATCGCCATCGCCGCCATTGAGAATATCATTTCCCCTAGCGCCAAACAGAGTATCAGTACCTGATTTGCCGTCCAAAAAATCGTCGCCTTTGCCGCCATAAATCGCATCATCGCCTGCAAAGCCAATCAGCGTATCATTCTCGGAAGTGCCGCTGATGACAGCCACACGGTGAGAGATGAAAACATCTCTGCTACTGTTAGTATCTTGGGGACTAAATTAGTAGCAAAAGAATCAAATGCCATCACATTTCCACTCGCAGAAATAGCCGGATTGAAGGATGTTATATCGGCACCTTGACCTTGGGAATTGACTGAGATGCGAGTTGTTGTGGCTGTGTCTCGATCGCGCACAAAGATATCATTAGTACCGTTGGTATCTGCGGCCGC
>JAUBOH010000656.1:0-2437 GCA_036700145.1 Microcoleus occultus BM001215366
GGGACACGGCACTGCCGTCTCCTCTATCATGTCTGAGTGCAACCGGAATTGATATGATGAGTTTTTACCATAGCAGAAAATATTATATTTGCTCTTATATTCACAAAACTTATCTCGGTCAAAATAAGTCACCGAGTGCTGGAATTGAGGAATAAAGACTATAGAGACTATTCCGAAAAAAATCTACCTCAATTAGGTAGATTTTTACAAATGTTCAATAAATGAGTTAACAGATAGCTAACCGTTGGTGTGATGGATGTGCGACGCCGAAACACTATCCAACCGATCGCGCCCGTTGCGGATCACGCGCAGCATATCGCTCAGCTTGTGCTCGATATTATCGAGCACTTGGTCAGCATAATCGTCGGCTCCGTTTTGAATTTCCTCGCATTCAGCCATCGCCCTGACTCTCATCTCTTCCAATTCCTCTTGAGCTTGGTAGCGAATTTGTTCGACTTCCGCCAGCGTCGCCTGCTGAATAGCCTCGCAGTCGAGCAAAACTTGCTGTCGCAACTGATCTGCTTCTATCTTCGCCTGTTGGAGCAGGCCCATATCGTTTAAAAGCTCTGCCGCTCGCTGTTCTGCTGCTTCTATCACTTCCTGAGCGTAAAGTTCGGCTTCTTGAAGCAAGTCGTCCTTGTGCCGGATAATCGTCTCGGCTTCCCCAAAGGCGATCGGCAAATTTATCC
This sequence comes from Microcoleus occultus BM001215366, assembly GCA_036700145.1. GTDB lineage: Bacteria > Cyanobacteriota > Cyanobacteriia > Cyanobacteriales > Microcoleaceae > Microcoleus. Next base: position 690 of record JAUBOH010000656.1, read on the forward strand.
TCACCAAGTCTAACTGATCGAGCAACTGTTCTTCATCCACCAGAGTGCGTCTGGTCATGGGAATTCGCGGACTGTCGAGAACAATTTCCTCAAGCCGGTTCAATTCCCGCTGGATGTCTACTCCTGCGGTTCGGGTGGGGTCTCCGAAGGCGGCTGTGTTCTGAGGTGATTCGTTCTCAGTGCCGCGTCCGGTGCTGTCGGGTTCGATGCGAGTTGGTTCCTGCTGGCGTAACATTTGTAAATATCTAGGGCGACGTGTTTCGGAACAAGATGATCTACGGAGCCACCAAACTTGGCTATTTCTTTAACTACACTACTACTTAAAAAGCTGTACTCGTTAGAAGTTGCCAAAAAAACTGTTTCAATTTCGCCCAGAAGGGTTTTATTGGTGTGGGCCATCTGGAGTTCCATTTCAAAATCTGTTAATACCCGGAGTCCCCGCAGCAGCACTTTGGCTTGTCGAATCTTAGCATAGTTTACTGTCAAACCCTCAAAACTGTCTACTTCTACGTTTGGCAAGTGTTGGGTAGAGCGCTGGATCTGCTGTATCCGTTCCTCTACGCTGAAGAGAGGGGTTTTGCTGGGGTTTTTGACTACGGTAACAATTACCCGATCGAACAATTTGCAGCCCCGCTCGATAATGTCGGCGTGACCGAAAGTAATGGGGTCAAAGCTGCCTGGATAGATTGCAATCACGAGTTTTGCCCAACCGAGAGTGGGGGAGTGGGGGAGTGGGGAGTGTCCGAGTGGGACTGGAGGATAGTCTATTATCCTTGTATCTGTGTTAATCCCTGTAGTGCCTTCTTTCTGTCAACTGACAACTGTCAACTGACAACTGCCAACTGTCAACTGACTTCTACTTTTTGATGGAATGAGCTTTGTAGAAAGTTTCCAGGCTTTGCCTGTCGCCCACAAACCGCCAGTGCCAAGGCTCGTAACTGACGCCTTGGCGATTGTTTTTGGGGAAGGACATTTCAAAGCTGAAACTGGCTGCGTTGGCTTCTAGCCACTTAAATGCTTGGGTATTTTCAAAGCTTTGACTGAGGTTGGTATCCGGGGCACTGCCGTCGCCGAGGTCGATCGCGTAACCGGTGTGGTGTTCGCTGTAACCTGGAGGGGCGCTGACTTCGGCTCGCTTGCTGGCGTTTTGCCTGCGTTCGGCTTTTACGTCAAAAAATACGTGCTGTTGCTCTGCAACGGAGCGAAAGCCGGATATGGGAGCAAAATAGATGCCCTCGGCGGCTGCGGCATTCACCATTTCTTGATATTTAGCTGCCGCCCCGGTGCGGAGTTTGACCGCGCCGTCGGGGGTGACGGCTACCAAGTCGCTTGCTGGTGCTTCTGGATAGGGCAAGTGTCCCAGCAGGTTGTCTGGGGTGGCGGGTTTTGATTTGGTAGCTGAACTCGCGGCCGACGCAGACGGCGAACTCGCTGGTTCTGGGTTTTGTTGAGTTTGCTGCGCTTTGCTGGTAGCGGGGAAAAAGTTAAAATTGAGGTGCAGCCAGATGCTGACCCCAAAGGCGATTGCGGCCAATCCTACCAGTTTCCAAATCAGTCCTTTTTTCTTGGACTGACTCCCTCCTGCTTCTAGATATGGGTGGTCTCGTACTGCTTCTGGAATTTCGTCAGCGACAAGCTCCGAGGCTTGCGGGGTTTTTCTCGACAGACTAGCGTTATCCAAGCCAGCTCCACTCCTGCACTTCAATAAGGCTCAACGTTACAAATTGTAGACCGATCGCGCGCGATCG
>JAUBOH010000657.1:0-2434 GCA_036700145.1 Microcoleus occultus BM001215366
GCGGCCTATGCCCGCTTATCAAGCGTGCACCTCATGTTACTGAGAAAGGCTATACATCAATTTGTACCTGTGACTAACTTTTCAATTCTCTCAACCATTGCCCTGAATCTTTTCCGATTTTTGGGGTTTTTATCAGTAACTGAAGGTCGAAGATGGCGAGCGTGACAGGTTTTAGGGGCTGATGATTTTGCTAGAATCAAACAGCCCTGCTGAAAGAGAGGGACGGGGCAACTTCTGCCCCGTCCCTCGACGATCGAATGGCAGACAGCGTCTGCACGGATCTGTTACAACGGTTTTAAGGAAAATGAACCGGCACTGAAAAGACCATCAGGATCGAGCCTCCCCTTGATTTCTCTCAATCGATCGTACTTTTCCTGGCTGTCATAGTAGTACTGCCACACCTTCTCCAGCTCCCGCTCCCCAAAGGTGTACGCAAACATCCGCATATCTTTGTCAGCAAACCCCTTCTCATTGATGAATACCCGATCGTTCTCCTTTTGCCAGTCCTCCGCCGTCTTCCGAGCGTCAGGGTAATCCTCACTCACTAAGTAGAATGAGTCGTAGCTCACAGCCAGAGTTTGTTCGCGCCATGAGTAGGAGGTGATCCCTGCTTCCCCGTTCTTCGCTACGGCACCACCCGCGTATATCTGCTGTTGCGAGACGAGGTGCTGCCCCTTGTCAGTGCCCAAATTACTGTTGTCGTCGTCTCTCTCATCGTCGCCCATGATCTTGTGCATTTGGTCCGTGTACGTCGTGGGGTACTCCTCCGGTAGGTCCATCGTGACTTGGAAGCGCTTTACGAAGGGATAGGGCATCTCGCGCGGGCGTTTGTTTCTCATGAGGAAATACTCCGAAAGCCCTCTGGAGATAGGAATCTTCTTGTTGTATCCTCCTTGTTCTTGTTCTTCTTCGGTTATGCCGGTATTCGGCTCCCCGCAGGCATTTTCCTTGGTTATCATCATGAGATCCGGCTTCCCGCAGACCTCTATGAACGAGTTGAACCATTGGTCGTCAAACTGCTCACCCTCACCTCCTATGTTCGTGAAACACATCCACATCTGGATCGCAGGCGGATCCACGTTTCGGTCCGCTGACGCTTCCATCGCTGCTTTCACCGCATATTTTTTCACTGGGTCGCGCAGCAAAGCCATCTCCTCGGTACTCGTGATGACCATCTCTCTCAACGGATCTTGCACTGGGTCGCCCAGCGCCAAATTCGGATTTCTGATAAGGGTGAGGCCTTGCCGTGTCAAATCCTGTTTCACTGATTGAGGCAGCCAAATATTCTCCCCGGACCCCGTGATATTCAGCACGAACTCGTAGTCGGATGGGATCGTCCCTTCTGCGCACAGTTTAGACAGTTCTGCCATCTTGGACACCGCTGCTTTCGCCCTGTCTTTCTTCCAGAACCACACGAACTTGTAGCACTCAGCGTTAGGGTGATCCCGATCGCGTAGAGGGGTGAATTCCAAATGCGTCACGATCCCGAAATCTCCTCCTTTGCCTCCCCCCAACACCGCGTAGTACACGTCGTCGTTGTCCCGACTTGTCTTCCTTTCTTCGGGCCGCACGATTCGCTGCTTCTCGCCGCTGGCAAGTATAATGTCGAACGCTAGCACGTGATCTGCCAGGAGCCCATGGCTTCGCGCTACCATTCCCCACCCCCGGTGTGTACATGTCCTCCCAAATGCACAGATGGGCACACCCCCATGGGCAGGTAGATTCCCAGTTCATGGTTCTTCTGGGCCCAGACTCCCAAGGATTGGCTAACTCCGCATCGCAGCACGTTAGTCTCCGCATTATAATCGTGTAGAGGAAACGTCCTGCTCAGGTCGATTTGCATGTTTACCGGCAAGGTCGAAGAGAATCCGCAGTATTGGTGCCCTCCGGTGCGCACAGCTATCTTCATATTGAACTCGCGGCACAAGCCTATCGCCTTCTGGATGTCCTTCTCTCCAGTCGGATACAAAATAATGCGTGGAGAAACATATTCCTCTCCAAATGACGTCGTCGCGTACTGTTCCCTCTTCTGCGGGTACTCATCATCGCCAATGATGACCCACTGCCCATCGAATAACTCCTTTGCCCTTGTTCTGAGTTCTTCCAACTCCTGCTTGTGGTCAGCGACGTATTTCTTGATGAAGTCTGAGTTGAGGCTCGGCGATTCTGTCAATGTTTCTTGTGCCATCTGATCTCTCCTTTTTAGATATCTTTAAGCTCGACTAAAAGCATAGCTGTTTGTCCGCGCCAATAATTTGTTATACCCCAAAAATGTTAAATTTTGATAAAAAAATTCACATATCTAGATATATAGCAATCCTAAATGATTTATGAGATAATAGGCAGCATCCCTATATAATTTCTCCCCTGCTATTCGAGTTAACGGAATTTATCCAATCTAATCCCGATCCCCGCGAGTTGAAACGAGCAATTA
>JAUBOH010000658.1:0-2432 GCA_036700145.1 Microcoleus occultus BM001215366
GACAGATAGTATGGTTAAGGCGATCGACGAAACCGATCGCCGTCGGGGAATCCAGCTAGCGTACAATAAGATGCACGGGATTACGCCGCAGCCGATCGCCAAAAAGCGATCGAGTAACGCGATTTTGGCATTTTTGGACGTGTCGCGGAAGCTGAATTCCCAGCAGTTGGAGGAGGTTTACGAACAGGTAAACGAGTTATCCTTGGATGAGATTCCTCAGTTAATCGGGCAGTTGGAAGGGCAGATGAAGGCGGCGGCGAAGAAGCTGGAGTTTGAGGAAGCGGGTAAATTGCGCGATCGGATCAAGCATTTGCGGGATAAACTGTTAGGGCATTAAGGAATAGCAACGGAGGACACAGCAGTGCTGTGTCCCTACCCGAAAATAATCCATCGAACTCGATCGCAAATGTAACTACCGCTCGATTAATTGTAGCAACGGAGGACACAGCAGTGCTGTGTCCCTACCCAAAAATAATCCATCGAACTCGATCGCAGATGTAACTACCGCCCGATTAATTGTAGGGAAACGGCACTGCCGTGTCCAGATTTATAGTGACTTACGCATGGGCCCAGAAACCGGGTTTTTCACGCGTCTACTTCGTGGTGGCGAGGAAATTTGCGAAAAACCCGGTTTCTTTGTCAGAGTGCACCAGTCCTGGGAAAAACAGCAAAAAGTGCGATCGTATTAAGCATCTGCGCGATAAACTGTTAGGTCATTAAGGAATAATTGAAAAATTGAATAGAGCTTTCAGTCCATCTGCGATCGGCTGATACTCTTCAGGAGTTAAAGTGCCAAGATAGCGCGATACTCGTCGCATATCTACGGCACGTATTTGATCCAGCAATACTGTCGAGTCGGAAATGAGATTTCCCACTCCCGCCGGAAGACTTGGGTATAAGATGGGATTTTGTGCAGCCCAATTTCCTGATTGTCTGGTTATCGGCACAACAATTACCAGCGGAAAACGTATCGCACCTGTTTGACTGGGTATCCCGACTACTAAAGCAGGACGTTTTCCTTGCTGTTCGTGAAATGGAGGTATTTGAGGGGCGAAATCAACCAGTACAATATCCCGGAGGGTTATATTAGACACTGGATTTTTCGACCCCTTCTTCAACAATAACGCAACCTACCCCCGGTAGATAGCGCACGGCTTTACCAAGTGTCATGGGGTCTACATCTCCCCAATCATAGGGTGGAATTTCACCTTCTAGGTAAAGTTCGCGCCAAGCCGAGTTTTCCAACTCTTCGTCAGAAATATCAGGGAAAAGTATGAGCACTTCTCCAATACCGACAGGAAAACCATTGAGTTTGCTCAAGCCATCGATTACGGTAGCTAGAAGGGATAAGTCTATCTGGTGCAGATTTTCGGCTTTTTCGATCAGTTGGTAGATGGTTTCAGGATTGACTGTTTCGGGGATTACTTCTACCAAGCTGTCAGGGGTGAAACCTCGACTCTTGAGGTATTCAGCTAGTTGCAAACGAATTGTACTCATAGGTTTTGTGAGTAAAAATTTTTAGGCTAAAGTGCGATCGCCCTTTACCATTATCCTATTTTTTGGATGGGAAGGGCGATCGTACTTTCTATGAGATTCCTAGTCTGTCTGCTGCATATTCGCGATCGTGACAATCTGCGTTTGATGAACCATCGTTATCCCAGTAATTTGGCTGGTAATCACGTTCGCGCCTCAAGTCATCTATTTCCTGTCGCTGTTCTTGGATAGTTTCATCCTTTTCCTCAAGCAGACTGCGGATGCACTCTGCCCAATCGGGGTTTAAATCCTCCAAAGCAGAGAGGGCGATCGCTGTCAGGCTATGCTTGGCATACCACTGTCCGCCTTGTGGGTTATAATTGTCGAACATATATTTCAAAAGTTGGGTTTACTTGTGTTGGTCTGACGTTCAGAGGTCAAATTAACTGAGTTACCTAGCTAAAACGAGGGCATTGTCTGAATTGGTAGTTCAGGCGGGCCTTTTTCGTATCAGGTAGGATTCGGCATTGCAATCGAAATAAACATGATGTTCTAATATTAACATTAACGCCTCAATAATTGGGCATGAAAACAAGAGAACACATTTCATATTTTAAAGGTATTATGATGAATTTGTCGAAATTAGATAGACTTAAATTTTATTTATTGTGCCGTTATATAAATTCAACAATTGTTTGCAGAATTAGTGCATAATTCCTATTCAAATTTTCCAAAAGTGGAAATTTCTCTAAGGTAAATCAGGACTTATGCACTCCGCCAAAGAAACCGGGTTTTTACCGAGTCTTCGGACTGGAAGCAAGTATTGTGGCAAAAACCCGGTTTCTAGAGCTCGATGCGTAAGTTTTATTTTCAGTTCCCAGCGCTGGGAATAATAACTTGAAAAATTGTTGAGTTCGGGATGCTACAGCCTCGATCGCCCCTCTCTCCCATTCTGCGTC
>JAUBOH010000659.1:0-2427 GCA_036700145.1 Microcoleus occultus BM001215366
ATCTCAATAATCCCCTCAATCGTCTGAATCGCATTTTCCAACAACCTCAAACCCGCCGTCAAACTCCGATTATCCGCCGCCACTTGCCAAACATACTTCTCCTTAGCAAAATCGCTGAAAGTAGCCATAAACTTAAAAGCTTCGGCATCATTTCCCATCTTCTCACCGATAGTTTCCAGCCGTCTCTTATAATTTTTCAGATTAGTTTTGATTGTATTTTCTTGCTCTTCCAATCTGCTGATATAATTAGCATAAACCGAGAAAATTGTCAAGGAATCAACCAAGTTTTTCTGCAATTCTTTCAAGTCAACTTTCGGCGCATTCACCTGTTGTGGTAGTTGAGTAACAATTTGTTGAATTGTCCGCGCAGCATCTTTCAAATCAGCCTTAAGTTGGCGGCTTTGAGTGTAAGCCCAGATTACCTTATTGCGGTAGGCAAACAATCGGATTAAATGCACGTAAAGTTTGGCGACTGTCTTGCTAATATCGGCAATTGGTTGGCCGTTATTGTAAGGAAACAAGCAAATTAAGACATGATGATTTTGACCGATATTTCCCCTGTCTCCCGGTGGTAGCCACAACTCGTAAAAATTTGCATTTAAATTTAAAAATTTACCCTCAGCTTTTAAGTCTCTATCCCATTTAGCATTCGGGAATAGATTCAATTTAGTATAGCAATTTTTAGCAGTTGTTAAAGCGTCTTGGTCATCAGCAGTTAATTGTCCCCAAACCAGCCAACTTTGACCAATTGTAGCAGGTGGATTGACGCGGGAAATTACCTGTTGTTGCAGCCATTCCAAACAGTCGATTTCTTTTGCTTTAAATGTGTTTGACTTGTCGGATTCAGTTTTCCCAGACAAATCAAATTGTGCCGCATAGGTATCACCGATTTTTACGGGGTAAGCGTAGCCATCGAGGGGAGACTCAAAGGCTGCGAATTTTTTGTCGCCCAGTAACTCGATATACTCAGCAGTTTCTGTTTCAGCTTGTTTGAGTTTTTCTAATTTTGACTCCGAGATTTTGTCGCCATGAATCTTTTGCCAAAACTGTGCGCGATTTTGGCTAATCTTCTCCTCATTTTGCCCGATACCGTCTGCTAAATCGTAGACAAACAAATCGACAGTCGGGTAGATTAGCCAATTCTCGTTATTCATAGACACAACCATCTGGGCTTGACACTAAGATTGTATCTCGACTTGCTTGCACAGAGTCCCCAGCTTGCAAAATCTTTCCGAGGAATGCTTTAAAGCCGCGCGGCTGGACTTTTGACTCGATTTGAGTCAGAATTTTTGGCAAATCTGTCAAATCGCTGATATCGCTAGCGCTATTATCAGTTTCGATATTAGTAGTATTGTTATTTTCAAATTCAGCATCCGGTAAAATATCTAATCCTTTGCTACGTTCGTTGCTATGATTCTTTAACCACACACGATTGTTTTGATAAGCCGCTAGCAAAGGAGGATGCAGTTTTGTAAGTCTTAGAATATCGGTGACAGTACAAGTTTCATCAGTTTTGTTGAACTCTGATTGGACATCAGCGGGCAACGGTTCGGTTTGTTGGACTAGGGCCACAATAAAAGCTTGGAAAATCTCGTCTTGCGTTTCGTTCATAATCCTGTGATAGTAAAGGCAGCCCAGTAATAGGGATGCTGATAGGGTGGATCTAATTCCATTGTAGCCAATGCTAGGCGATCGGTTTCCAAAGAATCGATTAAGATATCTTCAACTTCAGAAAGTTCGGCGCTGTTTTCGGAAAGTCTGTCAATTTCCCCTTGATACCAGGTGGCTAAATCCTCGCGGGTGGATTCTCGCAGCCATTTTTGAGCATTTGCTAAAGCGACGGGTAGAGAATCGCCGGCTTCTCGCCACCGTTGGTAAAAATAAATCATTAATAACGTACTCGCACCGGATTCTATGGGCCACAGCGTACTGACGACACAGCCAACTCCGGCGCGCATAAAACCGCTAGTCAATCCGACATATTCGGCGAGAATTGTTTGTTTGTCTGTCAAGGCGGTTTCGCAGGCGGGAAGGCAGATTAATTCGTAGTTGCTGAGGTCAAATTTGATAATTTCTCTGACTGTTAATCGGTGGGTGTTGCTTAAGTATAAAGTCGATTCTAGGGGCGTATCAAAATTATAGCTGCCGTGGCCTGTGAAGTGAAAAATATTGTGCGGTTGTTGCCATAATGTTTCGACTTCATCGAGGGTGGCTTCGTCTTCTTGGAGTCGGGTGGAATTGTCGAACATTCGGCAAATAATTTCCGATTCGATTTCGGCAGCGGGGAGAGGGGCGAGTCTTTTTTGTTGCCCGTTTTTATCGGTAATTATGCTGTGGGGATTTTCGATGCTGAGGATGCCCAAATCCCCAGCATTCAAAGTCCCCCTTCTTAAGGGGGATTTAGGGGGATCTAGACTTGGAGATAAA
>JAUBOH010000660.1:0-2411 GCA_036700145.1 Microcoleus occultus BM001215366
ATTAATTATCTAGTCCTGAACTCACAAAAGACCTATTTATTTTTAAGAGGACTCAAATTTAAACACTAATTTTCAGTCGGTTTCAACCGACTTTCGCTATGAGGCGGGGGTTTCAACCCCCGACGGACTAAACGGCAGCGGGCAAGATATAATTATTACCAACTATTTAAAAGAAAACTATATGTCCTTAGTGAATTTGGCCGATACCAAAACTCGGCTACTCGGCTGTAGTGCCGTATACATCGTCGGGCAATGTCTCTCCACCGCCCTCGCCGGCGGCCCGGTAGCCGGCATGGCGGCAGGGGTACTCGGCGGCCCCGGAGGCGTGTTTGCAGCTAGTGTTTTGACAACTCTGATCGCTGGTATTATGGGGAATATCACGGCGGGCGAGTTGGGAAACAAGTTGGCGCAGCGGGTGGGCAAAAATGCGGATATTCTCAAAAATGGCGATTTGACTACGGCGGCGGGAGAAGCTATCAGCCGTCTCCTGGCAAAAGTTGCTGAATCTGAGGAAATTATTGTCATTGCTGAACGAAATCACCTGCGTTATGCTCAAGCTGATTTTCAATATTTAGCTAAGAAAACTGTTGCTTACTGGAAGGCAATTGATGCCAAAACTGACAGTGAGACAACTCCTTTGAATTTTTCTGATTCGGAACTTGCAAAGATTTTTTCGGCTGATAGGAATCAGTTTTTGGAAGTTACGGGGTTGGAGGTGCAAGATTGGCAAGATTTTTTGGGAGATTTTGCGGCGAAGGAAAACAAAACTTTGCATCCCGAATTGATTGGATATGCGGCGGCAAAATTGCACGAGTCTTTCCCGAAAGCATTTTGCGAAGTGCTGAAACAGGATGCGGAGACTGGCGGCAGACAATTTGCGGGAATGCAGTTGATTTTGCACCGCGAAACTTTGGCGGAGTTGAAAGATTTGGGGCTGCAAAATGGGGAAGTTTTGCAAAAGTTGGAGGCTTTGGCGACGCAGGAGCAAATTTGTCAAGTCATGGCGAAATTGGAAGTTATAGAAACTCTCCGCGATGAGTTGGCAGAAGTTCGGGCATTGCTGGAAAGATATATCGATCCTGCTGCGCCGAGTTTGCCGATTCCTGTTAAGTCAGAGACGATTATTCAGGACAGAATTAAAGACTTTACCGGTCGGAAATTTGTGTTTAAAGCAATTAATGAGTTTCTGGGGACAAAGCAAAAAGGCTATTTTGTTTTGGAGGCGGAACCGGGTGTTGGGAAAAGCGCGATTATGGCTGCCTGTGTGGTGATGTTGAAGCGCCGCTGCATTACTCATTTCAACTCGCAACCGGACGGGATTGTCAGCGCTGAAACTTTTTTGGAAAATGCTTGCACTCAATTGATTGAAGGTTTTGGTCTTAAAAATAAGTATCCGCGGCTGCCGGGAAATGCCATAAAAAACAACACCTTTCTATGCGATTTGCTGAAGGAAGTTAGCGGTAAGTCCAGCAGGGATAAAAAAATAATTTTTGTGGTGGATGCGCTGGATGAAGTTGATTGGAAGACTCAAACTAGCAACAGTAATGTTTCATATTTGCCTAACGATTTGCCGGATAACGTTTATTTTATTGTCTCGAAGCGGCCGGAATTTCTGACAATGCCGACAGCTAACAAGACGGTTTTTGATTTGATGAAATACAGTGCTGAAAGTCTGGAAGATGTCAAGGCTTATCTGGCAAAACGCACAGAGAGAAGCGAGTTAATTCAGGATTGGATTAAGGGTCGAAATTTGCAGCGGGAACAGTTTGTGAGGGCGGTAGCTGAAAAAAGCGAAAAGAAATTTATCTACCTCCGCCACGTACTTGATGAGATTGAAGGCGGCACGTACAATGATGTGAATTTAAATGATTTGCCAACGGGTTTGGAGGAATATTATAAGAAACATTGGGGACAGATGATGGGGAGCGATGACGATCCGCTGTTGGAGATGAAGGTGAAGATTATTTATGTACTCTCAAAAGCGCGGGAAGCTGTTTCTCGTGGGTGGATTGCGAAATCGGTGGCAGAGACGGATTTCAAGGTTCAGCAGGTGCTCAGGAAATGGGATTCGTTTTTGCGGCAGCAGCCAGTGGATGGCGAAATTCGCTACAGCATTTATCACAACAGTTTTCGCGATTTTTTGGCACAAGATGAAACGGTGCAATCTGCGGGTATTGATGTTGAAAAGCTCAACCGCCAAGGTATGGATAATAGGTTAAAAGGAGCGCCGCTATGAGCGATTTGGGTGTGTGGTTGTCGCAGCAAAGTAAATTTGAACGAGAATATTTGTTGAAGCATCAACCGAGTGAGTTTGTGGAAACTTCGCCGCCAGAGTTCGATCGTTATTATCGTTGGGTGACGGATTTTGGTTTTATTGAGGCGAAGTTGGAATTGTTGGGGGTGCAGCCGCT
>JAUBOH010000661.1:0-2396 GCA_036700145.1 Microcoleus occultus BM001215366
AATCATTGATGTGGTAGTTGGAGCGAAACTTCGTAAAAAAGATTTGAGTTGTGACCACCAAAGTTCAATGGGATTAAAATAGGCGAGAATACGGAGATCAGGAAATAACACTCGCACCTACAGCTTCAATCATTGGCACAATTGATGCTAATTTATGGGCGGGTAAATTATCCATAACTACTACTGCTCCTTTCCATAATTCAGGACCTAAAAATTTCTCAATAAATACAGCAAATGCTTGTCCGTCCATTGAATCATTCATTGTCATCAATGCTAGCACTTTGTTCATACTAATTGCGCCAATAGCTGTGAATGAGAGCCCCTCGATAAAATGGTTTGATATCGGCAACTCTTGTTCCCCGTGGTGAACGAGAATGAGTTCTGGCTAAACCCAATAGAATACCTGTTTCATCCAAAAACACGCTCGTTCTTTGGCTCGAGATCCTTGATTTTCTCCCAATACTCTACTCTCAATTTTTGGACTCTTTCTGTCGCAGCTTGGCTGCAGTACCATGTTTTTTTTGGCGATTTAGCTCTAATTTTTGTAAGCAGCGACACATTGCTGCCCGACTCACCCAATTTCCGGTCTTTTCTGCAAATAATTCACACAACTCAACCAAAGTTGCATCGGGATGCTCTGCTACCAGTGCTCTGACTTCTATATCAGAAGAAGTCAGATGGCCCAATTGCGGTTTTCCTCTTTGTTTGGGTTGTAAATTTCCCTCAGTTTGTTGTTGCTTGACCAGTTTTTGAACTAGACTTTTAGTGACACCAAATTGGGCTGCTACTTTCCTGATTGACATTTTTCCTACTAAATATGCTGTCACTATTTTTTCTCTAATATCGAGTGAATATGCTTTGATTAGCTTTGATTACATAATGATATTTCATTATTATTGATTGTACCTCATAACAGCGGGAACCGCTGTATGTGCCAGTTGGGGGTGCGGAATGTGGGTACTAATATTAGATCGAGCCGCTTTTTGTTGCTGACAATTACAGTAATAACCAACCTTAATTCCGCTCTATAGCCAGTTACCGATCAGGATAAAGGAGGCCCATTTAGCGGGATGTATATTCTTGTTTCGATTAATCAGCGCCTTCTGTGCTTCCTTTAGGGCTTCTGCTTTGCTCATTTGCGATCGCAAGTTCTCGTAAAACTCAGCGACTAATTCTTGTGTAAAAGCATCGTCAACGTACCAAAGAGAAGCCAAAGCACTTCTGACGCCTGCTTGCACAGTAATGCCAGCCATACCTAGCGTAGCACGGTCATCTCCTATACCCGTTTGACAAGCCGTGAGCGCGAGCAACTCCACTGGTTCTGTACCTTTACTAAAGCGGCGAATGTCGCTCTCTAGCTGAGTAATTGTCATCTTCTCATTATTACCCGTCACTAAAAAGCTATCTTCTGGAATAGTGCCAAATTGACCGTGAGTGGCAATGTGAATAATCGGGTAAACTGTTTGTTTAAGTTCTTGCTCTAAACTCTCAGGAGTAAATTGTTCGTCCAAGAGTTTCTTGCTACCTGGAAATAGCTTAACAACTCGATCGACTTCATTAGTGACATTTGCCAAAGCCTTAAATTCTTCACCATCAACGGTAGCGGCTTCTGTTAACCCCAAAGCTAAAGTCCGCAGACTTTGAAAGTTTAGGGATTTAGGAGAGGTCAAACGCAACCCAGGAGTCGTAGCAATGGCGTATTTCTGAACTAGAAAATCTTCACCATCGTGGAGTGCAGCCATCGGTACGCTGCGTAATAGCCCATCTTGGATGAAAACGAGAGTTTTGATTTTTGCTGGATCTAAATCGGAAGCGAAAGGGCGAATCAGCGAGTTATATAGATTTTGTGCTGGTGTTAAAAAAGCGTCAGTAGGATCGTAAAATGTCTGAATTTCTCTACGGAACTTTTTGATTTCTTCTATAAGTTTTTTACTATCGTTTATCCAGACTAGCCGTTTAAATCTTTTTTCAGTATTTGGCTTGGCTTTCTGGTCAGAGTTGGGTAAACTCACCACGATCGCCGTTCGATCGTCCAAAATTATCGAACTAAAGACAGCAGTATCTTCTCTTTCTAAGTCATCAACTCGTTCCGGCTCAAAAACGGTAAAGACACACTCATTGCCGAAATAATTTTGCAGTTCTGCTAGTTTCAAAGAATCAATCGCGTTGAGTGCAGAATCGAGTTCATTTTGGTACTCAAGACTTGCAATAGGTAGCGCTTCAGCACGCTCTAGCTTTAACTGAGCAAACTCGCGGTAGAGAGGAGTAATCGTATCCCGAAAGCTAAATTGCAAGTCTCGCTGGGTAATTAACAGATTGTCTCGAATACCTCCCTCACCTTCTAAAGTTGCGATCGCGCGTTCGTAAGCAGCAATTGCCTCAGATTCTTTCCCCTG
>JAUBOH010000662.1:0-2392 GCA_036700145.1 Microcoleus occultus BM001215366
ATACAGTTCGATCCCCGTAGGGACACGGCAATGCCGTGTCCCTACATTTCATACTTTACTACAAAATATCTTTCCGCTTTTGCAACCACAGAGTCAACATCAGATAAACGAAAATATGCACGCACAAAATCCCCCAATTTAAACTCAAATTCTCCCACGTTGCATCGTACACAGGAGTAGGCTCAAACGGCTGAGGAAGTATGCTTCCGTCTGGCAATCTAGTAGGTGCGGGAACCATCGCATTTACATTAACTAAAGAGCCGTAAGCACCCACAGACCAGCGGCTTAACATCAGCCAAGAAAACTTGCTCGCCACACCTTCCATCTTAAACAAAACTCCCGAAAAAATAATCTGAGGCAGCAATAATAGAGGCAAAGCGCTGTTAGCTTGAGAGCCATTTTTTACGATCGCCGAAACGACCAATCCGAGACTGAGACAACTCATCAAAGTTAGAAAAGTCGTAATACTGACTCCCACAGGCCAAGAAATTAAACTCGGTTCGGGGGATTTAAAAGCAATCAGAATAACTCCTACCATTAACAGCGTTTGCAATACTGCCAAGCCGGAAAGTATGAAAAGTTTTGAACCTAGATAAGCAAACAATCCTAAATTCACTAAACGCTCGCGCAAGTAAATAGCAGATTCCTTGACAATTTCTTGCAGGGAAGTTGCCAGTCCCACCCAAATAGCCGCGCAGGTAAATACAAACAAAACTCGCATCGCTAAAGGTGCTAAACTTGGCTCCGGCGCGCCAATTAACGGGTCTTTATCTCTCACGGCCAGCCGCAGCAAACTAATCCCGATCGGAGCTGTTAAAAGAGCTAAACCCAAGTTAACTAAGTCCCTGGAAATAAGCTGAAAATAGCGCTGGGCAAGCAAAACGAGTTGTTTTACAAAAGATGCAGATTTTGGTTTAGAAGGCGCAGCGGGTGTTTTTCCGTCGGGGTTTCCCGTGCTGAAGTGATTGACAATATAGCGCTGATAGTATGGAGATTGGCTGAACTTTTCGGCCCAGCTTTGAACCTTGGTTTCTCCTGTTTCTAATTCGTTGTAAATGTCGGCAAAATCGCCGGTTTTGACATCGAAAAAATCGAGCGCTTCCGCAGGCGGGCCGAAGTAACAGAGGCGTCCGCCGCGACCCATAAACACGATGCGATCGCACATCGTGATATTCGCCGTCGCGTGAGTCACCAGAATCACCGTCCGGCCTTGACTTGCCAACTTTCGCAGCAGTTGCATCATCTTCTTGTCCAAACCCGGATCGAGTCCTGAAGTCGGTTCGTCTAAAAAGAAAAGTTTCGGGTCTGCTAACAGTTCGACTCCGATGCTAACCCGCTTCCGCTGTCCGCCGCTAAGCTGTTTTACGAAAGCAGTACGGCGGTGAGACATTTCAATATCTTCTAAAGTTTTTGCGACTACCTGCTTGACATCTGTATCGGGAGGTAAGCGCAATTTAGCTGCATAACTCAAGACTTCTTCTACTGTCAAATCGAAGTGTACAATATCATCTTGAGGCACGTAACCGATTTGATTGCGATAAATATTGAAGTTTTGGCGCAGGTTGTCGCCGTTGAGAAACACAGCACCGTTAGTAGTTTTTTCGATGCCTAAAAGCGTCCGCATTAAAGTAGATTTGCCGGCACCGCTACCGCCGACTAAAGCCACAAACTGCCCGGGTTCGATCGCTAAAGTGATGCGATCCAAACGCTTCGGAATCACCAGAGAGTCAGCATCCAAGCGAATTTGAGCGCCTCTGTCTTGCATTTCTAACATACCGCTGAGGTAAGTTAGAGTAAATGGGCCGATCCGAATTGCATCTCCCTCGGACAATTGTACAGAATTTGCGACTCGCTGACCGTTAACAAACACCCCGTTAACGCTGTGGTCTTGCAAAATATAATTGCCGCGACTATCTAGATCAATTGTCGCGTGGCGACGAGAAACCAGCGGCGAATCTAATTGCAACGAAGCGTTTGGATCGCGGCCCAACAAAACCGATCGATTCTTGAGAGGAATTGACTGCTTGTTTGGTAAAGCAGCCGCCTTTGCAGTTGGATTAAAATAAGTCACCAAAACTTGATTTTTTGGGTCGAGACCGATTTTAATTTCTGTACCGTTTTGCAGACAATAACCGTCGTTGGGAGTGATGCGAGTGCGATCGACAAATAAGCCATTAGTGCTCGGTTTTTGCCCGTCACCGTCGTAAATCCAGTAATTATCACCTTTTTGGCGCAAAACAGCGTGAACGCCGGAAACAGCGCGCCAAGCTTCGGGAAGCATTAAATCTGCACGAGTGCGATCGCGCCCCAATACGTGCTGCGGCTGTTTTAACTCTAACTGTAAAACTTCCCCTTGACTGCTTAACACTAAATAAGGTCGATCGCTTAAAGC
>JAUBOH010000663.1:0-2391 GCA_036700145.1 Microcoleus occultus BM001215366
GGAATGGATATCATCGTGGGGGGAATGGAGTTGTGCGGCGAGTGCGGTTTCGGGAGGCGATGACGGCGGGGATTTTATCGGGGAGGCGGGTGATTTCTGCTTGCGGTTTGAATGGGGGAGAAGCGGGGAAAGTTGGGCGGAATTATGTTGAAAGATTGGATGGGAAAGTTGAGGAGTTGGGGAGTACGGCGACTGTGGAAATGCAGCCTGGGGATGTGTTTGTAATTGAGACTCCGGGGGGTGGAGGTTATGGTACTATTATTTAACAGCACTAAAATTAACTAGAGTTTAGAGGTGAAAGTCATGGCTGACAGTTCTTTCTTTGAGGAGTCCAGAGATAATTCTTTAGTAAAATCAGAAATAGTTGCCAAATACTTTTGGGCCTGGGCAAAGGTAATTATACCAAGAGCCAAGAAAAGGAGTAATAAAATTGGCTATATTGATTTGTTTTCTGGGCCAGGTAGCTATCAAGACGGTTCTAAGTCTACTCCATTACTTATTTTAGAGCGGGCTATTGCCAATCCAGATATGTCAGAAATGCTAGTAACGCTGTTTAATGATAAAGACTCAAATAATACTCGCTCTCTCCAACAGGCTATAGCATCCATCCCCGACATAAATAGATTAAGACATGAACCAATAGTTTTAAATAAGGAGGTTGGAGAAGAAATTTTCCAAGCTATTCAAGAAATTAATAATAATGTTCCTACACTTTATTTTATTGACCCTTGGGGTTACAAAGGCTTGTCGCTAAAACTGATTGGTTCTATCATTAAAGGTTGGGGTTGTGATTGTATATTTTTCTTTAATTATAACAGAATTAATCCGGGGTTAAATAACCCAAAGGTAAAAGAACACATGAACTCTCTCTTTGGTCAAGAGCGAGTAAATGTCCTTCAGACAGAACTGAAACCAATGTCGGCTGAACAAAGAGAGTTAACGATTGTCAATGCTATTTGTAAAGCTTTAAAAGAAGTAGGAGGCTCGCACGTTCAGGACTTTTGCTTTAAAAATGCTACAGGTAATCGTACTAGCCATTATCTGATCTTTGTATCTAAAAATCCGCTAGGTCATTCGATTATCAAAGATATTATGGCTCGAAAAAGCTCCATTTTTGACCAAGGTGTACCGTCTTTTGAATACAATCCTGCACCTGCAATACAGCTTTCACTATTTGATATTAAACCACCTGATGAACTCGAAAATATGCTGCTTGATGAATTTGCCGGACAAACTCTGACGATGCTAGAAGTTTACAACCAACACCACGTTGGCAAACGCTACATTAAGAAAAATTACAAACAAGCTCTTTTGAAACTAGAGGCTGAAGGTAAAATCAGAACAAATCCATCTCAACGAACAGAGAACACATTCGGAGACAGCGTAGAAATCACATTTTCACCAAAGTAGTAGTAGCTTTTTTCATTGAAGTGCGACTTATTTTTAAACTGTAGCCACTGAATTGCCTTTGGTGTTTATCCCATGCTTTGGGCATCTCATCCCAAATTTTATCATCCAACAGTCTCCCAGCAGCTTTAGGTGTTCTACCTCCCCATTGTTTGAAGAAAAATGCGACTCCAGTCTCCTGACATTGATCCCGAATACTTTGTGCCCATTCTTCCTGCATCTGACGGTGTTTTTGCCCCGACTCTCCCCCAACTATTACCCAGTGTATGTCTGTTAAATCAAGTTCTAAAGCACCTAAAAGCGGTTCGCAGGATAAGAATCTAACTTCCGCCGGCACTTTTCGCAAACAATCAATCCTGTTAACATAGTTTTGATTTTCAACAGAAACGCCCATCCAAATATTTTTATGCCAGTCTAGTTTATCTGCTAGTTCGCGAAGGCGTTCGTGTCTTTTGGTCAGAATTTGATATATGTGCCAAGGTGTTTCACCAATGACATCAAAGACTTCTTGAAGGAATGAGAAAGGAACTTCTTCGTGAAATAAATCGCTCATCGAATTCACGAAAATGCGGCTCGGTTTTCGCCAGCGTTTGGGTTCTTGTAGTCGCTCGCGATGCAGTGTTAAATCAAAACCGTTAGGAAAATTAGTATGGAATCTTTTTGTTAATGCTTCAGCATAGCAATGCGTGCAGCCCGGACTGACTTTATCGCAGCCCGTTGTTGGATTCCACGTTCTGTCTGTCCACTCTATACCAGTATTAGTGCTAGACATATAGTGATGTTACCATTGAAACAACGTTTTTTTTAGGCGATAAATAAATACACTTCAGATATACTAATTGAAGTTTATTCAGCCTCACCTACAACTTAATTATATAATTAATTGACTTAAGTATCAACATATTTTTTTAGCACTTGCATCAAATGTATATCGTGTAGTAGAATCGGGCTGCACCAGCATAATATTACCAGAACAATTGTGCA
>JAUBOH010000664.1:0-2388 GCA_036700145.1 Microcoleus occultus BM001215366
GATCGGCAAAAGCTCCCCCAAAACCTCAGACTCTTTCCAGCCAAAAATTCGCTCAGATGCGGGATTCCACAGCGTCACTAAAGCATTAGCATCGATACCGACAACTGCGATCGGTAAAGCTTTAATCAACTCTTGCAAAACCAGATTGGTTTCGCACAGTTTAGCCTCTACCAGCTTGTGTTCGGTGATGTCCTGACAAGCACCATAAATGCGGACAGCGCACCCTTTGACTTCATCCCAAACTACTTGCCGACAATCCCATAGCCACCGAATCTCCCCCGTTTTTGTGACAATTCGGTACTCGCTGACTTCCTTGCAATTTGACGATCGATCTTGCGCTTGTTCGAGCAACATTTCCCTGTCATCGGGATGAATGCAATTGCCTCCGGGCCAGCCGTTCGTTTCGATTTCTGATGAAGTATAACCCGTGATGCGAGTAAAAGCTTCAGTCATCCACTCGGAGGCCCAGGTTTCGTCAGGTAATAAATTAAAAGAATAGGCAAAGTCTGAGGTGATTTGCGATAAAATGCGGTAGCGGGATTCAGATTCTCGCAAAGCTGCTTCCGCTGCTTTAAGTTCAGTAATATCTCTATTTGTGACTAGAACAGCTTCGATGCTGCCCTCCGCGTTGGCGATCGGGCTAAAGATGTAACTGCCATAATTTTTGCGCCCGGTGCGCGGATTGATACACTCTGCTTCTGCGGTTACAGTTTGTCCGGTTGCGACTACATTTTCCCAACAATTGCTGTGCAGTTCGATCAGTTCTAGGGGCAAGCCGATCTCTTCTAAAGCTTTGCCTAAAATGCAGGCTTCCGACAGCCTGGTTTGCTCTAAACCCGCGCGGTTGATATAAGTTAAGCGCTGGGAGGTATCGAACATCAAAAGTCTGTCCGGTGTAGTTGAGAGTACAGTATCTAGCAAATTCGTTTGCTGTTCTAACTGAGAGTAGATTTTTTCCAGTGCATTTTCTGCTGTTTTGCGATCGGTGATATTTTGAAAGAACACCGATAAACCTTCTTCCGACGGATAAGCCTCGACTTCAAACCAGATGTTTAGCTGCTCGTAATACGCTTCAAATTTAACAGCAACGTTACGAGATACCGCTTTGTGAAATTCATCAAAAAAAATCGTCTTTGCGGTGTCGGGAAACTGCTCCCAAATATTGTTTCCTAAAAGTTCTTGTCGCTTTCTGTGCCAGCACTCTTCTGCTTTTGGGTTGACATAGGTAAACTGCCACTGGCGGTTAAGCGCATAAAAGCCGTCTGTGACATTTTCTAAGATATTCACGACTTGCTTTTGCGATTTTTTGAGTTGTGATTCTGAGAGCTTCCGCTGAGTGATGTCGCGGGAATTGATGACTATGCCGTTGATGCTGGAATCGTGCAGCAAATTGTTAGCAATTACTTCTAAATACACCCAGTCACCGCTAGCGTGGCGTTTGCGATATTCTATCGGCGGTGCAATCCCCGGGTGTTTGAGCAATTTGGCAAAATATGCTTGCCAAGCGGGTAAATCATCTGGGTGCAGTAAATCGCTCTGAAATTTACCAATTCTTTGTTCCGGTTTGTAGCCTAAAATTCGGTCTAGTGCAACCGGACTTTGGTCTCGTATCCGCCCGTCTGCTTCAATAGTTGTAATTAAATCGGAAGAGTTTCGCAGGATAGTTTGCAGTCTGGCTTCTCCTTGTGCGATCGCCTGAGTCACCTTTTTGTACTGCGACCGACTTTGCTCTAACTCTTTTTCTAACTGTCTAATTGTAGCAGCTTGCTGTGCAATTTTCGGGTGAAAAATAGAATTTATTTTGTCTTCGCTTGGTCGGGCTGCTTGGGGATTCCTAAGCGGCTGAAACTCGATCGCCAATTCGTGCAAAGATGAAGATAAATGGTTAACATTGCTGCTTAAAATCGCCTTTTGCTCTGGAGGCAGTTGCTCGATATGTGCCTGCAACTGTTCCAAATGCTTAAATACTTTTTGGATCATTGTAGTAAGTTCTCAAACTTGCGATCGTTAGCTTGTCTATTTACTTTTTACAAGGATAGCAGTTATTTGAGTCAAGTATAAAAAGACATAAATTTAAATTCCCAGTGCCCGACATTGAATTGCGATGGCCGTTACCCGAGGCGACACAGATAGAGAGTGCCAGAAAGTTCGATCTATAAAAAATATTGGGTTCAGTAAGATTACTGAGAATAGTTGGAAATTTTCAATTTTGAGATGGCTTCGCGATCTCAATTCCGGCTGCGCCGGAATGATCGACGAGGACACTCCGAGAGCCCATTAGTGTCAACTTAACGTTAAACCCAGTCACAGACTGCTGTTTAACGATTAAGGCCAGATCGCCCTGGCGCCCCCCGAATCGTTGCGGGGGGACAAGAGTCCGATCAAAGT
>JAUBOH010000665.1:0-2385 GCA_036700145.1 Microcoleus occultus BM001215366
GCAGTGCCGTTTCCCTACCGTGATTGATTGTAGGGAAACGGCACTGCCGTGTCCTGATTTCTTAGGCACTCGCCGTCTCTTCTGTCATGTTTGGGTGCCAGCGAAATTGATATAATATTAAATCCACTCTTCATCGGAATTGTCAAATCAAGTCAACAGTCAACAGTCCACAGTTAACAGTCCACAGTTAACAGTTAACAGTCCACAGTCAACAGTTAGCGAACTTGCTTCTAAATATCAACTTTTGCCTTTAATTGAACAGTAAAAGTAGAGCCAACACCCAACTGACTCTCAAGAGTGATATCGCCGCCCATCATCTGACAAAACAAGCGGCTAATCGCCAATCCCAAACCGGTGCCGCCGTACTTGCGAGTAGTCGAAGCATCCCCTTGCATAAAAGGTTGAAACAAACCCTGCTGCTGTTCGGCAGACATTCCAATCCCCGTATCAGATACCTGCAAATAAACCCAATCGCTGCCGCCTGCTGCTTCGCGAGTCGCGCTCAACAGCACCGTTCCACCTTCGGTAAACTTCAGGGCATTCGAGAGCAAATTGAACAGAATTTGCCGAACTTTTGTCAAATCTGCATACATCACTCCCAAATTGGGAGAGCAATAAACTTGCAATTGATTGTGATTTTTTTCGACCAAAGGGTGCAAAGTTGCAACGACTTCTTCTATTAAATTTCCGAGGTCAAATTTTTCTAAGTAAAGCTCCATCCGACCGGCTTCTATCTTAGAAAGGTCGAGAATATCGTTAATTAAAGTCAGCAAGTGTTTGCCGGCGTTATGAATTTTTTGGGTATCGGGGATGATGTCTTCGAGTCCCGATTCCAGTGCATCTTCTTCTAGCATTTCGCTGTAACCGATAATCGCGTTGAGCGGCGTCCGCAGCTCGTGGCTCATATTGGCTAAAAAAGTGCTTTTAGCTCTGGAAGCTGCTTCAGCTTTGTGTAAGGCTTCTTGCAAAGCTATTTCGGCTCTTTTGCGCTCGGCAATTTCGATGCGGAGCAGTTTATTGGCGGCGGTGAGTTGAGCGGTGCGCTGATCGACGGTCATTTCTAGCTGGGCTTTGGCTTTGGAGAGTGCTTCCTGAGCCCGCTGGCGTTCAAATCCTTCGATCGCCAGTGCTACCAAATTTGCCAAAGAATCGGCGAAGGTGCGCTCCTCCAGAGCCCACTGGCGGGGCGCGCCGATATGTTCGAGAGAGAGGATGCCCACGATCTGGCCGCCGAGCCTAATTGCTACATTTAAAATCGATGAATTTGGCTTGCTGGTATTCGGTAGCACAGCGGAATGTTCCGCTATCGATGATAAGTGGCACGAATTTGTTTTTAGAGAGTTTGGAGTGTTTGGTGCAGGTTCTGGATCGTTGTCCGATCGCCAGTTTTCGCCCGGTGTGTCGTCTTCGATATCTAAAATTGAGCATTTTAAATCCCTTTCCGATATGGACTCGTGGCTCAAATGATTTTCGATCGTGCGATCGTACAAGTCGAGACAAACTAATCTGAGACTGGGGATTTTAAACTTAGAACGATCGACCCGATCGTCGTGTTGCTGTCGAGTCGTGGTTTCTGTATCGATCGCCTCTGTTTGGTTGTGGGCGATCGCTCTCTGGGTAAAATTTAGCTGGGGAGCGATCGTCGTCGGGTAGCGAGTTCCAAATCTGAAATGATTGTAAAGCCAGACGCTGACTTTTTCCACCTCCAAAGTGCGGGCCGCCGCCTCGGTAATTTCGCGAATTCCCACATTCAGCGCACCATTGTTGAGAGTCCTCTGCCGTCCTAGCTGCAACAAAGCCAGACTTTGGCGGCGGAGTCGCTTTTCGCTCTCTTGGAGAGTTTGTTCTGCTTCCTTGCGCTGGGTGAGGTCGTACAAGGCGCACAAGGCCGTCGGCTGACCGTGGAACAGCAGCGGCTGAACGGAGATCGTTGCCCAGAAAAGGGTGCCGTCTGACTTTTTGCAGTGGAGTTCGTAGTCTTGGAGATATCCGTTTTTGGCGAGGGCGTCGAGTATACGCGGGCGATCGCCAGGGTTGAAGTAAAAGTCTGGGGTGTTGCTGCCGATCAATTCTTCTAGGGGTATGTTCAACAGAGAAGCCGATTGAGCGTTCGCATACAGAATTAAGCCGTCCGAGAGACGAGAAACCAATACTGGAACCGGAGTTGCCGAGGCGATCGCCCGAAACTGCTGTTCGTTTTCGCGCACTGCCAACTCAGCTTTGACAAGCAAGTCAGCTTCCATCGCATCCGAATGTTCGGTGTTAGTCTCCAGCAAAATTTCTAGATCAGCCTTTTCGCGTTTCAAGTTTTCAAGTTGGGCACTCAGCCGCTGAACGTCCAAAAGTAGCTGTTCTCTCGATGGTTCTTCCTGCATAGCAATTGAC
>JAUBOH010000666.1:0-2350 GCA_036700145.1 Microcoleus occultus BM001215366
TGCTCGACAAAATCTCCTCGTTGGCGGCTCTCAAATCTTGGTTGGCGGCTTGATGTTCTTGGACGATCGATTCGAGGTGTTCTTTTGTGGTTTTCAGTTCCTGTTGGAGCCTCGCAATCTCCTGACTTTCACCGTTTTTCGGCTCGGAGTTGACATTACCGTCGCCGGAGGCTTCGGCGATTGCAGGTATCAGCGGCTCGTCTTGAAACAAAACTAAAAAATAGTCTTTTGCCACAGATCCTGCTTGGAATGGAATCACATTAATTCTGACCTGCCGTTGGCGATCGCCTTCTGTAATTTGCACGCCAGTACATTCGATCGGCAACTGCTGCTTTTTTGCCTGTTGAATTGCAGTGCGGAGTTCGACGCGCAATCCTTTTTTTGCCATTTTCAGCAAGTTCAAGCTCGCCCTACCGGGAGCCGGTTCTAGGTAGGCACTCGTCTGTCCTCGAAATTGCAGAATCTCGCTGTTAATGTTAATCACGACGCCAACAGGGGCATATTTATTCCAAACGATCCGATCGGCCTCTTTCTCCATTTCCCTCTCGTTCCAGCTTTCCGCCAGCAGCGGTGGAGGGTTGATGGCTGTCACAGGATAGTTGCTGGGACTTAAATCAATGCTAAGCCAATTCGACAGCAGTTTTTTGGCATAAACTTTGTTCTTTTTGTCGAATAGCGTAAACAATTCTGAAAAATCACCAACCGTTTCCGAAGTGCCTAACAGCAAAAAGCCCGCGGGCTTGAGTCCATAGTGGAAAATTGGCAGCAGCTTTTTCTGCAACGGGGCTCCCAGATAGATCAGCACGTTCCGACAGGTAATCAAATCCATCCCGGAAAACGGCGGATCGCTAATCAGGTTTTGTTTAGCAAAGACACAGAGTTCGCGCACGGGTTTACCGATTTGGTATCCGCCCTCGACTTGAACAAAGAACCGATGCAGGCGTTCGGGTGAAACATCCGCGACTTGGCCGGACGTATAAAAGCCGCTGCGGGCGATCGCGATCGCGCTTTCGCTGATGTCTGTCGCATAAATCTGAATCGGCAGATTAGTAGCTCGATCGGCTAAAAACTCTAGCAAGCAAATGGCGATCGAGTAAGCTTCCTCGCCCGTCGAACAGCCGGCAATCCAAATTCGGATCGGTGTTTGTGGCGATTTATCTTTGACGATTTCGGGAAAAACCTTGCTGTTTAAGGCTTCAAAGGTTTCGGGGTCGCGGAAAAAGCTGGTGACATGAATTAAGACATCGCCATACAGCGCCGTTACTTCTGCCGGATTGTTTTGGAGATATTGGGCATAATCTTCGATCCGTTCGAGCTTGTACAGCACCATCCGCCGGTGCATCCGCCGTTTCAAGGTGGTTTGCTTGTAGTGAGTAAAGTCAACTCCTGTAGCCGCGCGCAGCAAACTGTAGATCGTGGCGAGGGCATCTTTACTTTCGATCGCATCTTCGCTGTCTGCCGATATTATCGAAAGCCGATCGGCAATGTAGGGATGACGGCCGATCTCTGCTATTTTTTGGGCAATTTTTTCCGGTGTCAAGATAAAGTCTACCTGACCGGTCGCCACCGCTGTGTTCGGCATACTGCTGACTTGTGCCGATCCTTGTGATTGGGCAAAAGTAATACCGCCGGCGGCCTTAATCGCTTTTAATCCTTGGGCACCGTCGCCGTCGCCCCCGGACAAAATGACGCCGATGGCTTTGTTCCCCCGTTCTTCGGCGAGGGACAACAGGAAGGTATCCACGGACATAAACATCCCGCGTCCTTTGCCGCGAGGCGTCAGGTTTAGCACCCCTCGATCGATCGTCATGCTGACATTTGGGGGGATGACGTATACCTGATTCGGTGCTATTGCCATCCCGTCTGTCACCTCATGCACCTGCATCTGGGTCGATCGACCCAGAATCACGCTCAACATACTTTCCTGAGCCGGCAACATATGCTGAATCATTACAAATGCCATGCCTGTATCGATCGGCAAATGGCTCAGCAGTTGCATAAAGGCTTCCAGTCCACCCGCCGAGGCTCCAATTCCGACGACTGGAAATAATTCGTTTTGATTTTGCTGTTGCTGGCGATCGGCTTCGAGCTCAGCTTTGGGTTTAGCTCTCTTGGAAGACCTTTTAGGAGTCATATTTTATAGCAGATATCTTGCTGGCTGGGTATTATCGTATATTTGTATTGCCATATATTTTGCCATCAAACTAACAATTAACCATCTAACTTCGGATATATCTAGGTTGCGTACTATAGACGATCGATCGATCGTCTATAAATCCTGTGACTTTCCAATTTTTTTTTGGGGTCGGTTGTTGAGATTTCCGGCTTCTTAAGGCGATCGCACCTTAGT
>JAUBOH010000667.1:0-2344 GCA_036700145.1 Microcoleus occultus BM001215366
TCGGAGTGGGAGTTGGTGCGGGTGTCGGAGTGGGAGTTGGTGCGGGTGTCGGAGTCGGTGTGGGCGTGACTGTAGTGGTGAACTCAAAAGCGCCGATATCAACGATCGCACTTCCGTTATTATCACCATCTTGAGGGCGGCTTACACCGCGCTGATCCTCCGCCGGTGCGCCCGCACCAGTACCGGTATCAATCGCCGGACTTCCTGCTAGCAGCGGCAGCACGAAAGCGCCGTTAATGTTTTGTAAAGAACTCAGTTTCGGATCGGCGATCGTCACATTTGCCGTGACATTATTATCATTAGGATCGCCCGTCGTGAGTTTAGCAGGAAACTGCAGATTATTTCCGCCGTCAATTAGTTCCCGTCCTGTTTGCTGCTTGACTTTAAAAGGATTGCCCGCCGTATTGCTGTCAAAAATCGAATTCTTGACAGTAATTGGCTGATTCCCAAAAGTAGCAATACCTCCCGAATATTCCCCAGCGGTATTCTTAGCAAAAGTCGAATTGACAATGTTAGTGGAAAAGGAATCTCTGTTGCCGACAACCATTCCCCCGCCCTGCTTAGCAGCACTGTTGCCGGAAAAGGTACTGTTCACAACGCTGACATTTCCCTCTTCTCCCAACCACAAACCGCCGCCGTTATCATCGGCTGTATTGTTGGCAAAGGTGCAGTCTGTCACACTAAAATCGGCATTTCCGTGGCGGACTCCGCCGCCTGATCCTCCAGAACCTGATGAATATTTGACAGCTTTATTGTTAATAAAAGTGCTCTTTTCTAATACCACTTTATCTGGGGGATAACCAAACAGAAAGGCTGCGCCTCCTTCTCCAGCACCAATATTGCCGTCAAACGTGCTGCCGCGAATAATGATGTTGCCACCGATCGCATCGTTAGTTAATTCGCTCGCTCCATCGACGTAAACTGCCCCGCCAACGCCTTTTTCTGTGCGGTTGCCGGTGAATTTAGAGTTTTCGATCGTCATGCTGCCCAACAGGTTATTCACAGCCCCGCCGTAGCTGCCTTTGTTGTTGGTAAATTCGCTATTTCTGATAGTGAGGGAACCACCGCTTTTAGTGGCGATCGCGCCGCCACCGCGTTCGGTATCATCCGCAAGCGAACCGTCATTGCCGCTAAACTTGCTATTAATTACAGTCGCGGTGCTGCGGAAACCCGTATAAATGCCGCCGCCAAAACCGGCAACATTATTATTTACTTGACAATTTTCTAAAGTTAAATTGCTGTTACCTCCCGTTTGAATGCCGCCGCCGCTGCTAGTTTCTTCGTTATTCGGATCGGTTCCAGAAACTTTGCCGTTGGCAACAATCAGGTTTTTTAGAGTAACATTTGTCCCACCTTCAGTGAGGATAACCCGCGAAGCGTTGTTGCCACTAATAGTTAAATTGGCAGCACCAACTGCATCAATTGTCAAGCTTTTGTCGATCAAAAGTTGACCGTTCGTGAGAGTAATTGTTTGGCTGGCAAGACTGGAGGCAAATTGAATGGTATCGCCGGCAGCAGCAGAGGCGATCGCATCTCTCAAGGAACCGGGCCCGCTATCATTGCTGTTAGTAACGGTAACAGTCGCTAAAGTCCCTTGATAATCTGCCATAGCCTCTGGAGTAAGAGCTAAGGGCGCTTCAATATCACCCTTGGCAAACTCCAAATTCCAGTTACCACCGCGGCCAGTGCGATCGCTAGATGCTGCAATATCAGCCCCAGTTAACTCCACAAGGCGATCGACAAAATTAGCCCCGTCACCCTTCGCCACATCGCAACCGTAAAGCACAATATCAGCTTGGTCGCTCAACGCATTTCGCCACTCTTGCAACTGGCTTTCATATTGCGGCAAATTATCCGAATTCAACGTCGCAGAACCTAGCTGCAAGCTGCCAGAATTGCCGTGAGAAAAAATGTGAACTTGGTCTACAATTCCTCCCGCAGCAGCAATTGTTTGCAGTTTTGCAGTAATTTGCTCGACTCCGTTGCGATTTTTATCTAATATGATTGTCTCTGCACCGGGAAGCACGCCGCCCGCAATAGTTTGATAGTCATCTAAGCCGGAATCGATAAAAACAATAGATTTAGAACGAGAATTACGGAGAACAGATTGTGAATCAATACTGGCAAAATTTGAACTCATTTCGCATACCCCTATGAGAATGTTTGCTATTTGCGGGTAGATTCACCTTTAAAACAGAAGGCTTTCCGATGCAGAATGCAGCAGGCAGAATTAAAACCTCAGCGATAAATCTGCGGGCTTCAACTTAATCAGGACTTATATCAGGTTCCGTCGATCTAGGGCAATAAGTAAGGTTTGTAGTGAGGACTTTAGTCCTCTGAATAT
>JAUBOH010000668.1:0-2343 GCA_036700145.1 Microcoleus occultus BM001215366
CTTTTTGTGGTATTTTCGCCCTGTCTCAAATTTAATAGGGTTTTGTCTTGCTTTTCGGTCAGAAATACTCTTAATCGAGCGCCCATATATTTGTTGCCTCACTATAGATATATTTTTTTTATCTATCTTAACATATAGCGGTTCTCAAGCGTGGTGAGGTATGCCCACGGCGCCCACGGCGGCCACGGCGGCCGATGCCCACGGAGGCCTATGCCCATGAGTACCTCATATGAGAGCTCGAAAGGCTATAGTTTTATTTTTTGTCGCCGACCTACTTAAATGAAAGCGATGTATTTGGCAAACTATTTCGTTGCCGGGTGCGTCGCTTTCTCCCTTCTGGGGTGGATAGCGAGTTTACATCCGATGGCAACGAGAGCGGTTTTATTTCTACTAGCAGCGACCGCGATTGTTTGGGGACTGAGTTGGGTGCTTGACTACTCCATAAGGAATGAAAAATAAATAACTTAATGAATTACTCAGGTTGAGGTACGGCTCGATAATTCCATTTTGGAAAATATTCGTCAAAAACAATTTTCATAGTATTTTTGAAATGATCAGCCACCTTTCGACCAGTTTTATAAACCTTATTAAGGACATTTACAACTACAGACAGCCCCGTTTTAGTTTGAGTTTTTTCCATGAGAGCTTTGACTAATTCTAAACTTGTAAAAATCACCCCTTTACAAGCCCTAGTAACATGAGGAAAAAGTCGATATTCTATGGGATTGTATTTAGATGTATAAGGAGGGTAATGAGCAATTCTGATCTCAATTCCTATTTCATTAACTAATTTATGCAAATCTTCTTTGAAAATATAATGATTAGCATTATTACTACCTCCACCATCACATTTAGCCAAGATCGAATTAGCGTTAGGATAGGTGGCTTTTCCATAATTATTCCACCAACTTTTTAAAGCATCACACGCAAATTTACTGGTATCTTTACTGTTTCCTAATGTTATATATCCTCGATTTTCTTGAGAATCCTAAACCCCATGTGGAATAACTTTTCCGTGACCTAAACTCCAAAAATCATGATAAGACAGTGGTGACAGGTTCCTTTGTATAGAGAGTTCCTGGACGATATAAATTTCCTAAAATTTCTTTCTTTTTGGTTTCAAAACTAATAACAAAATTGCCTTTTTCTCTAGACTCTATATGGAACTTAGCAATATTTTTAAATTGAGCGTCCCGATTTTCATTAATTCCTATTGTTTGTTTGTTTTGAGCTTTTTTTTTACATATCCATGCTTTTTTAATAGTTTTGCAACCAAAGAAAGGCTAATTGTAAAGCCTGCCGATCGAAGTCCAGAAGCTATTTCTTTATGCGTCAAATTAGTTTATTTGATTAACTCATTCATTGGGTCTCCGGCTGTGTGATTTTTTAAAATTTCTAAAAATGCTGCATCAATGCCGATTTGAGTAGACAGAATACTTTTTCTTCCCCCTCCTTTCTTTCTGATTCTGGAACTATTTAGTGTCTGTTCGTCCATTTTTTCTAAATCTTCTATTCCCTTGACGATGGTATTTATACTGCCTCCTAAAAGTTGCATTACATAGCTAATTCCACCCCATCCCAATTTTTGAGCTTAAGAAAGCTGCATACCTTCTTTTATCCTTTTCTGATAAGGATTTATAAAACCTTTTCATTTCTGACTCAATTGAATTAGAATAAAACATGGGTTTAAACGCAAATTAGAGTAGTTGACTAGAAAAATTAGTTGTGAGTTAATCTCTATTTTGGTAAAAATTGCAATAAGCGCACTTTTTTTCAGTATAACCGATAATTCATCAACTTATTCATTTTTCATTCTTAAGCAAGTTGCTCAAGATTTCAGTTGCCGACTTACAGGCGCTTTTAGTCAGCGGTTTGGCAATGTTGTTGGTTGGTTGGGGGGTGTTTTTATGCACCTAAAATTGTTTGTTTTAAGCGCTGCCTCTGTTGTGTTGTGGCTAGTACCTTTGAGCGTGCTAGACAAAAAGCTAGACATCCACAAAGCGCTGCAAGGGGTGAGTTTGTGCGCTGCAATTGCCTGTGCAGTGTCGGCGGGTAACATCGCCCGCGAACTGTCACAGGAAGGTGAAATCGAGCGGATTAAGGAGCGGGCTATCAAGGCTGATATTGAGGATGAAATTTCCACATCTGTTTATGTCAGCCAACAGCAGCGACAGCAGGAAGCCGAACTTATGTTGGCTTCCTGCGATAGCGACTTGGAAGCCAGTAGAAAGGTACTGCAAGCTATATACGACAGCGACTTCCCCGATACTACTTCCCCTTTCGGACACCCCGATTACCCTATATATTTGGAAGTTTGTAAGTCAATGGAAGCGGGTAAGTCTG
>JAUBOH010000669.1:0-2336 GCA_036700145.1 Microcoleus occultus BM001215366
TTCGCAGGCGATCCGTTAGCAGTACCTCGCGAAAGTTTTGCCTTTCAGTCAGGTAGGGAACATCGGTATCTCCTTGAATATGTTGCCAACCCATGAGTTTGAGTTGGTTGATTAAAGGGAGTTCGACTTGGGTGTATTCTGTAAGAGTAGATTTCACGCTTCACCTCTATTGCCATCACTACTATATAATGCAAGCAAGTTAGGAAATTTTAAATCAATAAGTTCTTTTAAAGCATTAATAGATGTAATTCCGTCAAATTGTTCGCTATTAATCAATTGCCGTAGAGATGACCATTTATGTTTGATTGATTCAATCGATTCAACCAAATGACCTGTTTTGTTAAAAAGTTCTTGAATAATTTCGGTAATTCCCAAAGATTGGTTAATTTGGGTATTTTGACAAAAAGCTTCTAAAATACTCTCTAGTTGTTCGGGATTAAGTAGAGATACCATTTGAAGCAAAGCTCTGCCATTAATTGTTACTTCTTTTGAAGAAGTAGATTGAGCAAAAAGCTCAACCTTAGATTGAAGATGATCCTTAACGACAGGCTGCATATACTCTAGTGGCAGCTCTGTTTGGAAATTCTGAATGAGAACTTCTGGGGGTAGTTGCTTGACTCGTTCTAGAGCGATAGTTTGCAGTTCTACAACGTTCAGGGCATCTATCAAGACAGGAACAGCAGCAGCATAATCAATTCTTTGAATGAGATTTTTAGCTTTAGTTTGACAAGCTTCATTTAGGGATTCCCAAGCTTTCATATTCCGCAAATAACTAATAACTTTAGGTAAGCCCGAGTCGCTGATTCCAATAACAATTCCTGATAACTCATTTCTAATAGTCTCCTCAGTCATTTCAAAATACATTTGAGAGACAGCTTGAAGCGCTGCAAATTGACGGCTTCTTTCTGCTTTCGGTCGGTCTTCGAGAAGTAAGTTTTTTGTTAGCCCAACAACCATATTGCGAATTAAGGGTTTGCGAGCGCGAGCTAAAGGTCCATTGCTAAAGTATGTAACTGCTTGTTCTACTTCAGTGGGGAAATATTCAGAGCGTATATCAGTCCATATCAGGTCAAGAGCAGCTCTCCCTTGAACTGGAGGATGTTGTAACAAGTGCATTACAGCGTTCCGAAGATGATAGCGTGCTAATTCAGCAGAGGCTTGAAAGGTTTCTTCCAGGGATTGCATTGAGGGATGAGCGCATCGATTTCTATCTTCAAGCAATCTTGTTAAGTCTGAATACTCCAAGGGAGAAATAAACTCAAATTCTTTCCAAGCTAAATCTGGAACGCTTTTTTCAAAAACAAGCATTTTACTAATATCTTGCTTGGCTCGAATTTCTTCAAATTCTTCTAATTTTTTCTGGGCATTTTTATGTCCAGTTTGATCCAATTGGCGAAGTTTATGAATAAAATCAAAAACAACTGCGTTCCAGGTTGAGACAATACAAGAACGAAAGGCTCCCGCTCGGTAACAGGCAACTGCTTCTTGAATGTATTGTCTGGTGGATTTGTCACGGCAGCGAAGCACTAATTCATCCAAGTCTGCTAAACGTTCGCTCATGTAAGCTCATTTCCTCCTAAATTTTTATGCGCTGAGTTGCTGAAAGGTATTTACTCGAACTCGACCTGTTAATAAGTCGTGCATGAGTCCTTTTTTCTGAAGTTTAAGTTTAGCAAGGTAGGTACTTTCGGCGCGGATACGGCTGTCATGTCTGTCAATGCCCTGGATAATTCGCACTTGTTCTGTAGAATCTGGAAGTGGTATTACAGTCTCGATTACGATCCGAGAACTGATTTTAACCATACTGGCTGAAGTTCCTTGAGCATTACCTGTAAGCTGCCTTCTGATAGGAAAATACTGAAGTAATAGTTCTAGGAAACGGTTACAGGTCTTCTCATTAATAGTCAATCGCATCATTAAGTCGGGATATATGCACGGCACACCTATATCCCGATAGATACCAGCTAGGGCAACCCGTTCGCGAGTATTGGATCTACTGAGTAAAAAATCTCCATCTGACAATAAAGCATCATTAACTTTTGGATCGTCAAGAGGTGCATTCTTTAACTGGCACGGTTCAAAACCTTTCTCAGTGAGACAACTCAGTCCAAGCATCACTGTGCCAGTCCACTCATCTACTTCCTTTGGGCTATACCCATTCTTGGGTCGCCCATTAAGCAGCGATTCCAAATTTAGAACTTCCCAATCTTTCGGAATGCGCCCTAATGGTGAGTCTTTGAACTGTTCGGGGTGAGCGATCGCATCTCTCAACTTCCCATCTTCATCTAACCCGCGAGTCAGCAAGTCGTGAAGCAGTCCAGCCCTGATTTGCTTGA
>JAUBOH010000670.1:0-2325 GCA_036700145.1 Microcoleus occultus BM001215366
GACGCAATTCAATATGCAAATAACAAAGGCTCTGTTGTGGTTATGGCAGCCGGAAATTCGGGTGGCATCCAACCAGTTTATCCAGCTATTAATGCCGATCGCTGGGGAATTGCTGTGGGCAGCATTGATGTAAGTGGCAGAATGGATGACGACTCTAACCGTGCGGGTTCGAGACCTTTGGATTACGTAGTTGCTCCGGGAGTAGACATCTATTCTACTACTCCCGATAATACCTACGACACCTACAGTGGCACATCAATGGCAACGGCACAAGTATCTGGTGTAGCGACTTTAGTTTTGAGTGCCAATCCCAATTTAACTCCGGCTCAAGTTGAGTACATTTTGACGACAACAGCTAATCGGAATGGGTTGATCGGATAGGATTGCAAATCCCCACTTAAGTCCTGCGGACATTAATCGAGGATTAGAGCAGACGGCTCTGGATATGGACGATCCAAACACGCCCGGTTTTGATATTGAATATGACTATGCCACTGGATATGGTTTGATTCAATCCGATCGGGCGATCGAACTAATTCTCTAAAATCAAAACTCTAGAATCCTATGCTGTATTCTCGGTGGCTTAAGTCGATCGACTCTAAACTCACTCCCGTTTTCCTAGCTTCGATTTCGCTGTTCCTAGTTGCCACTGTTCCCTTATTCCTTGGGGCTGACTTCCTACTCCCGGCTAATGCTCAAACTATGGATGCCCGTCAAGCAGAGGGCGATCGGCTATTGCAGCAGGGGATTCAACAGTTTCAGACTAGCCAATTAAGAGCCGCGTTGGATTCCTGGGAACAGGCACTCCAAATTTATCGCGCCCTCAAAAACCGCCTTGGGGAAGGTAATGCACTAGGCAGTTTGGGACTCGCTTACGGCTCTCTGGGTGACTATGCCAAAGCCATTGAGTATGAGCACCAGTGGTTAGCGATCGCCCGCGAAATTCAAGACCGCCAAGGGGAAGGTGCAGCACTGGGCAATTTGGGACTCGCTTACCTCTCTCTGGGCGACTATGCCAAAGCCATTGAGTATGGGCAACAACACTTAGCGATCGCCCGCCAAATTCAAGACCGCCAAGGGGAAGGTGCAGCACTGGGCAATTTGGGAAACGCTTACCTCTCTCTGGGTGACTATGCCAAAGCCATTGAGTATACACAGCAGAGTTTAGTCATCGCCCGCGAAATTCAAGACCGCCAAGGGGAAGGTGCAGAACTGGGCAATTTGGGAATCGCTTACAGCTATCTGGGCAACTATGCCAAAGACATTGAGTATGTGCAGCAAAGTTTAGCCATCGCCCGCGAAATTCAAGACCGCCACGTTGAGGGTCTGGCCCTCAACAACCTCGGATTGGCCTTCTTGAACGTTGGCAACCCAACAGAATCTGAAAAAATGCTCGTCAATGCGATTGAAGTTTGGGAATCGATGCGTCAAATGCTCGGTTCCAACGATGCGAATAAAGTCTCCATCTTTGAAGGACAAGCTAACACTTATCGGACTTTACAAAAAGTCCGGGTGGCTCAGAATAACCCGATCGGCGCTTTAGAAATTGCCGAACGGGGACGCGCTCGTGCCTTTGTCGATCTCCTCACACAGCGCTTATCATCTGATTCTGCCAATCCAGTCATCGCCTCTGCTCCCAACCAGGATCAAATCCGCCAAATTGCCAAATCACAGAACGCCACTTTGGTGCAATATTCGATCATTGGTGACGACTTTCAGATTCAAAGAAAAAGCGAACCGCGAGAATCCGCGCTCTACATTTGGGTGATTCAACCTACGGGCGAAATCACGTTCCGCGAAGTAGACCTCAAACCCCTCTGGCAAAAACACAAAGCCTCTCTTGCCGATCTAATTATTGGCAATCAGGAGTTTCTTGCCGTTCGCAGTCGTGGCAGTTCCCCCGCTCTCCAACCCCAACCCAACTTACCGACACTGCATCAACTACTGATTGACCCAATTGAAACGCTTTTGCCAAAAGATCCCAATGCCCATGTCATTTTCATTCCCCAAGGTTCTCTGTTCCAAGTGCCCTTCCCCGCCCTCCAAGATGCCAACGACACTTACTTAATCCAAAAACACACCATTCTCACCGCCCCTTCGATTCAAGTGTTGGATTTCACTCGACAGCAACGACAGAAGTTAGCACAGAAGCCAGCCAACAGCGGTAACGCTCTAGTCTTGGGCAATCCCACGATGCCAAGCGTATCTCTGTCTCCGGGAGAACCTAAGCAGAAATTGTCTCCTCTACCTGGGGCTGAAGCTGAAGCCAGAGCGATCGCCCCTCTACTCAATACTCAAGCTATCTTAGGCGCACAAGGGACAAAA
>JAUBOH010000671.1:0-2324 GCA_036700145.1 Microcoleus occultus BM001215366
AGTGCCGTGTCCCTACCGTGATTAATTGTAGGGACACGGCACTGCCGTCTCCTCTATATCATAAGGACTAATGAGTCCTCATAGCGAGGACTGTCTTCTTTGAGGCAGGGGTTTCAACCCCTGCCGAACTGCCGGACGGCTGGACTGCCGGAAAGAAGTCAGGGATCTAACCTTCCCAACGTTCGGCGACCAATTCAGCCAAGTCAACCACCCGCTGACTGTAGCCCCACTCATTGTCGTACCAAGCCAACAGCTTCACCATGTCGCCGTCCATAACTAGCGTCAAGCTAGAATCCAAGATTGAAGAAGCATCGTTTCCGCGATAGTCACAAGAAACCAGAGGCAAATCGTTGTACTCCAAAATCCCCTTCAGCGGGCCTTCGGCGGCTTCTTTGAAAACTTGATTTACTTGCTCAGCAAAAGTCTTTTTCTCTACCTGAGCCACAAAATCAACTACCGACACATTAGGAGTCGGCACGCGCATGGCGATGCCATTTAACTTACCCTTCAATTCTGGAATCACCAAAGCCACAGCTTGGGCCGCTCCGGTAGAAGTCGGCACAATATTCATCGCAGCAGCCCGCGCCCGCCGCAAGTCGCGGTGGCTGGCATCCAGCAAGCGCTGGTCGCCAGTATAGCTGTGGGTAGTGGTCATCATGCCTTTGACGATGCCAAAATTTTCGTGAAGCACTTTCAGTACGGGAGCTAGACAGTTAGTGGTACAGCTAGCATTACTGATGACTGTGTAGTCGCTGTGCTTGTAGTTGTGGTGGTTGACTCCCATCACATAAGTGCCTACTTCTGGGCCCTTGCCCGGAGCAGTAATCAACACTTTTTTAGCGCCTGCCGTGATATGCTTCGATGCACCAGCTTGGTCAACGAAGACGCCAGTCGCTTCAATAATCAGATCAATACCCCAATCTTTCCAAGGCAGGTTGAGCGGATTACGATCGCTCACGCACTTAACTGTCTTGCCATTTAGAGTAATGGAATTTTCATCCGTACTGATGTCCACACCCTTCAACGTTCCCATCATGGAATCGTATCTCAGCAAGTGAGCATTAGTTTTCGGATCTGAAGTGTCATTAATAGCCACCAGCTCAAGCTGGCTGTTTTCTCGGCCCAGCCAGCAGCGCGCAAAACTGCGCCCGATACGTCCAAAACCATTGATCGCGACTCGAATCACTTTAGTACCTCCTAACGATGGCAGCCCCTAGCTCAGGCTTAAATTTTGGAAAAATTTAAGAATTGACTTATGACACAAGATCATATCGCAAAGGTCGATCCTTTCTAACTTTTTGTGTTTACCAAAAAAGCTGGAACTTTTCTAGAAGGCAGAAATCGCAAGGCAGAAGGCATTCGGCTTTCGGCCGCTGGTTACTGGTAAAGCTGATGGGCGGTAATATAAGTTCGGACAACTTCCGGGACTAAGTAGCGGAGGTCGCGATTTTCGGCGCAGCAGCGGCGGATGTGGCTGGACGAAATCTCGATCGCACTCATAGACAGCACCTCGAAGCGAATTTCCACATCCATCAGAGACATTTGTGCGGCAACTCGCCCGCCAA
Source organism: Microcoleus occultus BM001215366 (assembly GCA_036700145.1). Lineage (GTDB taxonomy): Bacteria > Cyanobacteriota > Cyanobacteriia > Cyanobacteriales > Microcoleaceae > Microcoleus. Next base: position 1,566 of record JAUBOH010000671.1, read on the forward strand.
CAGCACTTGTCTCAACCTGCATCCTGTCCCCGCCGGAATCGATCGGCTTTCCACCCGGACAATCTCCCCACTCGGACACTCCCCCAATCTCCCCGCTTGCTCCTGTCTCCCCATCTCTCTGACTCGGGCGCCCGGCCACCAACCAGTCGCACAACCCGCCAATTTCGCGGCACCGGTGCCATTGGGGGAGAGTCAGGAGGGCGTCGCTACCAATAATCCAGTACCACCTATGAGCCCCGGGATACAATTTTTGCAAATATAGCAGGGTGTCGATCGCAAAAGAACTGCCCGAGGGATTTGCCGACTGTGGCGAAAGTACGAAGTTTGGGCGATCGGCGATCGCCAGAGCGAGCATTTCCCGGCGCTGCTCAAAACTTGCCAAATCCGGGCGCCATTTGTGAGGAGGAGAGCGATCGGGTACCCAAATGATTCGATCGAGATTAAATTGACTCGCCGCCGTGTCGGCCGCCAACAGGTGCCCCCAGTGAACCGGGTCAAAAGTCCCCCCAAAAATCGCTATTTTCGCCATATTTCCCAATAATTAGGATTAATAGAAACATCGCCCAAATTTTATGTTTGTACGCTTTTACCCGTAAGCTCGATCGCTTTTCGACGATTATTTGGACTAACTGCATAACTTGTATATATACAATTAAGTGAGAATACATACTATAGCTTTTCTCAAAAAGATGAGGTACTCATGGGCCGAAGAGCCGAAGAGCCGAAGAGCCGAAGAGCCGAAGAGCCGAAGAGCCGAAG
>JAUBOH010000672.1:0-2321 GCA_036700145.1 Microcoleus occultus BM001215366
ATTTGATTATTTTTATCGACTGCGATATCGTGAATGTCGATATCTCCTGTGGTGTAGCCGATGCGCGGTATGTAAAGGCGATCGTAACCTTGATATAAATTCCCGGCTTCTAACACATTATCTAATTGCCAAAGTTGATATTTTGAGTTTAAATACAGGCGTTCCGGCGTGCAAAAAAGTCCCATAGCGCGATCGAATATTCGCCAAAAAGCCGAGATTCTGTTCGTTTCTGGCGCCGCACCGATTAACATCAACCTGCTGGTTTGATAAGTAGTACAAGCAAGGCTGATTTGCTGTTCGGTCAACCAAGATGGCAAATCGCGATCGCCAAAAATCTCGTGTTCGTGGACTGTATTCAAAATTTGTCCGTTATTCATAGAATTTATAAAATTTTAATTCCCGTAGGGGCTCCCCTCACCAACAATAATTGCCTCAAATCCATAATCTCATAAACCCGCCCCCACCCAACCGTAAATCAAAATCTACCTCTTTAAACATACAATTCGCGGGTTTTACCGATCGAGCATTGCCTAAAATCAATAATCTCACAAACTCGCCCCGACTTCGACTTTTTATAATTTGTTTAAAATAACCAGCGAAATATAAAGATTTAGTAAGTGAGAAGCTCAAACACTGACAGTGCGATCGAACTTTGCTAAATTCCTAGTAGTTAAAAATCTAGCGTGTCATCTGCCACCAGGTAGAATTACCGCCTCCTAATTCAAATTGGGCTACAGAGCCTTTGCAGCTCAACAAGGCATTCTATTGGAACCAAAAACAGATGAAAACTCTAGTTAAAATTAACCCCCACAAAAATTTTTTTCTTCCCTTGGTTGGCTGCATTAGCAACGCACAAAAAGAAATAGTTATCCTTGACCCCACAATACCCGACAGCAACCACATAGCCACCGGCATCAAACGGGGCACTGCAGCCTACATCCTCAAAAGCCAGCCTGATGCGATCGAGCAAATCACCGCACTCCTAGCTCAGCATACAGGCATCGAATCGCTACACATCATCACCCACGGTAGTTCCGGCAGCCTTTACTTAGGCACAACAGAACTAAACAGCAGCAACATCGAAAACTACAGCCAACAGTTGCAACAGTGGCGAAACAGCTTCACTGAGAATGCCAGCATCATATTGTATGGATGTAATGTAGCAGCCGGGGACAGAGGCCACCAATTCCTCGCTCAACTCCACCAACTCACAGGCGCAAACATCGCGGCCAACCCCACTACCACAGGTAACAGCAAATTAGGCGGTAACTGGGACATCCCCCAACTCATCCCCCCATCTCCCCAAAAGCCCAAACTGGCCCTCACAGAAACCACCCTCAAAACCTACAGCGGCGTGCTAGTCACCCCCCGTCTTCTGGATGGTCACCGCTCCCTCAGCATCGGTGACTTCAACGGCGACGGGAAACCAGACTTAGCTTTGGGGAATTTCAGCTACAGCGACACCGCCTCGATCCTGCTCAACACCACCCCCACCGGAGCCACCACCCCCACTTTCGACCCCAAAGTAGACTTGCCTACTGGCGGTGGTCCCGCATCCCTCAGCATCGGGGACTTCAACGGCGACGGGAAACCAGACTTAGCTGTGGGGAATTTCAGCAGCTTGAGCAGCACCGCCTCTATACTGCTCAACAGTACGCCCACGGGAGCCGCTACCCCCTCTTTTGCCCCCAAAGTAGAATTCCCTACTGGCGACGATCAGCTCGGCTCCCTCAGCATCGGGGACTTCAACGGCGACGGGAAACCAGACTTAGCTGTGGTGAACAGGCGCAACACCGCCTCGATCCTGCTCAACACTACCACCACCTTCGCCACCACCCCCACTTTCGCCACCAAAGTAGACTTCCCTACTGGCAGTTACCCCAGCTCCGTCAGCATCGGGGACTTCAACGGCGACGGCAAACCAGACTTAGCTGTGGCGAACAGCAACAGCTTGAGCAGCACCGCCTCGATCCTGCTCAACACTACCCCCACCGGAGCCACCGTCCCCTCTTTCGCCACCAAAGTAGACTTCCCTACTGGCACTCGCCCCTTCTCCGTCAGCATCGGGGACTTCAACGGCGACGGCAAACCAGACTTAGCAACGGCGAACCTCGACAGCAGCACCGCCTCGATCCTGCTCAACACTACCCCCACCAACGCCACCACCCCCACTTTCGCCACCAAAGTAGACTTCCCTACTGGCACTAGCCCCCTCTCCGTCAGCATCGGCGACTTCAACGGCGACGGCAAACCAGACTTAGCTGTGGTGAACAGCAGCACCGCCTCGATCCTGCTCAACACTACCCCCACCAACGCCACCA
>JAUBOH010000673.1:0-2320 GCA_036700145.1 Microcoleus occultus BM001215366
GCCTCAATAAAATCAAAATCCGTCAACAACTGATGCAGCCGTTCCCCTTGAACACTCTGGGCCAAATGCCCCGGCAGAGTTTCCAAAGCATAAAGCCGCTTTTTCGGCGACAGTTTCCCCAACCGTTCTTTAAACTTACTCATCGCCGTACAAATCCCCCCACAAATTATCAGAAATCGCCGTTTCAATATCCCGCAGCGACACCCCAGCCTTCTGCACCACATCTATACGATGCAGAAATCTTTGGAAACTCGCGTGATAGATACTGTAATCGGGAGGACTATCACCGCTACGCCGCAGAAACTGTTCCCAATCATCGAGAACTTCCTGCACATCCAAAGCATCTTCCTCAGCAAAATCCGCCAAAATATCGCAACAAACAGGCTTGCGAGTTTTCGTCAACAAATAAATCACCTTCAACTTCCGGCGGCGCAATTCTTTATCTCTCACCGCCATTTCCATCCGCGCCCAATGCTTGTCATAATATCCTTCCAACTCCCTCGGCAAATCTTGCAAATTCACATCGCTGTACTTGCCGCTGTCGATATCATTCAGCACGTAGCGCAGGTACATAAAATTATTCTGACTTTTTTCCGCCACCGCCGCCACAAACTGTTCGCGCTGCAAATTTTGACGGTTAATCCAACTCTGAATAGACGCGCTATTGCCCGTGCGTTTGTCAATATAAACCTTGACATCCGCCAAACTTTCTGCACTGTACTGCATCAAATCAAAAACCTGATGGTTTGGCAAAGGCAGAGTTTTCGGCTGCTTCGACACAATAAAATAAACATTATCCGGCAAAGCATCTGGCAAATAGAGGACATTGCTGCCGCGCCCCTGCAAATTCAAATCCACTTCATCCAGGGCATCGACGACAATAATCAACTTTTTGCCGCCCAATTTAGCGCTGACTTCCCCCAACAATCGACTGAGAAAATTGCCATCTCTCGTCGCATTTTCCGGCAGTTGCGGATAATTTAGTTGAAAGCCTCGAATTAACTGAGTGCAGGCATTTTCCAGAAATTGTTCGGCGCGGACAATGCCTTCAGATTGCGAATTAAAATGGGCAACGCAGCGCCGTTTCAGCAGCAGCACTAACTTTGCCATAATCGAACTTTTCCCCACACCCGGATCTGCTTCTAAAACAAAATAGCCTTTGCGATTGTTCTGCAAAAATTCGGCAATTGCTTTAAACACAAATTGGCGGCCGGTAAAGTCTTGAGTCCGATCGGCAATAATCGTTTCGCACTCGTAGGGAAGCGGCAATCTCGGCGCAGAAGTATCTACAAATCGTTCCAGTGATGTTTTGATTTGTGCCAAATCGTCGCGGATGCCAATTTCGATCGCCTCCAATTTCACCATCACTTGACAAATCTGCTGCCGCGTCGCCACGGCCTCCAATTTGTGCAGAATTTCCCCATTTTGCAGCCCCAAATCTCTCAATTCAGCCAAAGCAATTTGGTGCAGATTCAACAGCATCGCTGCAAACTTTTCGCCTCCCTTCGCCGCATCCAGTTTCAGCACTTCGCGGTACGCTTTCGGGAAAGTTGTATATAGCTTGTCCGCCACAAATTCCACGATTTCCGCATCGAAGGATTTGCCCTCGGTGGCCGCGAATTCCCCCAGGAAAGTTGCCCAATCTGCGGGTGTCAATCCGGTAACGCGATCGAACTCCTCGGCATCCGCAGAAAAAATCTTGGTTAGCTGGTCTTCGGAAATCTGTAAACCCCTTGACAAATCGGCTGCTTGCGTGTTAATATCCAGCCAGTATTGGGGAGTTTTCTCGGCTAATTCGTCTAAAGCCCGTTCTGGATAAGGCAAATTTTTGGTTTCGGCGATCGCAATTAATCGATCGGACTCCGCAACCTCTCTCAAAATATAGCCGATCGCCTCACCAGCCGCCTTAATCAAATCGTGATTGTCCAGAATATTCGGATTTTTCCCCAGTTTTTCCGTCATCCGATTTCCCAAATCATTCGCCGCGATATTCCCCGCGATACCACCGGCGATCGCAGCTAAGATGGAAATGCCTCCAAGTGCGATCGGGCCACCCATCATCCCCGCTGCTGCTTGAGTTCCCGGATTGGCGATCGCATTTGAAATCAGTTGCCCGACAGCCATCACCGCACTGCATCCAATAACCCGAATTTTTGTATTAGCTAAATCAACTAACGACATAATTTAAATACTTCCCATACTTTGCAATAGTTTAGCGCGGCGAGATAATTAAATACAAGGTTAATTTACCAGATCAAAAAAGGGAGTAGGGGGTTGACTTTGAATACTCTTGTCCCCCCCTTCTTAAGGGGGGCTAGGG
>JAUBOH010000674.1:0-2294 GCA_036700145.1 Microcoleus occultus BM001215366
CGATCGCATCATGAAGCAAAGCTGCGATCGCCTCATCTTCCGAAGCCCCGTATTCTAAAGCTATACTAGCAGTACCCAACAAATGAGCGAGATAGGGAACGCCGGAACCCTTACGGACTTGAGTTGCGTGCAACTCAGCAGCATAGATGAGAGCTTCGGAAAATCGGTTTGATAGTATCATGGAAGTTACCTTATTCAATCATGTCATCTGTAAACTTAGAATCATTAAAGAGAGGTTGCAATCGTGACAGCTACTATAATTTCCTCTAAAAATACCGACCAAAAATCAGAGCCACAATCTCCACCAGAATTAGGAAATATACCAGAAATTAAACCCGAATCCCAATTAGAAAAAATCCTATCTCTCGAAGAGTTTTTAGTCAAGCCCCCTGATAGAATGGAATGGGTTGACGGCAACTTAGTGGAGAAAACAGGAATGACATTCAAGCACGGTCTCGCTCAAGTTAATCTAGCTACTTCCTGGAAAAATTACAAAAATTCCAGCGGACAGGGAGGAGAAGTTGTTACAGAAGTCCTTTGTCGTACAGCCAAACAGGGCCGCCGTCCCGATGTCGCTTACATCACTCCTGAACTGCTGCAACAACAAGCAGGCAATTTTACAACATTATCCCAAAGTTTTCCCTTGATAGCGGAAGTTGCTTCCCCCGAAGACAGCGGCGAAGAATTATTTGCGAAAGCACGAGAATATTTGGAATCGGGATGTTTAGAAGTTTGGCTGCTGTTTCCTGAATCGAGATTAATCTTTGTGAATGCAGGGGAACGCTGGCTGTTGTTCAATGCCGATGAAGTGGTTGAGACTCAAAGGGTACTTACAGGTTTTAGCGTAGCTGTCGGTGAATTGTTGGCTTGAGAAATGTGTTAAAATAATCATCAAAAAAAGTAATAAAATGTATGTGTGTAAAAAGGAATTCATATGATTGGCTATATCTATTTTCTGGTGGAGTTCCAACAGCGCCTTTTTTCTTCTCTTACACGCTTGATGGACTAGAGAAACTTTATCTTACGCAATCAGACAAACGCGGTGGTAGTCAACTAAATGAGTTGTGTGTAATCGGACTTGTATCCTATTTTGAAGCATTTTGCAAAGACCACTTTGCCTCAATCATCAACATAGAACCATCACTTCTTAAGAACCTGTCAAAAAACGGGCAGGATATTAATATTGACCCAGCTAAAGCACTTGAACTAGGTGATGCTCTATCTTGCAATATCGGTTTTCTAGTTGCAGAGAAGTATGACTTTGGAACTGCACAAAAAATTAATGCGCTGTATAAAGCATTGATTTTGATTTCTCCATTTTCTAAGGATGAGATGCAGATGTATGGCGATTTACTCAGAGATCGTAACTTGTTAGTTCATCATGGAGGAACATATACATCTTCATATATTGCACAAAATAAAAGTATACTTTTGTCCGAAAAGAAGCTTCCATTTTTTGACTCGTTGGTCATATCAAAGACGTATGTTGATGATCAATTCAATTTCATCAAGGAAGTTTCAAGAAAAATTCTGGGTGCCTCACACGCTGCACTTATAAAGTACCTTGGTGAAAATGAAATACAGATTCCAGAGTGGAAGCAAAAAGCTGTAGATTCATTTTTGGATGAAAAATAATCACGACTATGACTTAGGTTTTAGCGTAGCTGTTAACGAATGATTAGCTTAAAAAACTTGCCAGAACTGCCATCTTATGAAATAATCTAGGATGTTGCAATTTCCAACTATAGCGACTCCCAAAAATAAAAATATTATGGATAGATTCCGAGTAGAAGTTATTTCTCAAACACCAAATCCCCAGCAAGTAATTTATGCTGCTCTCCATCAAGACTATACTGAAAATTTCGTATATGACGATCGCGATTCGTGGCCCTCAGACGCAGAATGTGGCGAAATTATCGTCAAAAGGCTCCTCGCGGGCGATCGGGGTCATTACGGCCCCTTAGAACATCCCCAAATTATCTTTAATTGCGGCTACTTTCCCCACAGTGTCATGCAGCAAGCCAGGACACATCGCGTAGGAGTATCCTTTGATGTACAATCCCTGCGCTATACAGGAAATCAATTTTTAGATGCAGCAACTGGCAAAAAAGATATAGAAGATATTTTCTATTTGCGTCCAGTAGATTATTATACCGATCGCGAAGGCAAGAAATATTACTACTCTCCCGAACAAAGACAACAAGATTTAGAGTGGTGTCTCGAAGCCGCTAAACGCTATAAAATAGACTTCGACGGCGGGATGTCCGAAGAACACGCCAGAGGCAAATTACCCT
>JAUBOH010000675.1:0-2288 GCA_036700145.1 Microcoleus occultus BM001215366
GGCACTGCCGTGTCCTCCGTTTATATCATTCCGATGAAGAGCCCAATTGATATAAGAACACGGTGCGATGTCCCTACAGATATCTGATTAAACTTTCTCTTTCGCAGGTGGTACAAGACCGGTTTTATTCAAACCCGCATCAATATCCCTAAGTAATTTAAAATCGTCTTCGGGTAAAGAATTAACAGCCGAGTGTTTTTCCAGAAACGAGAATGCTTGCCGAAATTCGCGCTTGCCGGAGTCGATCGCACCATCGAAGTGACAAGGTACAATCCTTTGAAAGTCCCAACTCGCCACTGTATCCACCCAATCCAGAGTTTCCCTCGGCGCGCGGTTGAGAATCAAAGTCTGCAAAATCGGCGCGACAAACAACCGCCCTCCTCCCCGCAAAGCCTCAAACGATCGCACCCAATCTGTTTTCCACTTGAACGGATACAACCCGAAATAACCTCTCATAGAGCGTTCTGGCGCTTTGATGGCGCTCGCTAACACCCCCGACCACGGCCGCACTTCCAGTACGCTGGGGCGAAAATACATGGCAAATAAGGCGATTCTCTGCCATCCTTTGCGCCGATTTTCGTGGGTGTCTGCCACGATGTCCGAGGCGCTGTCTTTGGCGTGAAACAGCAGCGGGTACGAGTCGAATTGGACGATCGCGGGCGGATTTTCGGGAATCGAAACTATGGAATCTGTTAGCATCACCGTGCGCGATCGCCTGTGAAATAAGGCAACTTCTGCAAAGAAGCCCAAACCGAGGTCGATCGGGCCGAGGATTGCCCAGTCAAATTCATCTGCTAACGGCGTGTTGCTGCTGTCAAAAGGCAGTACAGACGTGCGTTTCGGCGGCAAACCCAGCCACGAGAGCGGCAAATTTACGGGGAAACTCCACTGCTGCGGGGCGACAAACACCTGCGCTTCGGGAAAACATCTCGCAAACGGGCCGACAAAAACCTTGTGTTCGATGCCGGAAACGGTTGTCAGCAAAATATACTTAACTTCGCCGTGCTCTGCTGCTAACTCGTTTACCAAGCGGATGCACTCGCGAGTCGGTGCGACGGGGGCGTAGACGAGAAGGCCTTCGGGTTCTAGTTTAATTACTGTCATCCGAATCGGGACGATTACATAGAAAATGCCTTGCAGTTGGTCAAAAGTCCAGATTGTGTCTTTGACTATTTCCTTGCGGATGGTGCGCCGCCTGCCGTAGGGATAGATTGGAACGATCGGCCAAAACGGCCAAGAATAGTCCCGATTATCAATCTGTTCTGATGTTGGTATGCCTTCGCCCTCTGCCACTGGTGCGACTCCTTGCCGATTTTTTTGTACGTGCGTGCGATCGAACTATTTTTATCTTATTTCAATCTTGTTGCGCCGATTCGAGGAGTTGAAAGGCAGCCTTCGGCGTGCGCGGCATGGCTGGATTTCGGCTTTTTGTATCGTGTCCCATACATTTACCGCGATATTTCAGTCCAGGACGCATTAATAATGTATTTTTGTGATTGTTCGCGCGATCGTCGCAATCTCCGCATCTGTTTTGCATCTATTCTGCATTTTCAACCCTTCTCAAAAATGTCCGCATTAATAATAACGTCTCTATGTCATTGTCCGTGCGATCGCGCGAACAATGACATAGAGACGTCATTTGTGCGATCGCGAACTGAGGAATAAAAAATTACACGCCAAATCTTTTAAAGTCAAGCAGTGAATTTACCCTTAACCTCGTAGTTGACCAAATCGCCTTCGACGAATAAGCTCAAGCCGTAGCGACCCGGAGCAAGTTGTAATTGTAACCGATCGCCGTATTCAATTGAACCAACAACTGAAGCATTGCCAGCAACATCAAATTTGACTGCTTCGGTAATAATTTTACTGTCTAGTAGGTCAAGGCTTAAAGTCAGCGGCCGCAGCAGAACAAAGGTAAGGCGATCGGAACTATCCCAATTTCCTCGGATATCGGTTCCCCCTAGAGTGCCACTCCAAATAAAATCATCATAGATTTTGGCTTTCCCCAGTCTTGGAGCTTTGCTCCAATCATCGGAAAAATCCTGCCGCCGAATCTGTTCCCCACTAAAGTTTGTGATAATATCCATAGCTAACAACCAGAAAAAGGTAAGGATTTTTATACCAATTTACTACAACTGTGCTACTATGAATAGATTGTTTTAGGACTGTAAGTAAGTCGGCGTAAATAATTCAAGGTTTGTAGTAAGGGCTTGGGCCCTATGAAAGAGGGCCCAAGCCCTCACTACGAGCCTCTGCGAGCGTAATTTTTAAATTACTTAACATACTTT
>JAUBOH010000676.1:0-2288 GCA_036700145.1 Microcoleus occultus BM001215366
CTTTACTTGTCATCATGCACCGGAGACTTAGCGATCGCCGTCGCACCGAAATTGCGGCTAACATTGCACAAGGAAAACAAGACTATCAATCTGGAAAGGTGTTTCGAGGTACAGTTAATGAAGCGATCGCGGACTTAAAAGTTATCAGATGAACTTAAGAAATGTCCTACTATCATAGGACTTAATGTTGCTATAGCTGTAGCAAAAAGTATGACTATCCACTGCGATCCTGTCGGGGTAGGAGTAGATGCAGCCGCCGCAGCAATACCAAAACTTCCCCTTGTCAGTAATTGAATATTTCCTGTTAGGGAAGTCCAGAAATCAAAAGGAATAGCCAATAACCACATAAGCCGTAAAATTGTACTCATTCCCAAATCCAGATGATATTCTTTTCCATTAATGACTATACTAAAATTACTCTTCTTCTTGTGAACCTCTGGTTTCCCATTCCAAATATTCGTAGTCAGTACACTTAAACCCGCAATGAAAATAGCCAGAACTATCGCCACTCCCATAGTTCCTGAATTTTCACCACCTAAAATACTTACTATACCTTTGTAAGTCGTCACAACATCCCAAACAGCAGGAACACAGAATACAATAATTGCAAAAGTTCTGATCATGACTAACTCCTCTAGCGAAATACAGTTAAGGCTAATGTTATACCTATGACAAGAACGATAACAGTAATTGCTATACGAATCATGTCACGAGAAGACTTATTCTCAGACGGCGGTGATTGTGGCTGATTGGAAGTGTCGTCTTCTGTCGCTGAATCTCTTTGCCGTTTAATAGAAATTTCTGTAAACAGTAATTTTTTTAACCAGCTTAAAGAAATCTTTAGAAAATGCCTAAGCTTAGGCAAGAAGTTTTTATTGTTAACATTGTTTTGCGAAGAATCTCTATTTTTTGAATACTGGTAACACAAGTGGATTATATTTTTTAGTAATTTCTTCCAGATATTTAAATATTTATCCTTCTCTTTGAAATCGTAATGACCACTTGTCCCAACTTCACGCTCTAGGTTTATTATTTCATTTATTATTTGGAAATGTATCTCGCTAGTTTTTTTTGTAAATGTGTTATCTTTGTTGGTAGAAGCCCTAAAAAGTATTAGAGTGCTATGCAGTAGTAATACTGCTTTATAAAAAGATTCAAATGTACATATTTTTATTTCTCTTTTTGTAAAATCTCCGTCTATATCTTTTACTTCTTTCGTTACTAACATTAATAATGAATTACCTTGACCCCCAAACATCATTGGATTGACTATAGATAATGCGAAACCAAGAGCATCTTCAAAAGTAGTGGCTTTATTGATCGATTCATCATATTGTTTACCAGTCATTGTGTTTTATCTCCTAGCTGATTTCCGTTAGGGGAATAACTTAAGTACAGCAATTGATTTTATCCAGCATCTCTAGTAGCCCGCCCGGTGTTTCCAAGCGGGATGCTCATAAATCTGCTATTTACTGACTTAGGAAAATTTTGCCACCCTCCTACCACCAGCTACCTCCATCGCCGCCACCAGAGTCAGAACCACCGCCAGAGTCACTACCTCCATCACCGCCGCCAGAGTCAGAACCACCGCCGTAGTCGCTACTGTCATAATCACTACTGGAGTCAGAACCACCGCCGTAGTCGCTACTGTCATAGTCGGTACTAGAGTCATAGTCGGTACTAGAGTCATAGTCGGTACTAGAGTCATAGTCGGTACTGGTATTAACCCTACAATCTTCAGTAGATCCAGACCATCCCAAAAATGACCATCCACCAGATGATTCCTCTACAGATGACGCAGGCGTGTAGTATTCAGAATCAGATTCATCATCATCATTCCCGCCACCGCCAAATAAGCCAAAAATGGAACCGTTATCGTCATTTTTGTTCTCTGGTCTTTCTATATCCTTTATGTTATTGTAGGCTTTCCAATTGTCTTCTTCTCTGCAACTCAGAAAATCAGATTCTTCACCCCATGCCCGCTCACATGGTTGTTCTGGAGGGTGATGATTTAGAGTGTTGTCAACCAAACCCAATGCACCAGTAACAACAACTACAATCTCTGTGATAGCTGCTGTACATTCATTGAAAAAATCACTTATTTCATCCATAAATGTCGCTTTGCTTGAGCTTTTCTCTACTATAATGCCTATGGTTCAGGTTGAACAGCGATCGAAAGGTATTAAAAGTGATCAAAAGCGATCAGATCCTTCTGCAAGTGCTAGAATATAGAAAAAATATTTTTAAGGAGAATTGACTCATGACTGCTGATGAAGCTCTAGCGCTGG
>JAUBOH010000677.1:0-2259 GCA_036700145.1 Microcoleus occultus BM001215366
GAGAATCTATTCATGAGGTTATTTATGTCTTAATCGATGTGGCGGTTGCTATAATACACTAAATGTTAAAGAAGTAATCAAAATTGGTGAAGTTAATAATTTCATCCAAGACATTAGGATATCTCCAATATTTTGGAGTAGTGAATATGGTCTGAAAATCTGGATTGTCGGTTATTTTTATATTTGGAAAAACCCACAGAATTAACGATATTTGATGTTTTAGTTGGGTTGACGCAAGGAAACCCAACTAACTACATTGCCATCAGTAGTAAAGGCTCAAGCTTACACTCAAGTAATTTCGTCACCGATCGCTAAGTAACTGCATACTACTTGCACGGGACTCGGTGCACCTACATCAGTATTCGTTGCCGATATGGCAATCAAATCCATTCCGCCAGCTCCACCTTGAGGAATATATTGGATTGACCAAGGAGCAAACGTAGTACCTGGGTTAGATTTGCCTGGGGGATACGGGTTAGATTCGGTTTCGTCAGAGTAGATACTGATAGTAATGTCGGGTTGGGAAGCGAAAGATGGTACGCTAACCCAAAGCAACCGTGTATGTTCTCCGCCTTCGCCGGGAGTCATGATTTCAGTCCCGCTAACGATTTGCGTGTTGTTAATGTTCAATACTCGTTGAGTCATAATTGACACTCCTATTGTTTATGGAAAGATGGAAGCGGAAATCAGGGAAAATATTGGCTGGGGTGGCATAGCAGCATTCCGAAAATGAAGGAACCTGCCCTGCGATTAGAGCGCTGATGTATCAAGTATCTTTCCTACAAAAGTCGATGTATTCCAAGTTTTTGCGCTGTTTTTCCAAGTTCTTGCTATTGATGTCGCAAAAATGTCTTGGGAGGCACTCCAACTAAGCGCTTGAAGTGATAATTAAGATGCCCTTGGCGGGCCAACCCGACTGCATAGGCAATGTCTGCAAGACTCAACTTTTTTTCCAGCAGGAGTTGCTTAGCCCGATCGATCCGACATCGAATATGGTACTGATGCGGCGCAAGACCGATCGACTGTTTAAACAACCGGGTAAAATGATAAGCACTCAGTTGCACCACATTTGCTAATTCAGCCAAACTCACATTCCGATCGAGATACTCATGAATGTATTCAACTACTTGCTTTAACTGTTTCTCAGAAAGTCCGCCTGAAGGCTGTGGAAGAGATGGTTTGGATGTTGAATATCGGGATAAAAGATGAACTACTAAAGCATTTGCCATAGCATCAGCATAGAGTTTGCTACTCGTCCCGTCGATTTCTAAAGACGTTTTCAGGGCGATCGCAATCTGATAAATTAAAGGATCGAAGCATGGAGTTAATTTCAGAATCAACTCAATATTATTATTGGGACATAATTCAGATCCAACTTGAGTCAATAAGGTCGGTTCTAAATAAATTCGGATATACTCAGCATCCTGATGCCATTGAAGCGTTTGGCGCAAATTGGCCGGGTAGATCCCAATATCGCCCACTGCAAGAGCATAGCTCTTTTGCGATCGTCCATCAACTGTTCTTTCTAGTGTTATTGGATTGCCTGTATTAACACAAATGACATGATGCTGAGGAGAATATTCGGGTACGAAAAAAGCAGGCTGGCGATGGAATGCCAATTGTATTTTGTCCCAGCCGGCTTTGTTGCTGGAGATAATCGGTAAATTGGGAAGTGAGAAACTGCTTTTTTGAGGGCGATCGAGAGTGTTGAGGTTTGCTAGTACCATCTTATCTTACCACTATGAGGTTTTAGGGTAGGGTCATAAATTATTCGTATTTGATATAGGTCTTCAGGAAAAAAATTTGATATTACGCACTCCGACAAAGAAACCGGGTTTTTTACCGAATCTGGGGGCTGCAACCCGTCTTTTCGTGAAAAAACCCGGTTTCTGGGCCCCCAAAAAAGTAGTGTGTGACAATCTAGGTTTGTAGTAAGGACTTTAGTCTTTCTTGGCAATCTAGGTTTGTAGTGAGAACTTTAGTTTTTCTTGGCAATCTAGGTTTGTAGTGAGGACTTTAGTTTTTCTTGGCAATCTAGGTTTGTAGTGAGGACTTTAGTCCTTCTTGACTAAGATATTTATGAGAGGACTGAAGTCCTTACTACAAACTAGAAAGAGAGGACTAAAGTCCTTACTACGAACCAGAAAGAGAGGACTAAAGTCCTTACTACGAACCAGGAAGAGAGGACTGAAGTCCTCACTACGAACCGATCGCAATTAAACAATATAAGCAGAATCGATCGCCCTAGCGCGATTAATG
>JAUBOH010000678.1:0-2247 GCA_036700145.1 Microcoleus occultus BM001215366
AATGAATCATTTTGTTTGATTTCCCCCTAAACGGGGAGGCTTCAGACCCAATTTTTTCGGTGACAGAATACTTCATCAGTTGACAGTTGACAGTTGACAGTTGACAGCTACCTCTTTCGTTTTTGTCTGCTGCATCAATCATCTTTTTTGCCAGTCAGCAAATAAGTAATCATATATCCCTTGCCCTTAATTTGAATGGCGCCACGCCTCTGAAAAGTGTATTTATCTTTTAATATATCATAGGTTTCGGCGGTGACTTGAATGCAGCCGGTAATCCCGTGGGATTCCATGCGCGAAGCAATATTTACAGTGTCGCCCCAAAGGTCGTAAATAAACTTTTTTAAGCCGATGACGCCGGCAACTACAGGGCCGGTGCTAATCCCGATCCGAATGCTGAAAGGTTCAGAATGATCTAAACTGAGAAGCCGAATTTCGTGCAGCATATCGATCGCCATATTTGCTACCGCCTCGGCGTGATCGGTGCGGGGCGTAGGTAAACCGCCGACAACCATGTAAGCGTCACCAATCGTCTTTATTTTCTCTAAACCGTGGCGATCGGCTAAGTGGTCAAAAGCCGAAAAAATATCGTTGAGCACTTTCACCACCGCAGTCGCTGAAATTCTCGACGAAAGCTCTGTAAACCCCACAATGTCGGCAAACATCACAGTTACTTCCCCAAAACTTTCGGCGATGTTGTGTTCATTGTCCTTCAACCGCAGGACGATCGCTGCCGGCAAAACATTTAGCAGCAGTTGCTCGGATTTAACTTGTTCGAGTTCCAACTGTAGGTAAGCAGCCTGCAACTGTTCGGCTTGGCGAATTCTTTCTCCGGCTAGCTTTTCGATTTGGGCGGTGCGGCTCAAAGCTGTCAGCATATATGTCACCGGAATCAGAGTCCACAGCATCCCCATCGTCAGAGTTCCCCAAGAGCGCCAGTGCTTGCGAGTCCTGCGAATTTCTGGCGCTGCGGACACGTACAGAGACCACTGGCGGCCGCTAATTTTCAGCAGCCTTTGGCAAGCTTTATACTCCGGGCCTGGATTGTCAAGAATCGGGCAGTTTGACCTGAGATATCCGGACGCTAGGGCCGATCCTGGAAGCACTTCTTCGCTGGCGGTTTGGAACAGCAGCGCAAATTGCTCGATCGGGCTCTGGACAGCGAAATTTTTGAGAACGGGGTCTGCCGTCTGCGGTAACAGCGGCGGTGCTTCTGGCTTGTCTGGAACCGAGCTTGCGAGATAAATGGTGAGGTAGTCGGTATTGCGTCCTTTTAAAGAGGTTTGGAAAATATCTTTACCTCGAAATACGCCCAGAATAAATCCTTGCAGCAGTTGGCGGCGGGATTCCAGGGTAGTCGGTTTAGTGTTGTTTTGGTAAATCGGAACTATTGCCAAAAGACCGAGTTCCGAATTGCCCCCAGCTAGGCCTGCGTAGTTGGTGACAATCATTTCTCCAGTATCGCGCGATCGATCGAGCGCGGCGCGGGTTTCTGGGTGGGAGGTGAGGTCAAAGCCCAATGCTGTCTCGTTTCCGGCTGTTGGTTCCACGTAGAAAGCCGGGAAGTATTCGGAACGCTCGCCGGCTTTGCGGAGTTCTCCTCGGGGGCCGCGCTCTGTAATCTCGAAGCTGGCGTCAGTTTCGGTTCTGGCTTTGGCTTCGTAGTTGCGCCGCTCGGAATTGGGGATGCGGGGGGCCCAAGCCAGGAGTTGCAGGCTGGGGTGGACGGATAGGGGACGGCCGACAAATCGGGCAAAAGAGGAACGCTCGACGGCGCTAAACGCTTTCATGTAGTCGCTGAGGGCGAGAACTGCGTCTAAGTCGGAGTTGATTTGGCGTTCGATGCCGATCGAAATATCGTCGATACGGCGGTTCATTTCGTAGTCGCGGCGCTTGTTTTCCCAGTCCCAAACCAAGGCAAATGCCAGGGCCGACAGTCCCACACCCAAAGCGAGCGTCAACCCGGCTGGAATGTAGCGAGACCACGATACAGGTAGTTTTTTTAGCATAATTGCCTAGCGAATAAGGGCAGCAGATTAGCACACCGCTGATTGCGATTAATTTCCCCGCCTGAGTGCCGTTAATTCAAACCCTGATAACTCAAGCACCGACGGCAATTCGGAATTAAAAGTTAGATATTGAAACTTTTAGATTTAATGTCCTTATACCAATTTAATGGGTCGTTGCATATATCTCGATCCCCCTAAATCCCCCGAATCGTTGCGGGGACTTTGATCGGAATCTTGTCCC
>JAUBOH010000679.1:0-2234 GCA_036700145.1 Microcoleus occultus BM001215366
ACGAAAACGAAACGATCGCGCTTGAGCCAGTCGTCGAGTACATCAAAGATGCCTCGATCGTTCTGGGCGCGTCCGACTGCGATTGTCATTGCGGTAAAATCCTTTTGCTTGTTAAAAAACTAAGGTTTCTAATTAAAGTTAACATAACTATATATTAGAAGTTGATAAATTTTCAACATAATTAGCAGAAGTTGATACACAATGCCGATCGGTCGGTCGCGATCGCGATCCCGTGACGCAGGCGTGGGCTAGTTGAATTAAGATTTGGGTTTAAGGCTGTTTACTTTTATGACTGCAAAAACGACGACTTCGATCGATTCTGTCCTGCGCTACGAGGTTTTGGGCTCCCGCCGCTTCAGCAATTTCTGGTGGGGGACGATTGTCACCATTGGCGGGACTGGTTTCCTGCTGTCGGGCCTTTCCAGCTACTTGCACGTTAATCTGCTGCCTTTTGCTGACCCGACTGCGCTCATTTTTATCCCCCAAGGGATCGCGATGGGTTTCTACGGCGTCTGCGGCGTGCTGTTGGCGCTTTACCTGTGGTTGACTATTCTCTGGGATGTTGGCGGCGGTTACAACGAGTTCGATCGACAAACTGGCAACATTCGGATCTTTCGCTGGGGATTTCCTGGCAAAAACCGCAAAGTTGATTTTACTTGCAAAACATCCGAGGTGCAATCTGTGCGCGTGGACATTAAAGAAGGTCTCAATCCCCGCCGCAGTATTTATCTTAAGCTCAAAGACCGCCGTCAGTTTCCCCTGACTAGAGTCGGACAGCCGATTGCTTTGTCTCAGGTGGAAAATCAAGCTGCCGAATTGGCTCGATTTTTGCAAGTTCCCCTAGAAGGACTTTAAGGATTTGGGATTGCGAATGTCTCGTGGGGTGTGCAATGCGCACCAAATCGATAAATGTTGCGATCGCGCGAAACGGTGCACGCTATCCCTGGTAAATCGATAAATCTAGGGTGCGCAACGCGCACCTTACGTTGAGTGAAAGTAAAAACACAAATGCAAATGCAAATCAAAATTCAGCGGTGGTTCATCTCACTTTTAATAGTAGTCGCGCTGTTTGTCGGAGGATGCGGTAATTCTCCTGCTGCAAACTCGACTCCGACACCGAATCCAGCGTCGGGTGAAAGCATTTCTTTGTCTTCATCTCCCTCTGCGTCTGGGTCTCCTGCTGCGGTGGCGGCGAACTCGCAATTTAATAATTTGCCGCGCTTGCTTGGAAAAGCAACGGTGGTGATGACTGTTAAAGGTGCTCCGATTACGATCGAACTTGACGGCACAAATGCGCCAATTACTGCGGGCAATTTTGTCGATTTGGTTCAGAAAGGTGTCTACGACGGGCTGGTATTTCACCGAGTTGTGCGGGAACCTCAGCCTTTTGTAGTTCAGGGCGGCGACCCGCAGGGTAAAGACCCTAAATTCCCTACAGGGCGACTGGGAACTGGGGGTTTTATTGACCCGAAAACTTCTACCGAACGCAGGATTCCTCTGGAAATTAAAGCTAAAAATGCCCCGAATCCGACTTACAGCCAAACGCTAGAAGAAGCAGGGGTTAAGGAGAAACCTGTGCTGCTGCACAGTCGCGGGGCTGTCGCTATGGCTCGATCGCAGAGTCCTGATTCGGCTTCTAGTCAGTTTTACTTTACTTTGACCGATGTGCCGTTTTTGGACGGTAGCTATGCGGTTTTTGGCTACGTGAAACAAGGCATGGATGTGGTTGATAAGATTCAAGCAGGCGATCGGATTGAGAAGGCTACTGTTACTCAGGGTTTGGAAAATTTTAAGGCTGTTCAGTAGTCAGTAGTCAGTAGTCAGTAGTCAGTAGTCAGTAGTCAGTAGTCAGTAGTCATTAGTCATTAGTCATTAGTCATTAGTGAATGGATGTTGTCGTTACTGGAATTGGTCTTGTTTCGGCTTTGGGTTCTCTGGAAAAAAGCTGGACAAGGCTGTTGGCTGGGGATTTGGGGATTCGGCAACATCAACCTTTTTTAGAAATTGAACCGCTACCTTTGGCTTTGGCTGGCACAAAACCTGCTGATTTAATAACTTTAATTCGGCTGGTTTTGGCAGATGCTTTGCAAGATGCTAATTTGACTTTGCCGATTCCTGATTGCGGAATTGCGATCGGTTCTAGCCGCGGTTTCCAGGGAAATTTGGAACAGTTGGCAAGAGAAGGAAGAAGGAAGAAGGAAGAAGGAAGAAGGAAGAAGGAAGAAGGAAGAGGG
>JAUBOH010000680.1:0-2228 GCA_036700145.1 Microcoleus occultus BM001215366
TCCAAACCGAACTCAAGCAATTTTTTGGGCGATCGCCACAACCCCCATTACCCACAGTCATCGATTATTTTCGCGCCTCACGCTGTTTAGTAATCCTTGATGACATACAGAATATTTTTAGTAGCAGTCAATTAGCAGGTCAATATTTAGCAGGCTATGAAGACTATGGCAAATTTTTCAAACAAATTGCCACATCCTCTCACCAGAGTTGTTTAATCCTCCTCAGTTGGGAAAAACCCAGAGAAATTGCTAATTTAGAAGCAGTAAACCGACCCGCACGAACCTTACACCTCCAAGGATTAGGGGAACAAGCGGCAGAAATTCTTAGAGAAAAAGAATTGACAGATGAGGAAAAATGGTCAGACTTAATCGCCCTTTATCAAGGACATCCTTACTGGTTAAATATTATAGCTTCAACAATTGTCGAATTATTTGACAGTAGCGTTTCCCGGTTTTTAGCAGATAAAAATGATATTTATTTAGGTGACTTAGAACCTATTTTAGAAGCTCACTTAGAGCGTTTATCGGAGTCAGAAAAAAAGGTAGGCTACTGGTTAGCAACTCAAAATGAAGCTGTAGATATTTCTCAACAACCTGCTGATATTGAATTATCCAAATCAGAATTTTGGCAAGCCATACAATCTTTAGCTCGACGCGGCTTAGTGGAAAAACTACAAGCGCGATCGCTCTTTTTCCTCAATCCCGTATTCAAAGCATACATTCAGTGCAGGTGAAATATTATATAATCTATGAGAGATTACATTTCTTACATTTAACGAATAGAAAGCGAATCTTATGAAAACATTTACCGCTATCATCGAAAAAGATTCTGATACCAAGCTTTACGTTGGTTATATTCCTGGATTTCCTGGGGCGCATTCCCAGGGAGAAACCTTGGATGAGTTACACGAGAATCTGCGTGAGGTAATTGAGATGCTCCTAGAAGATGATACTCTCGTCATTCAGACTGAGTTTATAGGTACACAACAGATTGTGATCCGATAAACATGAGCAATATCCCAGTTCTGAAACCACAGGAAATAGTTCGCATACTAGAGAACCTTGACTTTGTAGAGGTGCGTCAAAAAGGCTCACATAAGCAGTTCCGTCACCAAGATGGACGAGGAACTACTGTTCCTTTTCATAAAGGGCGTGATATATCACCTAGATTGCTTCAGCGGATTGCAATTGATATTGGCTTGACAGTTGAGGAAATGTTGGAGTCACGGTGAGTTGACGTGAACTACGTGACTACTTTTTGCCCAAATTGCTGCTGCAAAACTACCGAAATCCCAAACCGAAACTGCATGGAAACAAACTCCAGCAAAGACCAAATATGAGGGGAAAGCATGATTTTTTTAATCGCACTTCTTAACTAAATCATCGATCGCATAAAAGCATTCACCGCATCATACTGGTCTGTCATACGCGAATGAAACTCGATCGATCGCAAATCCAACTCCGGCAAAAGTTCACTCTTGCTAACCAACTCATACCCCGTAGAGCGCAAACAATAAACCGAAATTACACCATCCTCCCAAAACCAAACCTCTCGCACACCCACCCGACGATAGATTTCCAGCGGATCAATTCCACCACTTGTCACTGTCACCTCGATCGCCAAATCTGGAACCGACTTGCGCGTACCCAAACAATAAGACTCATCTGGTTCCTTCCGTGCACCCAACTCCTTCATCCCGATAGTTGTACTACCTCGCCCGTAGAAACGAATGTCTTTCGTCCGCATATAAATCTCTAAAAGCTGATCTAAAGTGTTTCTAGATTCTTCATGTTCCTCAGAAAAAGGAGTCATAATTTCTAAACACCCATCCAAATAAGTTAAACGCGCCCCAGTATCCGCCAAATCTGCATCCAACTTTTCCACAGTCTCCCATGTCACGTTTGACAGGAAAGCTGAACCTGTAGCCAATCCCGCTTTAGAAATTGCGACAACCATTTGACTTACCTTTTACGATCGCTCTTCCATAATATACAACTTCCAAAACATGGAGTCTATCGTCATATTCTATTCTTTAGTCCGCGGAGGCGGACTTCGTTTGTGTAGACGCGGTTTCAACCGCCGAGTCCTATTGTTCTTTTTTCCCAAACAAAAAGCGCCCCTATTTCTAGGAGCGCTTTTTATCAATCTCAAGTTAAAAATTAACCGTTGATGGAAGGAGCAACCATTGCTACTGGGGTTGTTTCACCAGCGGCCAAGTCGAGCGGGA
>JAUBOH010000681.1:0-2226 GCA_036700145.1 Microcoleus occultus BM001215366
TATAGGGGCCAAACTTGCATTCAAAGCTACGTTCTGCTCTGGGAATGAAACAAGACCCTCTTCTTTCTGGACCAGCCCAGTTGTTGGCTAAAGCTACAATGGGAAATGACATTAGAGCTGCTAGGATGGAAAATGTAGCTCCTAAAATCGTAATTTTCGCATTGTTTAGGGGCATTTTTAGACTCTTATTAGATGTAGGTTTACGTGGATTTGGATAGATTTGTTAGGGAGAGGAATGGGGCGATAACCTGAGATAAAATAATCATCAAGCAACTTATTTCCATTGGAA
The DNA here is from genome assembly GCA_036700145.1 of Microcoleus occultus BM001215366. Lineage (GTDB taxonomy): Bacteria > Cyanobacteriota > Cyanobacteriia > Cyanobacteriales > Microcoleaceae > Microcoleus. The sequence goes on from JAUBOH010000681.1 coordinate 290, forward strand.
TGGTTGGGTTTGTCTCTGCCACATATTTGTCTGATTTCCATTAAGCTTGTTGACCTCTGCGTGCAGGTGAACTCCCTCGGATATACCATTGTAACCAACTTTTCCAATCGGCTGATTTGCTCCTACACGAGCACCTACTTGTTTTAATTGTGATGGTATTGACCCTTGTTGTAAGTGCAAGTACATCGCTCGATAACCATCATCTACGCCGTCATTGTCATCTAACTTTACTACTAAGTAATTAGCAGTTATCCCTCCGTTTTCATCATTAATTCTTCCCAGATTTGGATTTTTGTCTGGGGTACTATCATTCCAGCTAACTACTGTTCCCGAACGCATTGAGTATACTTGTGCGCCCAAATAACCACCCGAGCTAGTGCCTAAATCAACTGCATATTGTTGTCCAGCCCACGAATTATGATTCCCAAGAGCAATCGGACTTGGTTGGCTTTGACCCAAGGGATGAACGAATCCTCGTAACGGATTAGAAGGTGATGGATTAGAAAATAGAGGAGGCTCAGAAGAAACCTTATCCCAAGACAAATCGAATCTAGCATCGCCACCGCCTTCATACTGGTGGAAGTGCATATAGTATCGACCAGCAGGCAATTGAGAAGTAAATTCTTTGGCCGAGTAAGCTTGTGTCCACTGATTTGCAGAAGTGATATCATACCGCTGACCTGTACTTTGATTTATCGCAAGTAGCTGGAATCCATCATCACCCTGTACCTGGAACTTATAAGGACTGCCATCAAAATCAGCCTGGGTGAAGGCTCGCATCGCAAAAAAGTCATGGGGTAAACGATTTCCATCTCCATTCGGAGCACCTTGACCCCAATTTACGTTGATGCCTTTTTTGCCGTCATTGCGGGTATTAGAACCCAAATTAATCTCGCCGATCGCATTTGGACTGTTGATGTCTCCTTCCCAGAAGTTTGTTGGTGGAGCACTACCTTGACTGCTGTTCCATGAGTAGACTGTCGATTTCCATTGCTGGGTGAAATCAACTGGATCTCGGAATTTTGTTGTGACTGGGGTAATGCTAAAATTAACCGCCGCCCCTCCAGTTCGTTCGTAGTATTCTACTGCAATTGGAACAGTACCGCCGTTCGATCGGAAATAGCCGGAATTTGTCGCAAATGGCTGATCGAACCACCGATTGATAACAGATTCGTTTCCTACCTTCACTCGTATGCCATCATCAGCTTGAACTTTAATCTGGTACAAACCAGGCTCAAAAGAACGCTGAGTTGTCATCCGAGCCGAAAAATTATCTGAGGGGGTATTAGTAGGAGCAGCAGTACCCCAGTTACGAGAGAAACTTTGCCTACCATCTCCCAGATTTTCAACAAAGACAGGATTGCCTGTTAAATCCCTATTGTTAAAATATTCAGCCTTCCAGTTGTTGACAGGGACTTGAGTGGTTGTAAGCGTGACTTTAGCCGTACCATTATTCAGCCATTCGAGAGTTCCCTTCTCAAAACTTTGTCGCCAATTGCCAACATAAGATTCTTCACTTGTAGGCAAGCCTAACTGACTATCTTGACCTCCTAAATTCAGGTAATGCCTGCCCAAACTACCGCGAACCGAGAAAGTACCCTGGGCTGAGTGAAATATTGCACCGTTTTGGAAGTTTTGTCGCCATTTAGCAGGTGAAAATTGGAATTCAGGACCCGTAGGTTGACCCAACTGACTAGCTATAGCTGGACTTCTGTTGTAAAAAGAACCAATGCTACCTGCTGGGTTTAACTGTTTCTCTATTAAATATTGCTGTCCGTCGATCGCAACAACCTGCCGATCGTCCTCACTCTTCAACCCCTGAAGCTCATCCTGAGTCAACTCCTTACCCTGAACAACGGCCCCAAAAATCGCTCCCTCATCACCCGGTGAATCCGTAACATTCAACCGCGCATCAACAGAGTGCCCGATTTCTTCCA
>JAUBOH010000682.1:0-2225 GCA_036700145.1 Microcoleus occultus BM001215366
TTATGGGCCGCTAAATGTTGATGCTGTGTTGAAAGTTGTTGAGTTTGAAGCGGGTACAGATGGCAAGTTTGAATTGCCGGAAGAATTAAAAGCAAGTATCAATGAACAGGCTTAGTACGCTGTGAAGATAGTTCAAGAAGTATCACTGATTAGTCGCGGTAACTTTGAGGAATCCGAAGAATGGGGAGTTATTAAAAATGAAATACGGATTGCTATTGACGCGATCGCCTGGCCTGTGGGCGCATCAAACTTTACGATAAATCCAACCAGGCACGGAAACGGTGTCAAACCTATCAAAAATGCTTGTATGGCTGCTCTTCAGGACAATTTTGGATGGCAGCTTGAAACTAAAATCAGATTTGCAACGAGATCCCCTGGACGAGTGGATGCTACCAAAATTTTAGACAATGATTTATTTGCATTTGAATGGGAAACAGGAAATATCTCATCAAGTCACCGTAGTGTTAACAAACTGGTTCTCGGTATTTTACGAGGTATTTTTTTAGGGACTGCATTAGTTCTGCCCAGCCGTAAATTGTACCCTTATTTAACTGATAGAATTGGCAATTATGAGGAACTAGAACCTTACTTTGATGTCTGGCGTGCTGTTAACATACAAGAAGGCTTTTTAGCCATATTTGTCATTGAACATGATGCCGTTGATAGCAGCGTACCTACAATTACTAAGGGCACAGATGGTCGCGCTTTAATATAAAATGGTTGGGATTCAAGAAAATAATTCTAGTTGGATTGACTCGTTTTCTTTAACTTTATTTTTTGTCTTTCCCCTTGCTGATTCCCAGTTTTCTACATTTCCATTTGCCAAGTCTTGTAACCGCTTCACCACTGGTTCAATATCGCCGATTTCTGTACCTAGCCAATACCTACCCAACTTTTCTGCTGCATAAAATGTAGTTCCCGAACCTCCAAAAGGATCTATTACAACTTGTCCCGGATTCGATGCCATAGCAATGATACGTTCCAGCATGATTGGAGCTAATTCGTTGGCTCCCCTTTTCTTGTGCTGTCGGTGTCTTACTGGCGGAATATCTGTCCACATTTCCTCAATTAAAGTCCACAAATTTTTTTCTATAATATCTTCTGAAGCATCTTCCCAGATATCTTCTGGAGCATCCCAAACATCCATTAAGTTAATACCTTGAGGATTTAATTTTTTGCGGTGTCCGCCGTAATCTTTAATCTCTCCTCCGCAATGTCGGCAGACTTGAATCGGCGTATAAACTTTATTGAAAACTGCTGGTTCGCCTTTTGTGTAGTAAAGCAATCCGTAGTGTGCGGGAGACATTTTCTTGCCGCGAGGAAAGGCTTTAGGCATTCTACAGGCTATCCAGTGACGAAAGTCCATTCCCTCTTGGTTTAAATATGCACCGTACTCAATGCACCACTTCGGTAAGTTGAAAATAAATAAACTTCCCCCTGGCTTCAGCACTCGAATACTTTCTTTAAGCCACTGTTTTGACCAAGCCAGATAATCGCTGGAATTCAGCCGATCGCTCGTACCGTTACCGTAATCTTTGCCGAGGTTAAATGGCGGATCAGCAAACACAATATCTGCACAGGAATCGGGAATAATACCTAAAAATTTGAGACAGTCTTCCTGGTAGAGAATGCCGTATTTGCTTTGATAAACCTCTCGCAATCCCCGTTCGGTCGAAGTCACAGATAATATTAGATTAATAGGTTGTTGCATTTAACTATATTTTTTAATAACGATTACTTCAATAATAGTAATTGTCGTGACGATTGTCAAGAGATTATTGGAGCGATCGCACTGGTGCGACAGTTGCAAAATATCAAGGAACATCAACAAACTCTTTTGCCAATTTTAGCGCATCTTCACGAGTCGCAATTCTTCCCTCCACCCGCGCTAATTGAATCTCCATCAACAATTGACCGATGCGTGGACTTCTAGGCAAATTCAAATATTCCATTAACTCATTGCCGCTTACTAATTGTGTGGGATGAGCAATAATATCATCAGCATCGAGATAGCGATTAATTAACAGTGAAATATCATCAACCGCAACTCCCGCCGCCACCGCCAAAACTGCTAAAACCGGAAATACTATTCCTACATCGCGAAATAGAAAATACTGTTCTCGCAAAGACATTTCCGAAATTGGTTTTGCTGGCAATTTCGGCAAGTATTTCAAAAGCCCGATCGCACTTTTAATCTCCGCATTGCTGTACTTCAACCGCAGCAA
>JAUBOH010000683.1:0-2221 GCA_036700145.1 Microcoleus occultus BM001215366
CAGACGGTTTCGCCTTCATCCAGCGCATCGCCCAACTCACAAATACAAACGTTGCAGCTTCCCAAAACCTCACGGGAAGTGTAGCAAAGGGCGGGGACTGGGAACTAGAAATCAGCACCGGAAAAATAGAAACGCCGTTGGTATTTGCACCCGAAGTATTAGCCGGTTACGAACAGGTTTTGAATAGTTTTGGTGCGGCAACAAATTCTCCAATAACCTATAGTCTTCGTAATCTCACCACTGGCGATTTTAACAAAGATGGCAAGCTTGACCTAGCCTTTGCAAGCACTGGAGTTAATCGCAACGTCTCGATCGCATTGGGAGATGGCACTGGTAAATTTGGCGCTGCCACTAATCTTAACACCAGCCCGCCGAGCGATCTCGCTACCTGGTCTGTGGCTGTAGGCGACTTTAACAAGGACGGCAATTCTGACCTGGTTACGGCCAATAATTATACTAACAACGTTTCTCTCCTGTTAGGGAATGGCAACGGCACTTTTGGTGCTGCCACCTACTTTGGTGTGGGATCGGGTCCGTATAGCGTCGCTGTGGGAGACTTCAACGGGGACGGTAATTTTGATGTAGCTACAGCCAATCAAAGCTCTAACAACGTCTCCATCTTGCGGGGGAATGGTAATGGTACTTTTGCCGCAGCTACTAATTTGAGCGTGGGTTCAAGTCCCTATTTTGTGGTTGTCGGCGACTTTAACAAGGATGGCAAGTCAGACTTAGCGACAGCGAACTTTGGTTCTAACAGCGTATCCATCCTGTTGCAGAATGCTAATGGCACTTTCGGTGCCGCCACTAACTTTACCGTTGGAACTAACCCTAATTCCATCACTGTAGGAGACTTTAACGGGGACAATAATCCTGACTTAGCAACCAGTAATGAAAGCTCAAATAACGTATCAATACTGTTGGGAAATGGCACGGGAAACTTTAGTGCAGCTACCAACTTTAACGTTGCAACACAACCCCTTGCTATTACTGCTGGCGACTTCAATGCCGATGGAAAACTCGATCTAGCCACAGCCAACAATGGATCTAGCGATGTCTCCGTCTTGTTTGGAAGTGGCAAGGGCAGTTTTGGCACTGCAACTAATCTTATTGTGGGAGCCAGTCCTCAAGGTATTGTTGCAGGCGATTTTAACAAAGACGGCTTATCGGATTTAGCTACGGCGAACTTTGACGGTCAAAACGTTTCGATTCTGCTAAATACACCAAACACAGTCAATTTTGGTGCAGCAACTTACAGCGGGACAGAAGGAACAACAGACACAGTAGTTAATATTCCCGTCACCATCAGTGGCGGCATTCCCTTGGGTGATGTCGTTGTGCCAATTGCAATTAACCCCAGCAGCACAGCTACCCAAAATTCAGACTACACTATTGCCCCTACTTCAATTACCTTCCCCGCAGGTGCAACAGGTGCGGCACTCACCAAGAATATTGCAGTTACTATCAAACCCGACAACATCGCAGAAAACGCCGAAACCGCAATTCTCAACTTCGGCAAAATCACCGGAGGAGTTGCAGGTACAACCAAACAAACAACACTAACTATTGCGGCTAACGGTACTGTTTCCTATGCGGTTGCTGCGGGTATTGCCAGCATTCCCGAAGGTAATACTGGCACAAAACCTCTGACTTTTACTGTGACTCGCAGCGGTAGCACTGGCGGGGCAAGTAGCGTTAATTATGCGATCGCCGGAACTGCTACCAACGTCAGCGATTACAACAATATCGGTGGCACTTCTGGGGCAACGGGTATCGCAGGCACGATTAATTTTACAGCAGGTGAAACATCGAAAACCATTACTCTGAATGTGTTAGGCGACACCATCGTTGAACCCGACGAAACAATTATCGTCACTCTATCAAGTCCCGCAGGCGCAGGCGTAACACCGACAATTACGACTGCTACCGCCACCACAACTATTACTAATGATGACAAGGCTGGTGTTACTGTCAACCCAATTACGGGATTAACTACAACAGAACTCGGCGGTAAAGCTACTTTCACAGTCAAACTCAACTCTCAACCGAGTGCTAACGTTACTTTCGGCTTAAGCAGTTCCAATGTTGCCGAAGGAACTGTTTCGACTAATAGCTTAACTTTCACTCCGGCTAACTACAGTCAACCGCAAACAGTAACGGTGACTGGTGTTGATGATTTGGTAGCTGATGGGAATGTAGTTTACAAAATTATCACGGCGGCTGC
>JAUBOH010000684.1:0-2220 GCA_036700145.1 Microcoleus occultus BM001215366
ATCTAAGGGTAAGTTTATCAGTTCGGCGGTGCGATCGACATATTCTTCTATATTTATCATTAGTCCCTCCCAAAAAAACAGCAGCGTTCATCCGCGTACATCCGCCTTCATCTGCGGTTTAAAATCTCAGGTTCAGATATAAGTGCGATCGATTATTGTATTGTAATCCACTTCCTGCTATCAGTTATTTTCGAGCAGCTTTTTGTATTCCTCAGATTGTCTGATATCATCTAGAGGCGATTTTTGTTCTGGTGGTTCATCAGGACAAAATTTTATACATACCTGTGTTTGCCAAGACTGCAAAGTTTGATTAATTTCTATTTGAAGCTTTCCTTTTTGCCAACCCTTGGAACCAATTTTGAGAATTTGACAATCAATTCCTTCTTGAGGCGATTTCCAGTTTATATCCCCTCCCATAATTTTTGTTTCTTCGTTAATCGACAGATATTGTATCCAATCAATTATCCGCCTCAGATGTTGGTTAGTTTCTGCTACAAAAGTATCAAGCATTATCTTGTTAAGCTTACTGGAGGCTAGCTCTTTAAATCGGCGCACCGTAAAAGTAGCTTGACCCAATAACAAAACATCATCATCGCCGTCTAGTATTTCATAGTTTTTATTGATTTCAACTTTTTCGTCCATTTTATTTCAGAAAATTCTGCTGGTTTATATTTTATACCATTTCAAGGTATGTGAGTCAAGGTGGTTAACAAAATAAATTGACTATCGCACTTTCCCCACTCAAACACTGACAGTTTCCCGCAACTTCTCAACGGCAACATCCAGCGGAGGCAAAGCAAAATCCTCAGCATCCATCAATTCCTTAACCTTCTCAAAAATCTCAACCTCCGCCTCTTCCTGATCCGTCAGTTTATCATAAAAATAAGGGTCAGTAAACCACTGTTCAAACGCTATCCTCAACACGCCATTCGGGTAAGGCATCACCCGCCAATACTTAGAAACTCGGTTATCAACTACTTCAAACAGCGGTGCAGGAGTCTGTATAGGATAATAGCTGTAATTATCACAAATATAGTACCAAACTATTCCCTGCCACGATCGGATAGCATAGACAACATATTCCTTGCCAACTGTCAACGGCAATTCAACCTTTTTAGTATAACCTCTTGCCGGATCGATATAATTTTCCGGTAAGTGTTCCCCAGTGTTAGCAATACAGCGAATTATCATAACTTGTCTACCTATAAATTTTTGGGTGCTGTTTTAGGATATTGTCGTTTGAATTTCAATTCAACTTGTTGCAAAAATTCCGCGTTTTCAAACCAGTGGACTTGTACGGAAGCTCCATTAATTACAAAAGCCTGAATGCCAGTTATTTTGTACCAGTCTTCTGGATTCCCGACCTAGAGAGCAACTAGCCTGGAAACATCCCCTAGTATATCGTCAGCCCCGCCCTGAATAGCCCTACAATTACCAGCCTTAGCATCTTGCAGGAGCAATTGCTCTAGCAAATTTCTCGGACTCTCATCGGGAATAGCACCTTGATTCATAGTTTAACAGTTTTAGATGTTACTCAAATAATGATTATGCCCTATGTATTATGCTATCCACTCTTTCAAACGAGAAATTATCAGACAATTTCCAATTCCAGATTATGACTTATTACAAAATCATGGCTGAAGTGGTCAACTACATTCGTATCGCTCAATTCAAGATTATAAAAATCAACAAAATCCGCATCAAAATAAGGCCCAGCGTGCCAAGTTCCCACTTCTAACTTGATAAAACAATTGCCCGGAATCCGAAAAGCAACAATATCCTCTAAACTCGGTTTATCGCTATCCCCAGGAGGTGCAACAGCCATCAACCAATCCTTCCCATCCAGAGATCCCAAACACTGAGTACATTCAACGTGTCGCGTAATTTTACCAAACCTGCGGCCTTTCTCGTGCAACCGCATAATATAAAATCTAGGAATGCCATTTTGTAAATTTAACCTAGCATCCTGAGCATCAAAAGACTTACCATCAACACTCGCAGAGATAACTTGACCGTAACTCCGAAAATTCTCCGATGTTATCCATTGTGCCGACAATTGCTTAATTGAAACTGATGTACTCATAAATCCCAACATCCTTAACTTTCTACATACATAAATTATCCATCATCCCGCTTCCTCTTCTTTCTTCTCTTCCTTAGCGCCCTTCGCGTCTTCGCGGTTCGTTAAAAAAATCTAATTGGTAAATCGATCGCCCAAAA
>JAUBOH010000685.1:0-2207 GCA_036700145.1 Microcoleus occultus BM001215366
CCTTCAACAGCATGGCCAGACAACTCAAAGAATCCTTTGAAACTCTCGAAGATAAAGTTAAAGAACGCACCTCGGATCTCGCCACAGCCAATCAAGAAATTGCTGGTCTCAACCAGCGGCTGAAAGCGGAAAATCGGCGCATGAGTTCGGAACTCGGTATGCTCAGACAAATGCAGCAGTTGATTTTGCCCAAACCAGCAGAACTAGCAGCAATTGAAGACTTGGATATTGCCGGATTTATGGAAGCAGCCTCGGAAGTTGGCGGCGATTACTACGACGTACTTTACACTGAAGGCGTGGTGACAATTGCGATCGGCGATGTCACCGGACACGGACTAGAAAGCGGCATTTTGATGGTGATGGCTCAAACAGCCGTCCGCACTCTTCAGGAGATGCCAGAATCCGATCCGGTGCGCTTTTTAGATACTCTCAACCGCACCCTGTACAAAAATATTCAGCGCATGAATTCGGACAAAAACCTGACCCTGGCTCTCCTCAACTACGCCAACGGCAGAATTAGCATCAGCGGTCAACACGAGGAAACTCTCGTTGTCAGAAAAGACGGTCAAATTGAACGGATTGACATGATGGATTTAGGATTTCCCATCGGCTTAGATGAAGAAATTGTCAATTTTATCGATCGCGTTTTCGTCAAGTTAGAGCCGGGGGACGGGGTGGTGCTTTACACTGACGGCATCACGGAAGCCAGAAACACCGCCAAACAATTCTACGGAATCGAAAGGCTTTGTCAAGTAATTTCTATTAATTGGCACAAAAGCGCCGCAGAAATCAATCAAGCGGCAATTAATGACCTGCGACAATTTATTGGAGAACAAAAAGTATTTGATGATATTACTTTGGTAGTATTAAAGCAACAGGGCGACATCTCGCAGAATTTAGCCTCAACTCACCGAAACCCGGTTTATCTGCTATAGCGGACGTTCTTAATGGCTCTTTCTCCGTGCGATCGATTGCAGGTGTAAAAATAATGACACATGGCAGCTTAAAAACAGTGACACAAATATTTGGAGACTTCATCGACCAATTTCCTCCCGATCGCGACTCCCTAGAACTTACTTTTACGCCGAGTTCTCGCCCGATTCGGCAGCGCTGGCGCAATAACCTGCTCTCAGCTCATTTTGTAGCCGATTATTTGTCCAGTTTTCTACCAGTGGACGCACAGGATAGTCGCACCGAGAAACGGCTCAAACAAAGTAAGGGAGCTGTGAGCTACGTCGCCAACGAATTGTTAGAGAATGCGATAAAATTTAATAAGGACGATGCTAATTACAAGGTCAAATTTGGGATACATTTTATTGGTGAAAGCGACGTGACGGCGGTGATTTTTGCCAGTAATAGTGTCAATCAAGAAGGTGCGAATAAGCTCGAGGAGTTCATTGAAGAAATCCTTGCTTCCGATCCAAATGAACTTTATTTGCAGCAGCTTGAAAAGAGTGCTGATTCTGAAAGCGAAACCTCGGGATTGGGATTGCTGACGATGATTAATGATTATTCAGCTAAGATCGGCTGGAAATTTGAGCCCCGGCCAGACAGTCCCGATACGATCGCTGTTACGACTGTTGTTCAAATTGCTGTCTAGTTGCAACCATTTCAATATTTACTCTCTCAGATGGCGATCGCCATATTTCAGTCAGGAAACCAAATCACAATGAGTATGCAAGAAATTCAAGGTGAAGATTACAGCATTAAGTACGATCGAGAATCGGTGACAGTCACCTTCATCGGCGAACTCAGCCTGGGCGGCCCAGCAGAGTATGCACCAATAGTCGAATTGTTAGATTCGGTGGCCAATCCCGAACCGCCTACTATTACGTTGAATCTAAAAAAATTGGAATTTGTTAACAGTTCTGGTATCAGTATGCTGTCTAAGTTTGTCATTACCGTGCGGAAAAAGAAAACGATTCAGCTTTTGGTATTGGGTTCAAATGATGTTCCGTGGCAACAAAAATCTCTCAAAAATTTAGAAAAGCTGTTGCCAACTTTGAAGCTCGAATTAGAGTAAGGAATTTGTGAATTTTAACCACAATTAACTTTGATGGCTGATATCAATTCCGACTGCGCCGGAAGGATATAGAGGACACGGCAGTGCCGTGTCCCTACGCCAGATGAATTAATTGTAGGGAAACGGCATTGCCCAAGGAGTGTCAACTTAACATCAAACCGACAGTCCGGCAGGGGTTGAAACC
>JAUBOH010000686.1:0-2201 GCA_036700145.1 Microcoleus occultus BM001215366
TCCTAATCTCGATCCGGAGATCCCCCCTAGCCCCCCTTCTTAAGGGGGGGACTAAATCTCAGGAAATTCAATCCCCGGTTGCTAAAGGTGGGAGTGAGTCTAAGACTGAGTACCGGATTCAGACCGGTGCGGGCGTTATTATCACAGAATTGCGATCGGACTCTCAGGTAAAGGTGGATATGGGAGTTCCCCGATTGCTGGCGGCCCAAATTCCGACAACTTTGGCTGCACCGTTAGCCAAAGTTATAGATGTGCCGATCGAAGTTGCCGGTAAATCTTGGTCTGTTACCTGCGTCAGCATGGGCAATCCTCACTGCATTACCTTTGTAGAGGATGTTTCGGCTGTTGCTTTGGAAACTGTCGGGCCTCAATTCGAGCACCACCAAGCCTTCCCGCAGCGTACAAATACGGAATTTATTCAAGTGATACGACGGGACTATGTAAAAATGCGGGTGTGGGAAAGAGGCGCAGGTGTTACTCTAGCTTGTGGGACTGGTGCTTGTGCGACTGTGGTGGCTGGGGTGTTGGTAGGGAAGTGCGATCGGGTAACTGCGGTTGAACTCCCCGGCGGCGTTTTGGAAATCGAATGGGCAGAAGTTTCTGGGCGGATTTACATGACCGGGCCGGCACAGCGAGTGTTTACTGGTTGTATTAGTCAGTAGTCATCAGTCATCAGTCATCAGTCATCAGTCAGAACGGATTTTTTGTTGAATTAACAAACAATAAAAATTATTGAATTCAAAATTTTTATTGAATTCTGACCAATGCCTTCCGCCTTCAGAAGTCATGGGCTGCGGACTGAAGACTGAAGACTAATAGCTCAACCTGAAATCTAAAATCTAAAATCTAAAATCTAAAATTAAGTAGGTGGACTTGCATGGCTGGAGGTATTTATCTGATTCAGGACGACGACAGGCTGGTAGAAATGATGGAACAGCCCTACGACTCGGAAGACCAGTTACAAGACTTGCTAGTAACTTATCCCAATTTGATCGCCGGAGACCAAATCGATCGGGCGACGGCGCGGAGGTGGCTGTTAATTTCGCGGGAAGCTGCAATCCCCAGCGATGAGGAAACAGCGGTACAGTGGTCGCTGGATCATTTGTTTCTCGACCAAAATGCAGTTCCTACTTTGGTAGATGTCCGGCGAACTCCTAATGCCGAACTGCGGCAAAAAGTTTTGGGTCAGTCGATCGACTATGCTGCTAATGCGTTGGTTTACTGGCCGATCGATTCAATTATTGCTTTGTTTGAAGCTAATTGTCGCGATCGGGGGCGCGATCCCGAACAGATTTTTGAAGAGTTTCTGGGTGCGGATGCTAATGAAGACCGATTTTGGCTGAAGGTTAAAACTAATTTGCAAGCGGGTAAAGTTCGCTTAGTGTTTGTAGCTGACGAGATTTCCGCTGAAATGCGCCGAGTGGTGGAATTTCTCAACGAACAAATGGACCCGGTTGAAGTTTTGGCCCTGGAAATTAAGCAGTATGTAAGTGAAGACGGTTTGAAAACCCTGGTTCCCAGAGTGATCGGTCAGACAGCCGAAGCACAGCAGAAAAAATCCAGCGCAACGCGCGAAAGAAGGCGTTGGGATGAATCTTCATTTTTTGCGGAAATCAAAGCTAGACGGGGCGCAGAAGAGGCGCAAATGGCAAAAGCAATTTACCTTTGGGCGAAAAGTCAAGAACCCGAAGTTCAAATCCAGTGGGGAACGGGCGATGCCTACGGCGGTTTCGCAGCTCAAGTGCCTCAAAGGGGAAGAAAACCCTATCAGTTATTCACTGTAGATATTGCTGGCAGAATGGAGATTTCTGCTGACAATTATGGTTCCAGGCCGCCGTTTAATTCGGAACAAAATTGGCTGGAATTGAGAAATAAGCTGACTTCGATCGGTCTGTCGTTACCTACAGAACCGGGCGAGAGAAGGTCGCCGAGTCTGGCTTTGTTTACTTTGCAAGACGAATCTGCCCTCAAGCAAGTTATGGAAACTTTTGATTGGATTACTAATGAAATTAAAAAAGCGTAGTTATTGGGAATTGGGATAGGGCATGGGGCATGGGCATTGGTGTCAACAACCAGCTTTTGGTCCACCAGTCCTCCCGCCCACCCGTCAGTCCGTCAGGGAATGAATTCCACGGGTCTTATAGCTAAAGTCCTCTCAAAGAGGACTAATGAGTTCTTCAGTCCTCTTTGAGAGGACTTTA
>JAUBOH010000687.1:0-2182 GCA_036700145.1 Microcoleus occultus BM001215366
CCATCAGGCGAATCGGACAATGATGAAATATGAGGTGCGTCTGCTAAGTCTAGTCGGGTTTGGGGTTGGGAGGTGTCTGAGGTGGGGGTTGAGGGCGATCGATCTTTTGGAATTTCTGGAGGTTGCAAAGTGTCTCCACAAACATTGACATTATTAATTTGTGTACACTCTTTCGCAAACTTTGATGAAATAATTGAGAATCGACATCTTTCTAATGTTGTTTTAAAATTTGATTTATTGAGTTCTTCACCTAAGACATCAGAGAGAACTTGCCATAATTCAGAGGCAACATTTCTGACATGACCTTCAGTGCAGTGAGATTCTTCTGCAATTTTAGAGTATCTTTGACCTTTCCATGCACCCCGCAAGATAGCTTCTTGCAGATCGTCCAAGTGTTCTCCTGTTTTGGCGAAAACCAGATCCTCGGCAAATCTCAAGACTTCTTTAACGTCCATTGGTCGAGTAGGTGTAGGGGTTTTTCTTATTTTATCAGACTTTTTCTGACATTTTCTGATCGAGAGGGCCAAATATGACTTTTTTCTGACAAAGTGGTTTTAAAACTTGCTTACATTTTCTGATGTTTTATGACTTGACTTCATTCTGGTTATGCTGGTAAATTTCAAATACAGGCTATCCGTCACCAGTTGCAAGCTGTAGCAAAACATTAAAATATAAGCTCATGGCTAACGAACCCAAAAAAGAACCCAAGCTGAAATGCCCGCTGTCGCAAGAACAAAAGGAAACGGTGAAAGAGGTTGCTGATGTCATTGATAAGCATAGAAAAATTGTGAGACAAATTACGGGTTAAAGCTAATAAATATTCGTTTTTTTTGCATGGTATCGATATGAGAAATGATTTGAGTTTGTTTGAAATGATCAGACTATTTTTTGAACTGCTTTTTCAGCTAGTTGACTAACAGCATTGATTTATCGTAGGTATTTGACCCTAAAAGGAAAGAAGCATGGATGCACTGGTAGCAGCAATCGCACAAATTTTAGATTATATTCACACGCAAGGGCCCGACGCGATCGCGCAGCTAACGGCACTACTCGAAGCTCTCAAGGCTGGATCTGTTTATGTTGGGGTTTTATTTGGCTTGGTTGCTAACGTACCCGCTGTTGTTGAAATTATTAGCCAGTTGATAGCTTTAATCAGTTCAGGTGCCGGCGTTACTGAAATAGCGACGGCGATCGGATCGTTGGCGGGCCCACTGGGAGTGTCTATTGAGTCTGTCATCCATATCTTACAAATAATCGGGGCTTTCTTGCTGGCATTTTAAATATATCAAAAGCGATCGCCCTTCCTTAACCGAGGTGCGATCGCACTTTCAATTTATCCCCTCGATCGCACTTCGTCAATTTCTGCTTCTGAATCTTCATTCGTAAAAATTACATCCTCATAAATAGCATCAATACTTGTGCGAAAATCTACGCTAGCCAAGTGAATTTCGCTGCCTTGAGTATAGGAATACAAAACCCACAACCCTTCAGCATTGCGGCGGAAACACTCTACCCGCTCACGCTTTTGGCTAATTAACACATACTCTTGAAGCGTTTCTAATTCTTGATAGTCAGCAAACTTATCGCCCCGATCGAATCCTTCAGTCCCCTTTGACAACACCTCGACAATTAAACAAGGATATTTTTTAAAAGATTGAGATGATTTGTCACGTTCGTCGCACGTTACCATCACGTCAGGATAGTAGTAAATATTCTTCGATTCAATCCTGGCTTTCATGTCTGACATATAAACGCGACAGCCGCTACCACGAACGTGATTTCTCAAAAGTGCAAATAAGTTGCCTGCAACTGTCACATGAGCGTCACTTGCACCAGCCATTGCATAGACTTCTCCTTGAATGTACTCATGTTTGAGGGGACTGAGTTCTTCTAACTTCAGATACTCTTCGGGTGAGATATAATTGTGGCTGCGATCGGCAATCATGGGCTTTCTGTGAATGTTAATTTTGGATGATTTCACTCAAAGTATTTCTATTATATCAAAAACAGTTGAAAAACCTCGGTGTCAACAGTCAAATGCGGTGCCTTGAGCGAAGCCTCGCACTGAGCGAAGTCGAAGTGTTGAAGCGTCAACTGTCAACTGTCAACTGTCAACTGTCAACTGTTTAAGCACTTTCCTCGATTAAATCTGCTTCCGCATCCCGGCGTCTGTTCATCCCTT
>JAUBOH010000688.1:0-2181 GCA_036700145.1 Microcoleus occultus BM001215366
CCTTACGAAGGGGGGTTAGGGGGGATCGAAAGATTGTGGACTCACAAACAATATTGAGAAATCGCCCTAACAAACTACGCGCGTTCTCTATATAATAGAATCACTAAATAATAATTACTCCGCCCAATCCCCCGCCACCCGATATGGACGAATTACGCCACCAAGCTTATCTCAATCTAATTCAATCGCTACTGAATTGCCCCAACGGGGAAGAAAACCAAATTTTGCAAGCAAACTCGGAGTTAGTTGATGCGGGGTTGGTAAAGGTAATGCTAGAGAGGGCAAATGATCTGAGAAAAGAGCAAAACCTGGATGATGCTAATTTTTTAATGACTCTGGCAGGGAATTTATTGGGTAGTTATAGCAATACAGTGGTAGAGAAATTGTCACCCGCCACTTACGTGAAATTTCTAACGGAAGTGTTGCAGGTAACGGCAGACAGCAACGGCGATCGTAAAGTGATTTACGATATGCTGCGGGATAATATCAACTTAGTTAATGATAATTTGGCTGTGGTGTTGCGAAATTGGGCGAGGGAAACTTTGCCAAACTTAGATAGCCAAAGGCGCATTTCTCTAACAACACTTATTGGCAATTTTTGCAACGCAATCCGGGAATTTCCTTTAGGCAGCAGGGCGAGTAATTTGGAAATTGCCATTGCAGGTGATGAAATTGCCTTGACTGTTTTTACCCGTCAAGAATATGCTAAAGATTGGGCCATGACTCAAAGTAATGTGGGAAATGACTACGGCGGCAGAATCAGAGGGGAAAAAGCGGAGAATCTGGAACTGGCGATCGATGCTTTTGTGGCATCATTAGAAATTTACACCCACGAGGCATTTCCTCAAGATTGGGCAGGTACTCAAAATAATTTGGGGATTGCCTACGGCGACAGAATCAGAGGGGAAAAAGCCGAGAATCTGGAACTGGCGATCGCTGCTTATCTAGCATCATTAGAAATTTACACCCGTGAGGCATTTCCCCAATATTGGGCCATGACTCAAAATAATTTGGGGATTGCCTACCGCAACAGAATCAAAGGGGAAACAGACGAGAATCTGGAACTGGCGATCGCTGCTTATCTGGCATCATTAGAAATTTACACCCGTGAGGCATTTCCTCAAGATTGGGCAGGTACTCAAAATAATTTGGGGAATGCCTACAGTGACAGAATCAAAGGGGAAACAGACCAGAATCTAGAACTGGCGATCGCAGCTTATCTAGCATCATTAAAAATTTACACCCGCGAGGCATTTCCCAAATATTGGGCAGATACTCAAAATAATTTGGGGAATGCCTACCGCAACAGAACCAGAGGGAAAAAAGCCGAGAATTTGGAACTGGCGATCGCGGCTTTTCTGGCATCATTAGAAATTCGCACCCGCGCGGCATTTCCTATAAATAATGTTGAAACTTTATATAATCTCGGACTTGCCTACCAGGAGAATTCACAACTACCAGAAGCTTACAATAGTTTTAAAACCGCGATTGAGACCGTTGAATCAATGCGGAGTGAAATTATTATCGGCGGCGAAGCAGACAGACAAAAATTAGCTGAAGAATGGGATAAACTTTACCTAAATATGGTGGAAGTTTGCCTAGAAATGGAAAACAAAACCGCCGCCCTAGAATATATCGAACGCAGCAAAACCAGAAACCTAGTAGAATTGTTTCACAATACCCGCAGCCTTCCGAAAAAAGTAGAGCCTATTAGTTTTCAGAAAATTCGCAGTCTGTTAGGTGAAGATGAGGCAATTTTGGAATGGTACATCACCTTTAACAATTTTAAAGTTTTTATTATTAGCCACGACTCCACCCAACCCGATATGTGGCAATCTTCCGATGCAGACTTGGAAGCATTAAGGGAGTTGGCAAACGAGTATATCGACGACTACATCAATCAACCTGATAACTGGAGAAATCAGCTAGAAACCCGCCTGGAAAAATTAGCTAAAATCTTGCACATCGATAAAATAATTTCTCACCTCCCGAAAAAATGCCAGCGATTGATATTAGTTCCCTTCCGATATTTGCACTTGTTGCCACTTCACGCATTAACCAGCAAAAGGCTAAGGCAGAATGTAGAAGAAACTGGAAGTCTCCTCGAACTTTTCCCTGGCGGCGTCAGATATACTCCCAGTTGTCAGCTATTACAATTATCTCAGCGGGTAAATCCGACTG